>NZ_JBGLOU010000010.1:187136-405037 GCF_041402765.1 Nonomuraea sp. AD125B | reverse complement strand
TTGCTCGTCCGTCATCGAGCGGTCCGGCTCGACAGGCAGTTCGTTCATGGACAGCGACTCCACGGCGGTCTCGGACATCAAGCGTCTCTTCCTTGATCATCAGATCCGCCGTTAGTTTTACAGTCCCCTGCCGTTGTATGCGTTACCGGCGTCGCGTCGCCGGATCCCGGCTGTTCTGCCAGC
Source organism: Nonomuraea sp. AD125B (assembly GCF_041402765.1). Taxonomy (NCBI): domain Bacteria; kingdom Bacillati; phylum Actinomycetota; class Actinomycetes; order Streptosporangiales; family Streptosporangiaceae; genus Nonomuraea; species Nonomuraea sp. AD125B. The sequence continues at coordinate 404,854 of NZ_JBGLOU010000010.1, read as the reverse complement.
GGGCGAGCGCCCTCAGGGGATACGCGGGTGTAGCAGGCCAGAGAGGCGACGGAAGTATGGCCGGAGTAGGCCAGCAGGGTGGAGGTGTTGGCGCCGTCCTCTGCGGCGTGGGTCAGCGCGGAGTGCCGGAGCTGGTGCAGCGTCCATGGCCCGCCAGGCAGGTCGGCGGTGGCGGCCTCGAACAGTTCGGCGGCACGCCGGTAAGACAATCGGGCCCGACCCGAGCCGGGGGCGAGGTCTGCGGGCGGCAGCTCGACACGAGCGCGGCGGCCGGCGAGGAAGACAGGTCCGCCGCGGCGGCCGTCCAGCAGACGGGGCAGTAGCCGGGCGGTGGCGGTCTGCCAGATGACGACGTCGACGGCGCCGCCCTTGCGCCGTGCCCGGGCCCGGCGGTTGCGCAGATCGAGGCCGTCGACGTCAAGGGCCAGGACCTCCTGGGCGCGGGCGGCGCTCTCGTACAGCAGCCGAAACAGGGTGCGCTCCCGCAAGCCCAGGCGCGGGCTGGTGGGAGGAGCGACTCGACGTCGGCCCGCGCCAGCGCCCGGGTGCGGTCCAGAGTGCGGGCCCGGCGGCGGATGCGGCGCAGCGGCGCAGGACGAGATCGAGTTGCGCCCTGCGGCGTTCTACGGCGGTCAGGCGTTGCGGCTCTTCTGTCACGTCTGCTCCTGTGGTGATTACTTGATGGGGCCGGGGGGCTCGTCACCTTCGAGCGGTCCGTTCGTCGCCTCCGGCGGAGTGGTCACGATGCTGATCCTCCCGGACGGAGCGAATGATGCGCCAACGTTTCCCCATGACCGGCGACGAGCAGCCGACGCTGGCGCACCACCTGTGGCCCGCCGACCAGAGAGGTCCGTCTGCGGTCCTCCTGCTGGCACGAGACCACGATGATGGCGCTGGGCTCGGCCCCCTCCGTCGCCGAGAGCGCCGCCGTCACCGACGAGAACATGCTGTCCATGGCCCTCTGCGCGCCCAGGGCCTCCGCCTCCGTGACATCGCCGCCCGGCTGGTCATCACCGGGGGCAAGAAGAAGGGTCGACACCCGTCCCCGGCCACTGTCCTGCGGATGCTTCGCGAACACGACGAGGCGAATGCTACGGGCCATCAACGGCGACGCCCAAAGGCTGACCAGCCGTTCATCGGCAGCATCATCCACCGCCCACGGCGGTCCGCTCTCGTTCCTCACCCCGCCTCGGCATCCTGAGTGGCTGGCGAGCTGGTCGGTGTCGGCGCCCCAAATCGGTTCGATCCTTCCCAGAGGTCGATCGAAGTCCGGCCGTGAAGAACGACGCGATGCGGCTCGTGCGCGCCAACACTGCACACCGGCATCGTCTGGGCAGCACCTGCCGGAGGAACTGGGCTACGGCTCAGGCATGACCTGCTGCCAGATCCTGGCCGAGTGGAATCGGCCAGGATCTGGCAGCGTGGCTGCAGGGGGTGCTGATGGATCAGTTGTCACAGGAGCCTCACTCTCCCGTCACATCACAGACCGTTTCAATGTGATTACTTTGAGTAGGCATTGGTGGTGTGGATCAGCGGATGATCCACTAGCAGGAAAGGAACCCGCACCATGTCGCAGACGCATCTTCCGCGCTTGGCCGTCCCGGTCGAGCGCACCATCACCGGAGGGCCCTCGGCCGAGCAGGCCGGCATCGAGCAGTCCTGGCTCCGAAACCACGAGAACCCGTTCGCCGATGAGGGCGACGAGTAGCAGCCAATGAACCGGTGAGCGCCCGGCGCCCCGGCGCGCTTCCCGAGCGGGGTTCGGGCGCTCACCCTGGCCGCAACGCCGATCGGGCACGTGCCATCCCAGAGCGACAGGAGAAGATATGGGCGAGCTTCCCGAGATCGGCGGTCTGGCCGCGTTGTGGCAGTGGACGACGGGCGACGACCGGATCACGGTGGCGGTCGTCGACGGCCTAGTCGATAAGGCCCATCCGGTGTTGGCCGGCGCGAGACTGACCCAGTTGCTCGACGTCTGGCCCGGCAGAGACGTCGCGGGACGCAAGGCCATGCACGGCACGGCGGTGGCAGGGGTGCTGTTCGGCCGGCACGACGGACCCGCCCCCGGGATCGCACCGAGTTGCCGGGCGGTCAGCGTGCCGGTGTTCGCCGAGCAGAGCAGAACCTCCCAGCTGGATCTGGCGCGCGCGATCGAGCTGGCCGCCGACGCCGGCGCGCACATCGTCAACATCAGCGGCGGCCAGTTGGCCGGTCCAGGCGAGGCCGAGGACGTGCTGGCGCGGGCGGTGCGCCGCTGCCGCGAGCAGGGCGTGCTGGTCGTGGCCGCGGCCGGGAACGACGGCTGCCTGTGCGATCACGTGCCCGCCGCGCTGGACGGCGTGCTGGCCGTCGGCGCCTGCGACGAGCATGGCCAGCCCCTGCCGAGCAGCAACTTCGGGCCGGGCAGCCGCCGGCAGGGGCTGCTCGCTCCCGGCGAGAACGTCCGGGTGGCCGTCCCGGGCGGCGCCACCGGGCGGATGTCCGGCACCAGCCTGGCCGCCCCCGTCGTGGCCGGGGTGGCGGCACTGCTGCTCAGTCTGCACCTGCGGCGTGGCCGCAAACCCGACCCCTTGGCGGTCGGGGAACTGCTGCTGGCCACCGCAGACCGCTGCATCCCGCCACCCGGCAGCACAGACGCGGCGGCATGTGTGCGGTATCTGAACGGAACTCTCAACATCACGAAAGCGGTGAATGCTGTGACCACCACGTCCGCCTCTGCTTCTGCGTTTTCCCCGGTCCTCGGCTCTGTCGGAGAGGATGTGCTTGGCGGCGTCGTGGCCTCGTGTCCCGACTCCGACACGGCGGGGTGCGGCTGCGCCGCCGACCCCGCCCCGGCCCCTGAGACGGCCGTGACGGTCAGCTCGATCAGGACCGCCCCCACCTCGGCCCCTTCCCCGGTTCCTTCCGCGGTTCCTTCCGCGGCCGCAGGTGATGAGCGTGCCGGGGTGACCGTCTCGGCCGACGCGGCCGGTCCGGCACCGCGGCGGCTGGTGTACGCGCTCGGCACGCTCGGCTACGACTTCGGCACCGAAGCCCGTCGTGACACCTTCAAGCAGCTCATGCCCCCCGTGGAGGTAGAGGGGATTTCGCTGCCGGCCAACCCGTATGACCCCCGCCAGATGGTGGACTACCTGCGTGAGAGCCCCTCCGAGGCGCGGCCGTTGATCTGGACGCTGAATCTGGACCTGACCCCCATCTATGCGATCGAGCCGGTCGGCGGGTACGGTCCGGGCGTCTACGACCGCCTGGTGGAGTTCCTCGACCGTCAGCAGAAGGCCGACGACGACCCCGATTTCGTCGACCGCGTCTCGGTGCCCGGCATGCTGCCTGGCCGCACCGTGCGGTTGTTCAACGGCCAGCACGTCCCGGTGATCGAGATCAACCTGACCCGCGGCCTGTACGGCTGGTCGGTGGCCAGCTTGGCCGATGCACTGGTGGCCGACTGCGGCGTCCCTGAGCACAATCAGCGCACCAGCCGCAGCGACGGCCGCCACGACCATGACGATGACGGCCGCCTGGCCGACGCGGTGGCCGACTTCCTGCAGCGCATCTACTACGACCTGCGCAACTTCGGCGCCACCAGCCGCGACCGCGCGTTGAACTTCGCCGCCACCAACGCCGTCCAGGCCCGCGAAACCCTGAAAGAGGCGCTCGGCCGCGGCATGGCCCTGCAAGACATCGAAACCGAGAAGAGCCCTTACGGGCGTCCCGACTCCGACTGCTGGGATGTCAAGCTGCGCTTCTTCGACCCCGAGAACGGCAAGCGGGCCAAGCGCGTCTACCGCTTCACCATCGACGTCAAGGACGTGCTGCCGGTCACCCTCGGCCCCGTCCGCTCCTGGCCCGAAGCCTGACCCGGGTATCCCTGCGAAGACCTGGAAGGAAAGGCAGGCATGTCGTCGTTCCCGCCGCAGACACCGCCCGTGCGCCGTGAGCAGCTCGCCAACCCTTACACCACCATCACGCTGGAGCCACGCACCCCCGAACACCTGGCCCGGGTATGGGTGTGGCTGCTCTATAACGCCAAGACGGGCGACCCGGCCGCCTACTGCCTGCCCAGCCACCAGCAGGCCATGCTGTCCGCCAGGTAGCCCAGCGCATCTGTTGTCCGAGGAGCACCCGCCCGATGTCCCACACCACCTTGCCTCCACCGCCGCACGAGGTCGCCCAGCGCGAGGGGGTTCGGGCGGCCGCCTCAAGCCCGGCAGTGACACCTCCGGCTCGCTACCCCGCCCAAGCGGTACCCGGCACCACCGCCCTGCACCGGCACACCTTCGGCCACTCCGATGTGGTCGTCGGCGTCGTCGACGGCCCACCCGACACCTCACACCCCTGTCTGACCGGCGCGAATCTCGAGGCGCGCGAGCCGTGGTGGCTCCCCCCTGCTCCCTACGATGTCAAACTCGCCGAGCACGGCACCTTCACCGCCAGCGTCCTGGCCGGACAGCCCGGCAGCAACCTGCCCGGCCTGGCCCCTGGCTGCCGTCTCATCACACTCGGATTCCACGGTGACAAGCACGTCTCCCACGATCCGCACTCGGCCGCCCGCGCCATCGAAGACCTCCTGGAGGCTGGCGCGAACATCATCCAGTACACCCCGGCCCACCACACCGCCTCGCACGATGCCGACCCGATGCTCAAACGCGCCATCGCCCACGCCATCGAGGCGGGCGTCCTGGTCTGCGCCCCAGCCGGCAACGACTACGGCCGCAACTCCCTGGCCCCCGCGATCCTGCCCGGCGTGCTGGCCGTGGGGGCGCACCGCGCCGACGGCGCCATGTTCTTCTTCAGCAACCACGGCCCCGCCTACACAGGGCACGGCATCACCACCCTCGGCGAAGCCGTGCTCGGCGCCACCCCCGGCGACGCCGGGATCAAAGCCCGCAAAGGCACCTGCACCGCCGTCGCCCTGGTCACCGGCACTGCCGCCCTGCTAGTCAGCCTCCAACGCCACCTCGGCCACCCACCCAACCCCCTCGCGGTCCGCGACGCGCTGCTGGCCACCGCCCGGCCCTGCACCCCCGATCAAGCCCACGGCCGGCCCGAACGCTGCCTGAACGGCTACCTCGACCTGCCCGCGGCCATCGCCCATCTCTTCCCCGACACCCCGCTCCTCGCACCCGAACCAGAGCACACATGCCGACCAGGGGCGCAGGGCACATCGGCCCGGATCACCCAACCCCCACCCCCACAACCAGCCGCCCAGCCAGCCCCGCAACCAGCCTCGCAGCACGCGACACGGCCGGACCAGGAGCGGCTACCCACCGTCACCATCGTCACTCTCGCTCAACGCCCCGACCTCACCGACGCCCGCCCAGTCACCCAAGGCTCGCCGTCAGTGGCGTTCCTGCAAGGCGACCTGGCTGGCCGCTGGTCCGTCCTCGCAGGACTGCAAACACGCTTCCCCCAGTTCGTCCTCCGAGCCGTCGATCCTGACGGGACGATCGTCGGCGGCGGCCACGCCATACCGTTCGCTCTGCACACCCCCGAACGCGGCGGCCGGCTACCCGACGGCGGCTGGGACGAGATGCTCACCTGGGCCTTCGCCGACCTCCACCATGGAACCCCGCCAGACAGCCTTGGCGCCCTCGGCATCTGGGTCGCCCCCGCTCAGCGCGGCACCGGCCTGGCCGGCCGCCTGCTGGCCGCGATGAAAGACACTGCCCGCACCACCGGCCTGCACCAGGTCCTCGCCCCTGTACGCCCCACCCGTAAACACCACGAACCACACACCCCGATGGCCGATTACGCCGCCCGCACCCGCCCTGACGGCCTGCCCGCCGATCCCTGGCTACGTACCCACATCTGCGCCGGCGGCCACATCGCTGGCATCGCGCCCGTCTCCATGCTCGTGGCTGGCTCCCTGGCCCAGTGGCGGGCCTGGACCGGGCTACCGTTCGATGTCGACGGAGACGTCGTCGTGCCAGGCGCGCTCGTGCCCGTCCAGGCCAGCCTCGCCCACGACCGCGCCGTCTACGCCGAGCCCAACATCTGGGTCCACCACCCACTGAACGCTCCCCGCGACCCGCACACCCCAGCCCTTCCGGCCTGACTGCCCACCAAACCGGCCAGAGCCCCAGGGGGTCGTGCAGCTCACGCGTGGCGTTCCCTCTCGCGCGCCACCAGCCGGGTCAGTGTGCTGATCGCAGGCAGCAGCACGTCGTTCTGCCGCAGCCAGCCCACCGCGTACTGGAAGGACGCGGTCGGCCCGTCGCCGGTGTTGGGTGCGCGACAGGGCCTCGATGCCGAACTCGAGGTCGCTCTTGCCCATCAACTTGTCGATCGTGCCCCGGCCAGCTCATCAGCCACGCCAAGATGACCGCGTTGCTCGCCGCGAACGCCTCCACCGCCGCCACGTACTGATCGACCTTCGCCGCCTCGGCCGCGTTCAGGTCCTAGGCCTGCCAGCGCTCGCCGGTCTCACCCCACAGCCACATGTCATGGCTGCAGGCCACCGTGGTGATCTACGACGGCATCACCTACACCTCCGCCACCCCGCTCGCACACACAGCCACCCTCGACGCCTGGCCGCCGCCAGCCCAGACCACCAACCCCGACGGCTCCCCCAGCGGCGGCGCACTCTACAAAGCGGGTGGCCCGGCGATCTTCACCGACGGCAACCGCAGCCTGACCTTCCTCGCCCTCGATATCAATGTCGGACAACCGATCGGCTGAGCTTGATCACCACAATGGATCTGGTCGACGCCGACCCGCTCACCCGCTCCACGCCAAGCAGAAAGCGCGAGGCCGACGGATAGTGGGGCGCCACGGGGCACCTCGAGGACTCCAGAGTTCATCTCCTATGCCGCGAGCCCCTCCCGGGTAACGGCATTCTTTCCTGCTGATCAGCGTGACATTTCTCTTCATGTCAGGCGGAACACCCCCTGCCCACAATTACAACTGATTGCAATCGATTAATAACTCTCAGTAACGTTGCCGGTGTCCGGGCGGCGCGACTTCGGCGAACCCCGGCCTCTGAATGAAGGAGGGCATCGTGCCTGACAACCCCACCACCCCCCTCGTCCGCAACGCCGCACCGATCCAGACCTCCACCATCTGGGGCTCTAACCGCTTCACGGTCACCACCCCCAACGTCTGGGTGGACCTGCCCAACGCCACCATCCCCCAGCAGGTTGGCCAGGGCAGCCCGAGCTTCGGTGCGATGTTCGTCGCGATCTTCTCCGCCGAGTCACTGGTCAAGACGCAAGGCGACAACGGCGTCTGCTTCCTGGACATCACCTTCGGCGGCCAGGACCCCCACCCGATCGACAGCAACCACCGTTTCGACTCCTCCATCGACATGGGCAGCGAATGGAGGAGCGTCACTACGACACGAATCATGGAGTTCCCCCCGACCATCCCTCTGGTCAACGCGACCGCTCAGGTCCGGCTGATGTACAAGGGCGGGGGCGGCTCGCTCGTCGAGTGCGGGCTGCAGAACTGGGTACTCACGCTCTTCCGATACGCCTAGTCACGCTCCCGCTTGGCGGCGGCCGCGGCCCGTACGGCCCGCTCACGCTCGGCTTCGGCCGCCGTCTGCTCTTGCCAGCGCAGACCTGGCGCCGGCGCGAACGTCTGCGGCGGGTCCACGATCTGTCCGGGTGCCTCCACCGGCCAGCCGGTGTGCGCCCAGATCCACCGGCCGTCGTCGTGCATGCGCGCCCACTCGGGCATGGCCACCACGGTCACGGTGCCGGCGGCGGCGCGCACCGGCACTGGCACCCGGGGCCCGCGGCGGGTGGCGGTGTAGCCGGAGCGGTTCGGCCCGTACAGGCTCTCGCGCAGCACGTAGCCGTTGACGGCGGCCTTTACCGACGCCCACCGCCGCCACTGCGGGCGGACGCCCTTCTCCTGAGGGGTCCCCGTAGTAGTGGCCAAATACCTGGGGTGGCGGGCGGCGACGGCGCTGGAGGTGAAGGAGCTGGATGAGTTCCTGCTGGCCCGGGCGATGGAGCACGATTCACCGACGCTGTTGTTCCGGCTGGCGTGTGAGTACCTGATCTCGGCGAAGGTGATCCGGCCGTGCCGGTGACTTTGGTGGAGCGGGTTGCGCATGCTCGCCAGATTGCGCGGGCCGAGACGTTCGACCGGCTGGCGCACGAGCTCACCGGCGAGCGCCGTGTCGGGTTGGACGCCCTGCTGGTGACCGATCCGGCGATCGGGCTGAGTCGGTTGCGGTGGCTGGGCAAGGGGCCGGTGGAGGCCTCGCCCGCCGCGGTGAAGGCCGAGATCGCGAAGCTGGAGTTCCTGCGCCGGATGGGCGCTGACATGCTGGATCTGTCGGTACTGCCGGCGGAGCGGCGCCGGCTTCTGGCCACGGTGGGCCGTCGCCTGACGGCGCAGGCGTTGCAGCGGCGCGAGCCGGAGCGCCGGTATCCGATCTTACTGACGCTGGTGGCGCAGTCGGCGACCGAGGTGCTGGACGAGGTCGTGCAGCTGTTCGACCAGGCGGTCTCGGCGCAGGAGAGCAAGGCCGCCCACCGGATGCGGGAGGCACTGGCCGAGCGCGCCAAGGCCGGGGAGGACCGGCAGGCGCTGCTGGATGCGATCTTGGCCGTCGTTGCCGATCCCGCGGTGCCGGACGAGGAGGTCGGCGGCCTGATCCGCGGGGAGCGAATCGGGTGGCAACGGCTGCGCTCGGCGCAGGAGAGAGCGTTGCCTCCGCCACCACGCGATCATGGGCATCTGGCCGCGCTGGAGGGCTCATACGGGTATTTACGGCAGTTCACCCCCCAGGTGCTGGAGGCGGTGGCCTTCGCCGGGGGCACCGCCGCGGCCGACCTGCTGAGGGCGGTGGAGATCCTGCGGGAGTCCAACGCCGCCGGCACCCGCAAGGTCCCGGCGGAGGCGCCGGCCACCTTCGTGCCGGCCCGCTGGCAGGGTTACCTGGAGGCGGCGGCCAGGAGCGGCAACACCAGCGCTTTTCGGCACTACTGGGAATTGTGTGTGCTTTTGGCGTTGCGGGACGCCCTGCGGGCGGGGGATGTGTGGGTGCCCGGTTCACGCCGCTATGCCGACCCGGCCGCCTACCTGCTGACCCCGGCCGGGTGGGCAGATCATCGGGCGGAGTTTTGCCGGCTGGTCGGCAAACCCGCCGATGCCGCCTCGGGCCTGGCCCAGGTCGCCGACGAGTTGCATGCGGCGCTGGGCGAGCTGGAGCAGACACTGACTGAAGGCGATGGCCCGGTCCGCCTGGACGAGGCGGGCGATCTGGTGATCTCTCCGTTGTCGGCCGAGGACATCACCGCCGCAAGATCTCCCGCCAGCTCAACAAGGGCGAGTCGCTGCACGCGCTCAAGCGGGACCTGCTGTATGCCCACGAGGGCGCCATCCGCGCCCGCCACCTGGAGCAGCAGACCGAACAAGCCTGGTGCCTGACCCTGGTCACCAACGCCGTGATCACCTGGACGACCGAGTACTACGGCCTGGCGGTGGAGTCGATGCGCCGCGCCGGGCGCCGCATCGACGAGGAGGTGCTCGCCCGCATCTGCCCGGCGCACAGCGAGAACATCAACTTCTTCGGCTCCATCGACGTCGATGACGAAGGCGAACTGGCCCAGCTCGGCCCGACCGGGTACCGGCCCCTGCGCGTGCGCGACACCCTGTGTTGACGTCCGGCATGGACGGCACCCGCCAAGGTCGACGCGGGGTGATCGACGTGAGGGTGCCGGTGAGAGGGCGTTGAGGGCTGCTTCCTCTTAGGGTTCCAGCTCAAGGCACAGGCCCACTTGATGTCCACCGGCCCTGCTGTCGAACTGGACGGTGGTGGCCTCGGGGGCGGCCGGTGCGACGGCGGTGGCGCCGGAGGTCACCAGGGCGTAGGCGCGGGCGAGTTCCTCCAGGGCCGCGGACGCCTGTCCGGGGGACTTGGCCGTGACCGCTTGCGCCTCGGCCGCGATGGCCTGCAGCAGCTTCTCGCGCGCTTCGGCGGCGGCGGGCACCTCCCGGACCTTGATCACCGCGGGGATCTGCTGGGCTGCGGAATCGACCGGGGTGGGTGATACCTCGGAGGTGGTCACGTGCGCTCCTGCATGTCGGTGCGGTGAGTGTGCAAGGGGCCGCCTCAGGCGCCTTGGCGGGCCCCTGGGCTGACCGATGGTCTTACTCCATCATGACAAGCGGAAATGGTACGTAGCGCAACGGGCATATTTAGCAGGCGCATTCAGTAGCAACATGAAGATCAAAAGCTTGTTGCCGAGCGGCTAAGCCCCGGGCAATGTTGCGACCATGCCCGAGAGGGACGGCGTCGGCAAACACGACGTCCGTTTCGCGACGCTCAAGCACCGTCACTAAGAGTTACAGAGTGATCATGTACTGTCCGTGTGGGGGAGAGGATCACCATGCCTGAATCACTCGTGACCACCGAGGAACGCCTGGCACGCTTGCGGGCCCAGTTGTCGGGGGCAAGGTCCAGCAGCAAGAGGGACCTGCGCATGCGCCTGAGCCGCAGCGGCAACACGCTGATCGGCGCGAGTCTGCACGCTGCCGCCCGCAAGGCAAAAGGGCTGGAACTGACCGAACTGGAACAGCTCCTGGTAGGGGCGATGGGCACGGTACTGGCCCAGGAGGAGATCGCCGAGTTCGGCCGGATCTACCAGGAGGAGACCTCCCCCACAACGGCGCGGGAACTGTTCCCGGACACCATCACCGGCCGGCCGCTGACCAAAGGTCTGTCCATCGAGGAACTGGTCACGGACTTCCCCCGGATCGGTGCCGAGATCGCCGCACAGCCCAACGCCAGCCTGGTCCGCCTGGACGAACTCGCCCCCGATGCGCCGCTGGACACCGAAGAGTTCGTGCAAGCGCTGGCGACCCACGGCGGCGGGATCACCGTCGTCGTCGGCCCACAGGAGCAGGCGCCGCGCGGAATCGACGGAGCGGACGCGATCTACGTCAAGCTGTCCTTCCGGGACTTCTGGTGCAAACGCAGGTCCAGCGAGCTGGGCAAGGACGAGATCTACTGGACCTCCTCAGCCGGCAGCGACGCCGGGTTCACCAAGGAGTACGAGTCGCCGGAGTTCGGCTCCATCGTCACCGGCAGCCACCGGAACTTCGCCGCGCACTCGTATCTGTTCAACGGCAATGTGGACAAGTGGCTCACCTGCAACATCGCCTGCTGGGAAGCCGACCACAGCGGCAGCGGCTGGTACAGCAACCTGCGTAAGGGCCTTCGGGACATCTCCGCCTACTGCTTCAAGGCCTCCGAGGACCTGGAAGACAACACCGGCGAGTACGAGGGCAGCAGCGCCTGGTTCTCCCTGGTCGGGCTCGTCGCCAGGCTTTTCGACTGGCTGCTGGGCCTGGTCACCAACGATGACGACCTGGTCAAGGAACGCTCCATCGGCTTCACCCGCTCGGCGCTGAAAGCCCTGAGCCGGCGCCCCGGCGGCTACGACTTCTGGGACTTCAACGGCGGTGGCGGCGGACACCACCAGGTCAACATCAAGGCGGAGGTGACCGAGCCTGCCGTCAACACCGCGATACGCTCCATCGTCCTGAGCGGAAGCGGCTGGAGCGAGGACATCCAGATGCCGGGCAGCACCCCCGGTGCGCCGGCGCTGGCCTCCTACGACGGCAAGCTGTATTGCGTGGTTCGCGGCCTCACCAACCAAAGCCTGTACTGGAACAGCTTTGACGGCACCCAATGGAGCAGCTATACCCAGCTCGGCGATGGCGCTGCAAGCCCGTCCGCGCCCGCCCTGGCCGCGTACGGCGGCAAGCTCTACTGCGTCTTCCGCGACGCCAACGGGGTGCTCAACTCTTTCCAGTTCGACGGCAGCCGGTGGAGCTTTTCACCCCAGCACCCTCCCGGCAGCACCTCCGCCCCGCCCGCCCTGGCCGCCTACGACGGCCAGCTGTACTGCGTGGTCCGCGGCCACACCAACTCGGCCTTGTACCTTGCCACCTTCAACGGCTCCCAGTGGACCTCCTTCAGCAAGCTCCCGGTCGAGGCCGTCACCAGCTCCGCCCCGGCTCTCGCCGTCAACGGCAGCCGCCTGTACTGCGTCTACCGCGCCTTTGACAGCACGCTGCGCTACACGTGGGCTCCCTACGGCAGTTCCTCGCCCACCCCGTGGTGCCCCATCCAGTCCTTCCCTTCGGGATCCACCGCAGCCGCACCGGCGCTGGCCGTCATGGGCGGGAAAGTGTTCTGCGTGGTCCGCGGCGGCAACGCCAACACCAAGATGTTCTTCTCCGTTCTGACGAACGGGGAGTGGACCCCGTTCAACCAGATCGATGCAAGAAGCGCCGCCGCGCCCGCCCTCGCCTTCCACGACGGCAAGATCTACTGCGTCCACCGCGGCTGACCCCAGGCCACCTGACAACGGCCGGCGCACCCTGCGATCTTTGGGGTGCGCTGGCGGTCGGGCGCCGCGGCCACCTTCAGCGGCGGCAGCGTCAGCACAGGAGGCTCCTGTATCCCGTCAGGCGCTCAGGCTTCACCCTCCACTGGCTGTGGGCCATCGCCGGAGCCGCCGTGTTCCTCACCGCGATCCTTTACACCTGGCGGTACGAGCAGCCGAAGGTAGGCCACGAGGACGGCGCGACACGCATCCCCGAGGGCCTTCCAGTCGGCCTCGCAATGGCCCTGCACCTCGTCCTGCGCGTCGGCATGTTGCTGGGTGTGCTCGCCATAGTGGCCCCCGCTATCGGCCGGTCGATGTCGTGACGCACGTCTCGGCTCTGCGGCATCTCACCACAGCTTCGGCAGTCCCCAGGGAGGGCCTGTCATCCCGGACATAGGTCGGTATCGACACCGACGCGCGTGGATCGAAAGGGTTAGCCGAGACACGAACGTCCCTGGTCCCGGGGCGGTATCGGGCAGGCGGGTCAGCATACGTCGGCCGGTCCGAACGCGTTGACGTGCGCGGCGGCGGGGCGCAGTGGCCGGTAGCCGTCCACATCGAGCTTGGCCAGTTCTCCGTCGACGTCGACAAACACCGGGGCGTCGGGCTCGATGTCGGCAGCCATGGCGATCAGCTCAGCGACGGTGGCGATGAGGCGCGGCTGGTCTGCCGGATGGGGCTCGTTCATCGGCGGCTCGTTTCGGTTGCCTGGTTCAGGCGAGCGTAACGACTTTCGGCGGGTCGCAGCGCCGGATCGTCCCTGCTGGAGGAGACCCCAGCCGTCCGTACTGTGCCGCCATCAGGAGCGCCGGCGGTGGTGAGCCAGCAGCAGGCCGGCGTCATGGCCACCGACAACAAGGGGATCTTGCTGCTACGCCGAGCCCCCGGCACTCCCCACCCTGAGCTGTGGGAGCTTCCGCGCGGCCTCGTCCAGGACGGCGAACCTCCCGAGCAGACAGCCGAGCGCGTCCTGCGCGAACAGGCGGGCGTGGCCGGGGATCTGGCCGACTACGTGGGCTACGTCGACTACCCCGCGGCCGAGGGGACGGTCCGGCAACTGGTGTTCACCGCCCGCGTCGGCATGTCCGACATCAGCCTGTCCGGCCCCCGCTCGGGTCCGTGTCACCAGCCGCAAAGTAACAGTGAGTAACTGTGGATACTTTGTGTGTTCGTAAGGGCGGCCGACGGGCGGCCGGTTCCGTACGCGCGGCACCGACCGGCGGTGGTTGGATCAGCGGGCGCGGCGGCGCTGGGCGGGGTCGGCTTCGGCGGTGATGCGGGCGGAGGTCTCCTCGCCCAGGCGGACGTAGCGGCCGAGGCTGGCCAGGTGCTGGTGGCGGCTCTTGGCCTGTAGTTCGGGCGCGGTCCGGCCGGCCTGGGCGAGGTGCTGCAGCGCCGAATGACGGAGCTGATGCAGGGGCCACCCTTGGCGGTGCGGGTCGAGTTTGGCGGTGGCGGTCTTGAACAGGTACTCGGCGCGGGGGTAGGACAGGCGGCCGTGCCCGGTGGCCGGGCAGATGTCGGCGGCGGCGGGCGTGCGGGGTCCGGAGGTGGGGGCGTGGCGGTCGGCCAGGAACACCGGCCCGCAGGTGCGGCCGGCCAGCAGGCGGGGCAGTATCCGGGCGGTGGCGGTGGCCCAGTGCACGTACTCGATGGCGCCGCCCTTGGAGCGGACGCGGGCGCCTTGTGCCCGTGCGCGCTAGCCGCGCTCACCAGCACGCCGTCTACGTCGAACCCGACGTGTGGGTTCATCACCCCTGACCTGACCATCCCGCTCCAACCGGCAAAGGCCGATAAGGAACCCTGCCGAATGGATGCCTCACCAGGTGACGGGGAGGAGATGGGGGCCGCGGAGGACGGCGTTGGGGGGCCAGGTGTTGGGGTCGCACCCGACTGCGGTGTCAAGGACGAGGTGGGGACATGCGCGGGCGAGCGCGGCCAGAGCTTGAGCGGTGAAGTGGCGAGTAAAGGCCGCTCCTGGGCAGTAGTGCATTCCCGCTCCGAAGGCCAGAGCAGAGGCGTTGCTGGTGGGGGCCAGCGGATCGCGGGCGGCGGAGCCGAGCAGCAGCAGCAAGCGGGCGCCGGCTGGGATGCGGATGCCGGACAGGTCGACTTCTCGGGTGGTGGCGCGCTGCCAGCCGATCAGTGGTGGGTCGTGGCGGAGGGTGTCCTCGACGGCTTGCGCGCATCCGTTCTCGTTGCCGTCCAGGTCGGCCAGGGCGCCTGCGGTCAGCAGGCGGTGACAGGTGAGGGTCAGCAGCCGGGGGATGATCTCGGCACCCGTGATGAGCACTTCCATCAGGGTGGATGCGGCCTCTTCGGCGGTGAGCGGGCCGTCGGCGTCCGGGTGTCGCAGCCAGGCGGACAAGAGGTCGTCGCGTGGTTCGCGTAGGCGGTCGGCGGTCAGGGCGGCGCAGTCGTGCCACAGGTCACGCAGCTGCTCGGCGGCGGTGAGCTGCTGGTCGGACGTGAGGCGGCCGAAGACGAGTGCCGTCAGCGCTTCGGCACGGGTGCCGACCGTCTGCCGGGCCGATGATGGCAGGCCGATCAGGTCAGCCAGGGCGGCCATGGTGGCGGGCTGCGCGTAGTGGGTGACCAGGTCGCCGTGGCGGCCGGGCCGGGCTGCGAAGTTCTCGGCGCAGCTGGTGACGGCGTGCGTGATCGCGGGGTTGTGGGCGGCGAGCCGGTGGGGTGTGGTGGGCCATACGGCGTTCGTGATGCGGCGGAAACGGGTGTGGGCGGGCGGGTCGGTGGACGACAGGACCGGCACCCAGCCGATCTGGGTCAAGACTGCTTGCGCCTGCGGGCACAGCCGTTGCAGGGGCGTATACCCCTGGGCGTTGGTGAAGGCGCCGGTGGTGTCACGCAGCACGAGGTCGATGTCGGCGTAGCGGGAGACCACCCACACCTCCAGCTCGGCGTCGAGGTAGACCGGGTGCCGCTCGCGCAGGTGGGCATAGAGGCCGTCGGGGATGCCCGCGCTGTGATCGAAGAGCGCACCGGGCACGGTGGCCGGGCAGAGACCGGCCGACGCCGACGGGGGCGGCTGGTTGGTCGTCGGTCGGGCCGGTGGCATGAGCAGGACTCCGGGGAGGTCAGGCAAAGGCAGACCCGCCTGCGGGCGGGCCTGCCTGGTGCCGTCGGTGTTGGTCAGTAGGGCTTGGCGGTGGGGTCGGGCCAGATGAGTTCCAGGCGGCGGGCGCGCAGCCGCTGCTCCTCCTGGTGGAGTTCCAGCCACTGGTCGACGAGGTCGGCGGGATGGCCGAGGTGGGCGTTCATGGCGCGGATGGCTGTGAGCTCTGCGGAGTGCAGGCCACCGTCGGCGGAGCAGGCGCGCAGCGCGTGGTAGATCAGCGCGCGGGTGGAGGCGGCGACGGCCGGGCTGGAGCCGACGAGCTCGTTGACGTCCTGCGTGGCAGGGTAGTCCCGCAATTCGGCCAGCAGGTCGGGGGAGGCGCCGAGCGCGGCGAAGAAGCCGATGACCCAGGCGCGTTCGGCGGCCGCGATCTCACCGTCGCCGTTGGCGCAGGTCAGCACGGCCTTGGCGAAGGCGGCGAAGTTGGGGGCGTCAGGCACGGTGTTGTAGTCGGCTTCCTGCTTGAACAGCCATTGGCTGCCCAGGGTGCGCGGGTCGGCGTCAAGGTCGGGGACGAGGGTCATCGGGGCCTCCTGTGCGAGGGTGGACCGCCCGCCGGGCGGCGGGCGGAGATGTGGGGTCAGACCGTGGAGAGGGGCTCGGGCAGCCGGTGGAGCAGGTCCAGGACCTGCTGGGAGGTGGCGGCCAGGTGGAGCAGCGCTCCCGGTTCGGGCTCGGCGTAGCCGAGCTGGTGCAGGTGACGGGTGAGGGCCAGCAGACCGGCCCAGATCCCGTCGACGTCCAGCAGGATCATCGGCTTGTCGTGCAGGCCGAGGTAACGGGCCGAGATCACCTCGAGGATCTCGTCGAGCGTGCCGTAGCCGCCGGGGAGCGCCACGAACGCGTCGGCCAGCTCCAGCATGCGTTGCTTTCGCTCGGCGAGGTCGGCGGTGACGACGAGGTCTTGGACGGGGGCGTCCTGAGCGCGCTCGCGCTGGTGCAGGAACGCGGGGATCACTCCAGTGATGGGTGCTCCGGCCGCAGCGGCCGACCAGGCCAGTGCTCCCATCATGCCGGCGCCTCCCGCGCCGTAGATCAGCCGATGCCCGTGGTGGCCCAGCAGCCGGCCGAGTTCGGTGGCGGCCTGCAGCGCCGCGGGTGAGTGGCCGCAACGAGCTCCGGCGAAGACGCAGATCGATGCCATGGGTGCGTTTGTCCTGTCCGTGGTGGAGCCGGCTGGTGGGTGACGGGTGCGATGTGCTTCCAGCGGGGTCAGGCGGACAGACGGAACAGGTGGAAGTCCATGTTGGCCCCCGCCGGGAGCGTGGGCGCAGGAGTGATGGACGCCAGGTGCTCGGCGGCGGCGAAGCAGCGTTGCAGGGAGTCGTGGGCGATCCGGTCGTTGGTCTTGATGACGATCAGGCACGGCGCGCCCTGCCGGGAGGCGGTGATGTCGGCGAGGATCTCGGGGACCGGCGGCGCGGTGGCCGTCAGGTCCAGGCCCTGCTCGGTGAAGGCAGGGCCCCAGGGCGGCTCGACCACGTAGGTGTCGTGGGGGCCGTGGGGGGTGAGACGGCCCAGCAGGTCGCGGTAGTCCTCCAGTCTCAGGTCGATGTCGATGCCCAGCGCGGTGAGGTTGTGCCGGGTGGCGGCGTGGACGGCGGGGTCGAGCTCGCTGGCGTGCGCCCGCACGCCGAGCGCCGCGGCCAGGTGCCGGCCGAGGTTGCCCGATCCGCAGAACAGATCCGCCACCAGGGGTGGGCGCCCTGCCGCGGGAACGCGCTCGGCCAGCGCGGCGGCCACGGGGGCGGCGTAAGCGTCGACCGTGCACTCGATGGCGGTGCGGCCCAGTAGCCGCAGCCCGCATCCGGCCATCTCCGGCGCGGGCACCCCGTAGAGGGAGAACGCCGCGGGCGCGCCGTAGACCTGCAGGCCGACCTGGATGAGCTCAGGTCCGGTCAGCAGGCGGGTGCGGGAGGGGCCCAGGAGTTCGGCGCGCAGCTGGAAGTAGCCCGCCTGTGTGGCGGGGACACCGGTGCCGGTGACGGTTGAGGCGGTCAATGCGGCTCCTCGGTTGTGACAGTGCGGCGACGCCAACGACTGACTACGTATTGCAATCAGTTGACTACGTAGAGCAACTATATTGGGATGGCCTTTATGGACACAACCGCTGCCCCGCTCGACTCGCAGAACGCCGCCCGCCCCTTCGACGCGCTCGGCATGACCTATGAACACACCTACTCCCACCTGCCGGAGCAGCTGGAGGCATTGGAATGGCTGGCAGCCCGGCTGCCGGCCGGGGCGGCGGTGCTGGACATCGGGTCAGGCACCGGCCGCCCGGCCGCGGAGCGCCTGACCGCGGCCGGATGCGCCGTCACCGGCATCGACGTGTCGGCCACCATGGTGGAACTGGCACGGGCGCACGTGCCCGGGGCCACCTTCGCCCAGCTGGACGTGCGCCAGCTGCCTGACCGGCCGGGGAGCTGGGACGCGGTGTGCGCGTTCTTCCCCCTCCTGCAGATGAGCCGGGCCGACCTGGATGCCACCCTGGCCCGCATCGCATGCTGGCTGGCGCCCGGCGGCCTGTTCGCGTTCGCGACCGTGCCCTTCGACGCCGAGAACACCGAGATCGAGTGGATGGGACAGCGGGTGAGAGCCACCAGCTATCCCGCCGAGACCTACCTGGAACGGTTGCGCGATGCGGGGCTGCAGATCGTGCACCACAGCCTCAGCACCTTCCACCCGCAGTACCCGGGCATGGACGCCGAGGAGCACCTGTTCATCTACGCGCGCCGCCCTCACCAGGAGCCCGTCCCCGCCCACGCGGCCGTCCCCGCGCACCCGCTCACCGGCCCCTACCCGCACCCGCGCGCCCACGCCCGCCCGCACCCGCTGCCGCAGGACGGCTGGCTCGCCTTCGAGGAGCGACTGGACCGCGGCGACATCGACGCCGTGGTCCGGCAGTTGGACGGCAACACGCACGTGGCCGACATCGGCGGCGGCAGCGGCGCCTTGGTGCGCGCCATCGCCGCGCGCGTGGGCTCATGTCTGACCGTGGAGCCGCACGCTGACCGTGAAGACGCCATACGCGGCCTGAATCTGCCCGGGGTCCGCGTGCTGGCGGGCAGCGCCGAGAGCCTTCCCCTGCAGGACGCCTCGGTCGAGGCGGTGACGGCGGCTTGGATCCTGCACTACTGCGACGACCCCGACACCGCGGTCGCCGAAATGGCCCGGATCCTGGACCGCTCGCACCCACACGCCAAGGCCATCCTGGTCCAAGGCGCTCCGGACAACCAGGTCGTCGGCCTGTGGAACCAGGTGTGCGCGCCATTGCTCGGCCTTCAGCCCGATCACCAGGGCTTCCTGCTCACCCGCGCCGCCCGGGTGCTGGCCGGGCGCGGCCTGCAGGACATCGCTTTTCATCGAGTGCGCGTCCGGCTGCGCTTCCCCGAGCAGGAGGTTACCGGCAAGGCTCACGCCGCCGCTGACGTGCTGGCCGGTCTGTGGGAGGCCGACGCGGCCGAGCGCCGACGGCTGCACGAGGCACTGCTTCCATCTTTGGCCGAGCATTTCGCCGGCGGCACCGATGAGCTCAGCGACGACGGAGTGATGCTCATCGCTCGCCCCTGGGCCGCGTGAGCACCACGCAGGCCACCTGCCGAGCACGGCCAGGCGGTCGACGCCGACCACCGTCATCACACACCTGCCCGGGGTGCTGAGCAGGAGAGCGTTGGCGACCTTCCCTACCTGGGGCCGGCCGGAGCGCGTCAGAAGCACACCACGTCGCGCGTAGATGACCGGCGTCAGTGCTTGCGGCGGCGGGCCGCGGGGTCGTGTTCGGCGGTGATGCAGGCGG
The DNA here is from genome assembly GCF_041402765.1 of Nonomuraea sp. AD125B. Lineage (NCBI taxonomy): Bacteria > Bacillati > Actinomycetota > Actinomycetes > Streptosporangiales > Streptosporangiaceae > Nonomuraea > Nonomuraea sp. AD125B. The sequence goes on along the minus strand of NZ_JBGLOU010000010.1, from coordinate 385,575 downwards.
AGGTCTCCTCGCCCAAGCGGACATAGCGGCCGAGGCTGGCCAGGTGCTGGTGGCGGGACTTGGCCTGCAGCTCGGGTGCGCTACGGCCGGCAGCCGCCAGGTGCGTCTGCGCCGAGGGGCGCAGCTGATGCAACGTCCACCCGTCGCCGTGCGGGTCGAGCTCGACTTCAAAGACACCGTCGTTGCCGCGTTCGCCCGCCGCGAGACACAGCAACCCGAGTTGGTGGCGTTGCGGGAGGAGAATGCCGCGCTCAAGCGCGAGAAAAAGCAAATCGTCCAGGAGACCACACGCGCTGTACGGGAGCTGGAAAACACCATCCGCATCTACGCCAACCAGATCCAGGTCCTCACACTGCGAAATGCCGAACTGGATGACCAGCTCCGCCGACACAGCGACCAGGACGCCAGCGTGATCCCGGTCAGGCCGGGCACACTGTCACGCAGCACTGACGCATCGTGAGAGTTCGCCCTGTTTGAGTGGAGACGCGCCGTTCAGCATCTCACACCGATCAGCATGATCGTTTCAGGCTGTACGGCCATCCACGGACTGATTCAAGCCTCCAGCGAGAGGGCCTGGCTGGGGCACACGCGTGCCGCTTCCCGGGCCTTCTCGACCAGTTCGCCCTCCGGCGTCTCGTTCAGCACGATGATCGTGCCGTCGTCCTCGCTCTGGTCGAACAGCGCGGGCTCAGTGAGCACACACTGTCCGGCGCCGACGCACCTGCCGGTGTCCGCGATGATTTTCATGACCCTCTCCTCCTGAGGTGGGGATGGCAGTTCGTCCGCTACCAGGTCACCGGGAGCTGGTAGAGGCCATAGGCGTTCGCGTCGTCCTTGAACGGCAGTTCGTCGACATCCACCGCGAGCTCCAGGCTGGGGATGCGGCGGAACAGCGTGTCGAACACGATCTGGAGCTCCATCCGAGCCAAGTTCTGGCCGAGGCACTGGTGCGGCCCGAACCCGAACGCAACGTGGTGGCGCGCGCCGCGTTCGATGTCGAGCTCGTCCGGGTTCTCGAACGCTCGCGGGTCCCGGTTGGCCGAGTAAGCGAGCGCCAGCACGCCTTCGCCGGCCCTGATGAGTTGCCCGCCGACCTCGATGTCCGCGACGCACAGCCGGGCCGTCGCCACGTCGATGATCGTGAAGTACCGCAGCATCTCCTCGACCGCGTTGAGCGTTTTGCCCGGGTCGGCCTTGATCATCGCGAGCTGCTCCGGGTTGCTCAGGAACGCCACGGTCGACAGCGAGATCATGTTCGCCGTCGTCTCGTGGCCCGCCACGAGCAGCAGTAGGCCCATGGCGGACAGTGCCTCCCGCCGGTAGGTGCCGTCCGCGCGCAGCTTGACGATCTGCCGCCCGAGCAGGTCGTCCGGTGGGTTCTGCTCCTTCTCCGCGATGAGGTCGGCCATGTAGCGCTGGATGGCCCCCATGGCCGCCATCCGTTCCTCGGGCGGTGTCGACATCTTGAACGTCTTCGCCGTCTGCTCCTGGAAGAACTCATGGTCGGCGTAGGGCACACCCAGCATCTCGCAAATCACCAGTGACGGAACCGGCAGCGACAGCACGTCCACCAGGTCACCGGGCCGCGGCCCGGCCAGCAGCGCGTCGATCTGCCCGTCGACGATCTCCTGGATCCGCGGCCGCAGCGCCTCCAACCGGCGCACCGTGAACTCGCCGAGCACGGCCTTGCGCGCCGGCCCGTGCTCGGGCGGGTCCATCGCGATCAGGAAGCGCTCATCGTCCGGCCGCCGGGACGCCGCCTCGCCCTTGACCAGCGCAGGGAAGTCCGGATGCTGCCGGTCGGCGCTGAACCGCCGGTCGTTCAATACGGTTCGCACGTCTTCGTGACGGCTGACCACCCAGGCCCACCCTCCGTCGGGCAGGCGAACCCGCGTGACCGGCTCTCCTTCGCGGATCTCCTCGTACGCCGGTGGCGGCGCGAACGGGCACGTGCGGGCCATGGGGAACTCGTGCTTCTCGGCGGTAGTCATGACTTTTCCTTCCACAACGTCACGGACAGGCGATAGAGGCTGGACAGCGAAAAGCCGTGTGCGAACGGCAGTTGGTCGACCGGTGCGACCCGCTTCGGCTCTGGGATGCGGCAGACCAAGCGACCGCGACGGACCGCCGGGACCGACAACCTCGGTAAAATCAGACTCGACCCGTCTCCTCGCGGGCGAAGTGCGGTTCCGCCGCTTCCAAACGCGGTACGGAGATGCCCAGCCGTCGTGCTTCGGCCAGGACGTCCCGGCAGACCTCGCGCGGCTCCTCGGCGTCGGGGTCGTCGTGCATCGTGAGACTCACGCGCGCGGGCGGGACATGAGTAGTCAGCCAGGCGAGCGCGGGGGCCGTCAGCCAGGTGGGCGCCCGGAACGGCAGCAGACCGCCCCGGTGCCGTCGCAGGTCGAGGTCGCGCGCCTGGAGGAGCGGCAGCAGCTCGCGGCCGGCCAGCAGCGCCTCGCGCAGGTCGCCCCTTGCCCCGGCCAGCTTGGACAGGGAACCCAGCCGCAGGCCCTGCGAGAACATGCCGGCATCCGACACGAAATGGACCCACAGCCAGCCGCGGAAGTCAGGCCGCTCTTTGATCCGGAGCCCAGCCTCGCGAAACGCCTGGCGCACGGCCTGTTCCCGGTCGGTCGGGGGCTGGCCGAGGGTGCCGAAGATGACCGACGGCAGCAGTGCCCCATGGAGCACGCCATCCGCGCCGAAACCGCCACCGGCCTGGGGAAAGCCCCAGGCGATCTGGTCGGGCGGGAGTGTGCCGATCGCGGCGAGCGGCTCGGTCCAGATGTTGCCGAAGATCAGCACCGTGGCCTGGCCGACACGCGGGGACAGGAAGGCCGTCGCCTCCGGGAGGCGGTGGTGCGGCACGCTGAGCACGATCAGGTCGAAGTCGTGGTCCGGCTCCAGCGCCTCGCGGTAGCGCACCGGCCGCTTCTCGGCGACGCGCTGCCCCCACACCCGGCGCCGCATATCGATCAGGTCGAGGTTCACTGCGTCTCCGTACGTCGCCGCGCGGCCCGGCCGGACGTAGAACTCGACGTCATGCCCGGCCCGTTCCAGGGCCCAGCCGTAGATAGTGGCGATCACGCCTCGGCCGAACATCAGGATCTTCAAGCTGCACCTCGTGGGGTACGATCGATTTGGAGGTCATCTCCACTTTGTAAAATATGGAGGTAATCTCCATTTGTCAACAGGAGGCAGCGCATGACCGCCGACAAGCCCCTGCGGGCCGACGCCCAACGCAAGCGCGAGGCCCTGCTCGCAACGGCCCGGGAGGTCTTCGACGCTGGAGGCTTCTTCGACCTGCGCTTCGATGACTTCGCGCGGCTGGCTGGGGTGGGCACAGGCACGCTGTACCGCCACTTTCCCACCCGGGAGGCGCTGGCCGAGGCGGTCTACCACGGCGAGGTCGCCGCGCTGTGCGACCGCGCCCGCCAGCTACAGGCCACGCTACCCGCGGCGGAGGCTTTGGCGACCTTCCTACGCGGCATGGTCGACCACATAGCGGCCCACGAGGGCCTGGCCCGGACGCTGGCCACGCTCTGGGCCGATCGCTCGGGTGCCCTCGCCGAGGGCAGCAGGGAGCTGGAGCAGGCGGTCACCGACCTGGTGGCCGCCGCGGTGCGAGACGGCGCCGTTCGCGACGACGTGGATGCCGGTGCCGTGATGATGGCGCTGCACGGCATCAGTGCGGCCCATGACCGCCCCGGTTGGCGGGCTGAGGCCGACGATGTCATCACCCTCGTGCTGGACGGGCTGCGCCGCCCGCGATGACAAGGTGCGACACGAGGTCGCATGCCGCGAGCGAAGGATCCGGTTGATGGTACGGCGGCGGCGATGCGGTCCGGGGTGGTCACCCGGCTGATGCCGGCTACACCTGTGAAGTTTCAGGATGTGTGCGAGTGCGATGAGGGCACGACTCTGCCAGTTCTGACGCTCTTGTCGAAATCCGCCTGCGTCGCCGAAGGCGGGACTGGTCTAACCCTGTGTAGCAAGCTGCGGTGCGACAGCTTTGTGTCTGCGACACCCTGCCTGTTGACATAACCACCGCACTGCCCACCTGCTGCCCCGGCTGCCGGACGGCAGCACACGGTCCCGCGGGTCGCTGTTCCTGTCCGAACGGCGCCCGGTCCCGGCCCGGCGACTGGCCGTCGGCGACAGGCCTCCGGGGAGGATCGGACCGGATTTGGCGCTAGCAAGTCGATCTTGACGACGATTCGGTGACGACGGCTGTTTGCCCTGGTCGAGCGCCCTAGCGTGCCTGCTCATGCCTGTGGCTTCCTCTCAGATGAGCAAGTAGCCCGCTATCGACGGTTCCGGCCCGAAGTGTCGGTGGCCGAACTCGAGCAGTTGTTTCGGCTGGACTCCAAGGCGCTGGAGGCACTGGCCGGTAAGCGCCGTCCGGCGACGAAGCTGGGGTGGGCGGTGCAGTGGGGGACCGTGCGGGATGCTCGGCACCTTCCTGGCCGAAGACTCCCTAAACGTGCCAGTGGAGGTGCTGGAGTTCGTCGCCGAGCAACTCGGCATCGACCCGGCCTGCGCGCCGGAGTACCTGACCCGGCCGAAGACGGCCTACGAACACGCCTGGGAGATCCGGGACCTGCTGGAGCTGGCAGAGTTCTCCAAACGCGAGCAGGAGGTCCGCGACTACCTGGCCGCCCGGGTCTGGTCCACGATCGAGGGGCCGCGGGCGCTGTTCGACCGCGCCGTGGTGCACATGCTGCGCGAGGGCATTCTGCTGCCCACGGGGATCACCACCCTGACCCGCCTGATCAGCGAGGTGCGCCGGGGCGAGCACGCCCGGTTGTATCGCACGCTGGCCGAGCGCGCAGGTTCGGAGCTGCGGGCGAGGCTGACCGCTTTGCTGCAGGTGCCTGCCGATCGGCGAGTCTCGGAGCTGGAGCGGTTGCGCACCGCGCCGACGCGGGCCTCGGGCCGGGTGATGGTGGCGGAGCTGCATCGGGTGGCCGAGATCGGCAGGTTGGGCGCCGGGGCGGTGGTCACCGAGCCGGTACCGGCGGTGAAGCTGTCGGTGCCGGCCCGCTCTGGGGCCGGCACCGGGCAGGCGTGTCCATTCCAGGACGTCAAGGGCGAGTCCTACTTGCCGGGCGGCTGCGGTACGCCAGGCTTGTCAGCGTGGCACATGCGAGCTTCTCTGGAGCAGGCGCTGCTTCCGATAGTGTCGAAAGCGGGGCCGCCTGAACCATCCCATCGGCCTAGCGGCCCTCACCATTTCCCACAGCGCGGCAGTGGCACGCCGGTGTTCGCTCACGTTGTCGACTGCTTGATCCCCGAACTGGTGCCGACAGTGCCTGATGACGGCTGATACAGGTACGCCAGCGCCGGCTGGTTTTGTGCCGACCCGGAAGCATGCGCAGCACTGCTGTGTGAAAGTCGCTTGGACACATCCAGAAAACTCGCCGTAGGGCTGGACGTGCTGCCAGAACAGCGGGGTCAGTCGTCGCGCGAGGGTGCGAAGGTCCTGCTCGTCATCCCATGCAGGCCGTGCTCGACTGCGCCTGGTCGCTGCGCTGGTTCGCCAGCCGGTGGATCCAGTGGCCGTGGTTGCGTCCACGGGAGTGGTGTACGAGTTTGGCCTGGTCATAGGCGTGGTGCCGTGAAATGAGAACGGCCATCGAGTGATCCTTCGAGTAGCTAGATCAACGAAGGAGAACCAGACGATGGCCGCAGGCCCCAGTGTGACGCCCGCGCAATGGCTGGCGCAGCAGATCGAGACCGGCGACCCCGACATGTTGCGATCCATGGTGAAGACCATGGCCGAGACGTTGATGTCGGCCGAGGCCGACAGCCTGTGCGGAGCTACCTACGGCCGGCGCAGCGACGAGCGGACGAACTCCCGTAACGGCTACCGGCGCGCGAGTGGGACACCCGGGCCGGCACCGTGGCTGTTGCTTTTTGACCACGATCTTCCTGACCAGTTGGGTTCGTCGGCTGAGTGATCGTTGGATGGGCGAGTGGCGAGGGATTTCCGACGGGTTGATCGGGATCAGCAGTTCCTGCTTCCGGTGGATATGCGTGAGTGGCTTTCAGACGATCACGTGGTATGGGTGCTGCTCGAGGTGGTCGAGCATCTTGACGTCACGGAGTTGGAGGCTCGTTATGCACGCGGCGGGCCTGGCCGCCGCGCCTACGATCCTCGGATGCTGCTGTCGTTGCTGATCTACGCCTACTCGGCTGGGGTGCGGTCGTCGCGGCAGATCGAGCGGTTGTGCCGGACCGATGTAGCGATGCGGGTGATCTGTGGGTTGCAGGTGCCCGATCACACGGTGATCGCCCGGTTCCGGCAGCGGCACCAGGACTCAGTACGCGATCTGTTTACCCAGGTGCTGCTGATCTGCGCGAAAGCCGGGTTAGGGCGACTGGGGGCCATCGCCGTGGACGGCACGAAGATCGCTGCGGACGCGGCAAAGAAGGCCACTTGTCGTCGGCAATGGCTGCAGCAGCAGGTGGATGAGATCCTCGCGCGGGCCGCGACGCAGGATGCCGCCGAGGACATCACGTTCGGATCGGGCGAACAGGCTGAGGAGACACCGCGACGGTTGCGCGGGAGGCGTGATCGGGAGGAGCGGATCCAGCGGGCACTTGCCGAGGTGATCGCGGAAGAGGCCGACCGGGGATGGGACGCCGAGGCTGCGGCCGCCAAGGAACGCGCGTTCCTTGAGGCGACCAGAGCCGGCCGCAATGACGTGGGATCTCGTCCCGTCGGAGCCGATCCTGTGGCGATCGCCGAAGCTCGATTGGTGGCGGCCCGAGACCGGCTGGCCGAGGAGATCGCGGCCAAACGAGAACAGATTGCGGTGATGCGTGAGCGGATTCGGCGGTTCGAGGCCGGCCAGGGGCCCAAGCCGAACCTTGGACCGTTCAGCTTTGATGAGAATCGCGGTCAGCAGGTGGCCCGTGCCAAGCGGTGGGTCGCCCGAGCAGAACGGGAACTGGCCGCCGCCCGAGCACACAAGGATTCACCGCCTGCCGAGCGCGAACAGGCGGACCTGTCACCGGTGCCGGGCGGCGGCAGACACGGGCCGCGCGGCATCACGACCAAGGACGGGCGTCCAGTCGCCCGGCGCAACGTCACCGACCCCGACAGCCGGTTGATGCACGACGCCAACGGAGGCACCATCCAGGGCTACAACGCCCAACTCGCGGTAAGCGACGACGGCCTGATCCTCAGCGCCCAGGTCGTCCAGGACATCAACGACCGACGGCAACTGCAGCCACTGAGCCGAGCGGCACTCACCGCGGCGCTGCTGATTCACCAGGCACGATGCCTGCACCGGTGCCCCACGCTCGGCGGATGCTGCGTCGCAGCCTCAGCGGCAGGCCAAAGCAGCGGTCATCCTCGCGGCTGTGACGGCACGCACTGCCCCTGCCTGGCCGACTGGATCGGCACCCTGCTGTTCGACGCCGGTTACTGGACCCACGACAACCTCACAGCTCCCGGCCCTGACCGGCTCATCGCGCCCGGCAAGAACGCAGCTCTGCCTCAGCCCGGCCAACACCCCGGCCCGCCGCCCCAAGATGCCGACCCGGCCACCCTCATGATCCACCGCCTGGCCACTGACGCAGGTGTCGCTCTCTACAAACGACGAAGCGCCACCGTCGAACCCGTCAACGGTCATCTCAAGGACCGCACCGCCCTACGGCGTTTCGCCCGCCGAGGCCTGTCCGCCTGCCAAGCCGAACTCACCTTCGCCACCATGGTCCTCAACCTCGGCAAGCTCTGCCGCCTGCCCAAGCCTCGCCGCTCGGCGGCCCTCACCGCCTGAGCGGAACAGCCGACAAACACTTCAAGTGGGGCACTGCAGCGTTCCAGCTGCCGAGACGGCCGCCGCGACCTGCAGGTCCGTCCCACACCGATCCGCTCGGCCCACCCCGGCCACGGCCACAAGCCTCAGAGTCAGGCCGGCGCAATTACGCAACAGCCACACCATCGAGCTGGCCATCCCGAAGCTGCGCTCCGGCTCCTACTACCCGGACTGGCTGGAGCGGCGCCGCCGGGCCGAGCAGGCGCTGGTCAGCGTGGTCGCCACCAGCTACCTGCTCGGCGTCTCCACCCGCAGAGTCGACAAGCTGGTCGAACAGCTCGGCATCAAGCACATCTCCAAAAGCCAGGTCTCGCAGATGGCCAAGGTGCTGGACGAGCAGGTTGAAGCCTTCCGCACCCGGGCGTTGGACGCTGGTCCCTACACCTTCGTCTGGCTGGACGCGCTGACGCAGAAGGTCCGCGAGGGCGGCCGCACCATCAACGTGCACGCCCTGGTCGCCACCGGCGTCAACGCCAACGGCCAGCGTGAGGTCCTCGGCCTGGAGGTCACCTCGGCCGAAGACGGCGCCGGCTGGCTGGCCTTCCTGCGCGGCCTGACGGCGCGCGGCCTGTCCGGCGTCCAACTGGTCGTCTCCGACGCCCACCGCGGCCTGGTCGAGGCGATCGGCGCCGCTCTGCCGGGCGCGTGCTGGCAGCGCTGCCGCACCCACTACCTGCGCAACCTGCTCACCACCGTGCCCAAGAGCGCCCAGCCGTGGGTCGCCACCCTGATGCACACCATCTTCGACCAGCCCATCTCCGAGCAGGTGCGCACCCAGCACGCCTGGGTCATCAACGCCCTGGAAGCCAAATACCCGGCCGCCTGCGAACATCTGGACGCCGCCCGCGAGGACCTGCTCGCCTTCGCCGCCTTCCCCCGCGAGACCTGGCGCCAGATCTGGTCCAACAATCCGCAGGAACGGCTGAACAAGGAGATCCGCCGCCGCACCGACGTGGTCGGCATCTTCCCAGACCGGGCCGCGATCATCCGGCTCGTCGGCGCGGTCCTGGCCGAGCAGATCGACGAATGGACTGAAGCCCGCCGCTACATGGGTCTGGACATTCTGGCCAAAGCCCGCGTCCGGCTCATCGCAGGCGACACACCGGCCCCGAACCCGCTCCCACAGACACTTACCGCTTAACCTGCAGAAACAGGATCACTCGAAGCTTGATTCATACACCACGTCCGTGGACGTGACCGTGGCCGTACTGGCCGGAGGTCTTTGGGCTCGGCGCGAAGGCCGGCACCGCGCTCGGCGACCCGGGACATCAGGCCGCCCTGCTGAGGTATCTGGCGGTTCATCACACGATTCCGCAGGTCGATCCGGAGGTGGAGCTGCGTGCCGCGAACGAGGTGCTGGACTACGGCTTCCGGAGCGGCTGGAGGGCATGTACGTGGGACGTGCCCTCCTGCGGCTCGGGCAGCCCGACGAGGCCATCGTCTCCGTCTCCAGGCCGGCGGAGATGTTCAAGGCCGACAGCGAGCTCGAGGCGTACAGCCAGAGCCTCGGCCTGCTTGGCGAGTGCCTGCGCGGAGCCGGACGTCACGCCGAGGCACTGGAGCTGTACACCGAGATGTACGAGCTGACCAGCGACGAGAACTCGGGGATGACGCCGAGCGTGGCGGCGCTCACCCGGCCGCACGCTCGCGGCGCCATCGCGCTCTGCCTGAGCGAGCTGGGACGGCACGCCGAGGCGATCCCCGCCTACATCGAGGCGCTCACCCTCTTCGGGCAGTTCCCGGTGGCCCCCTCCAAGGGCCGCTGCATGGTGCGCCTCGCCGAATCGCTGGCCGCGGCGGGCCGGATCGGCGAGAGCCGACAGACCTGCCTTCGAGCGGCGGAGGTGTTCGAGGCGGTCGGCGACCCGGAGGCGGCCGCCCGCCTCCGGGGCCTGGCCTCCGGCTGAGCCGGCCGGGATCGGAGAAGCGGCAGGGGCCGCGGAGCAGGCGGCGCAATGGCTAGTGAGCCGGTCTTGAAATTCTGTCGCGGCAACGGCAGATGCGGTCGAGGATCTGGTCGGCGGGAGAAGGCCAAGCGGCAGCTGGGCTGGCGGCCGGGGTATCCGAGTTGCCGGGACGGCCTAGGCATGTGCGCCTGGCGGGCAACGGGTGCCCGCCAGTCACATCTGTCACACGTACAACCGCAGCAGGTCCTCCTCGGTCTCCCTGCGGACGATCACCCGGTCCGTCCCCTCGAACACGGCGATCACGGGCGGCCTCGGCACGTGGTTGTAGTTGCTGGCCATCGAGCGCTGGTAGGCCCCCGACACGGGCACGGCGAGCAGGTCTCCCGGGCGCAGGTCGGCGGGCAGCGGGATGTCGCGTACGAGGTAGTCGCCGCTCTCGCAGTGCTTGCCGACCACGTCCACTCGTTCGAGCGGCGCGTCCGAGGCGCGGGAGGCGAGCGCGGCGGTGTACGGGGAGCCGTACATGGCGGGCCGCGGGTTGTCGCTCATGCCGCCGTCGACGCTGACGTAGGTCCCCTTGACGGTGCCGACCCGGTAAAGGGCGACTGTGGTGGGCCCGGCGATGGAGCGGCCGGGTTCGACGGCCAGGTCGAGCCCGCCGACCTCCTTGCGCAGGACCGCGACCACGTCGGACGGGGTGGGCGGCTCCGGGTCGCCCGGCCGGTAGGCGACGCCCAGCCCGCCGCCGAGGTCGAGGCGGGTGACGCCGACGCTGCCGGCGAAGTCGGCCATGCGGCGGGCCGCCAGGGCGAAGCCCTGGGTGTCGAAGAGCTGGGACCCGATGTGGGAGTGCAGGCCGTACAGCTCGAGTCCCGGCGTGTCCCTGACGGCGCGTACGGCGCGCAGCGCGTCGCCGTTGGACAGGGAGAAGCCGAACTTGGAGTCCTCACCGCCGGTGGCGATGGCCTTGTGGGTGGCGGCGTCCACGCCGGGGGTGACGCGGATCATGACCCGCTGGCGGGCGCCGAGCGAGGTGAGCCGTTCGAGCTCGGTGAAGGAGTCGACGACGATGCAGCCGACGCCCCACTCCACGGCGCGGCGCAGCTCGTCGAGGGACTTGTTGTTCCCGTGGAAGACCACCCGCTCGGGCGGCATGCCGCCGGCCATGGCGACCGCGAGCTCGCCGCCGGTGCACACGTCCAGGGACAGCCCCAGGTCGGCGAGCCAGCGAACCACCTCGGGGCACAGGAACGCCTTGCCGCCGTAGTGGACGTCGCCGTCGGGCAGCGCGTCGAGCCAGGCGCGGCAGCGGGCCTCGAAGTCGGCCCGGTCCAGCAGGTAGGCGGGGGTTCCGTGGCGTTGTGCGAGCTCCGTGGCGGACAGGCCGCCCAGGTGCAGCTCGCCGCTGGTCCAGGTGGCGGTGCGGGGCCAGATGGTCATGGCCGCACACCCTAGGGACTGAGTCGTCCAGATCTTCATGAGCATCGAAGAATTTGAGGCTCAGGGCCAGAACCCTGCACGTTCGTTGGGCTCCCCCCGCAGCGGCCGTCACCATGTCCGCCATGCGAAAACACCTGGTCATCGCGATGATCGCAGTCTGCGCCCTGTCCGCGGGCTGCGGCAGGTCCACCTCCGGTACGGCGGCGCGCACGGATCCCTCGGCCGCGGGCAAGAGCGCCAAGGAGCTCGTGCCCGACCAGGTCCGGAAGTCGGGCGAGCTGCGGATGGCGACCTCTGAGGGCTATCCGCCGATGGAGATGTACAAGCCGGGCACGCAGGAGCTGACCGGCGTGGACATCGACCTGGCGGCGGCGATCGCCGGACGGCTCGGCCTGAAGGTGACGACGACGAACGCCGCCTTCGACGGGCTCATCCCTGGCCTGCAGGCGGGTCGCTGGGACATCGCCATGTCCTCGCTGAGCGACACCGAGCAGCGCCGCAAGGCGGTCGACTTCGTCGACTACTTCAACGCCGGCGGCTCGATCATGGTCAAGAAGGGGAACCCCGAGGGCATCAAGACGCTCGAGGACCTGTGCGGCAAGAAGGTCGTGCTGGCCAAGGGCAGTTCGAACCTGGACATCGGCCTGCGGCAGAACGACAAGTGCGCGCAGAAGATGCAGATCATGCAGAGCGAGGACGCCCCCACCGGGCTGCTGACGATCGACTCCGGCCGCAGCGTGGCCACGATCGTCGACTCACCCGTCGGCCACATGTACGCCAAGGAGACCGGCAAGTACGACGTGCTGCCCGAGCAGTACGACGCCGGCCCGTGGGGCATCGCGATCGACAAGCGCAACCCCGCGCTGCGCGACGCGGTGGCCAAGGCGCTGCAGGAACTGGTCGACAGCGGCGAGTACAAGCAGATCCTGGAGAAGTACGGCACGGCCGCCAACGCGGTGCCGAAGATCACTATCAACACCGGCGCGTCATGACCGAACTCCCCGTCAATGCCGTCGCGCCGCGGCGGCCCGGCCGGATGGTGGCCGGGGCCGCCGCGGGCCTGGTGCTGATCTGGCTCGCGTACACGATCACCGTGAACGAGAACCTGCACTGGGACGTGGTGGTCGAGTACCTGTTCGACGGCCGGGTGCTGGGCGGGCTCGGCGTGACGATCGCGCTGACGCTCCTGTCGATGGTCCTCGGCGTGGCGCTGGGCGTGCTCGCGGCGGTGATGCAGCTGTCGGACAGCCCGGTGCTGCGCGGCGCGGCGGGGCTGTACACGTGGTTCTTCCGCGGCACACCCCTGCTGGTGCAGCTGATCTTCTGGTTCAACATCGGGCTGGTGTTCCCGGTGATCGGGGTCGGGATCCCCTTCGGCGGGCCGATGTTCGTGGAATGGCAGGCCAACACGTTGGTGACGCCGTTCGTGGCGGCGGCGTTGGGTCTGACGATCAACGAGGGCGCCTACATGGCAGAGATCGTCCGGGCGGGCATCCGCTCGGTGGATCCTGGGCAGCGGGAGGCGGCCGAGGCGCTCGGTATGTCGCACAGGCAGATCCTGCGCCGGGTGGTGCTGCCGCAGGCGATGCGGGTGATCATCCCGCCGACGGGCAACCAGTTCGTCTCGATGCTGAAGACGACCTCGATGGTGTCGGTGATCGCGGGCGCGGAGCTGCTGACCGTGGCTCAGCGCATCTACCTGGGCAACTTCGAGGTGATCGCGCTGCTGATCGTGGCGTCGATGTGGTACCTGGTGCTGACCAGCGTGGCCAGCGTCGGCCAGCACTTCCTGGAGAAGCGGTTCGCGCGGGGTGAGCGGTCATGAGCATGGTGCGCATCCAGTCCGTCCGCAAGCGGTACGGCTCGCTGGAAGTACTCAAGGGCGTCAGCCTGGACGTGCCGGAGGGCGGCGTCGTCTGCGTCGTCGGCCCCTCGGGATCCGGCAAGTCCACCCTGCTGCGCTGCGTGAACCGGCTGGAGACGATCGACTCCGGCCGCATCTGGGTGGACGGCCGGCTGATCGGCTTCCGCGAGCACGGCGACCGGCTGCACCTTCTGCGGCCCGACGAGCTCTGCGAGCAGCGGCAGAAGATCGGCATGGTGTTCCAGCGCTTCCACCTCTTCCCCCACATGACGGCGCTGCAGAACGTCATGGAGGGCCCCCGCACGGTCCTGCGCGCCTCGCGCGCCGCCGCTGCCAGGCAGGCGGGCGAGCTGCTGGAGCGGGTGGGGCTGGCCGACCGCGCCCACCACTACCCCGCCCAGCTGTCCGGCGGGCAGCAGCAGCGGGTCGCGATCGCCAGGAGCCTGGCGATGAACCCGAAGGTGATGCTCTTCGACGAGCCGACCAGCGCGCTGGACCCCGAACTGGTGCAGGAGGTGCTGGCCGTGATGCGGGACCTGGCCGCCAGCGGCATGACAATGATCGTGGTGACCCACGAGATGGGGTTCGCCCGGGAGGCAGGTGATCACTTGGTGTTCATCGACGACGGCGTGATCGTGGAGGAAGGACCTCCGCGCGAGGTGCTGTCCCGCCCGCGCCACGAGCGCACCCGCGCGTTCCTGGGGCAGGTGCTTTGAACCTCGACCTGTTGATCCGCGGCGGCCAGGTCGCCGACGGCACCGGCACTCCCTTGCGCCCGGCCGACGTGGGCGTGCGCGAGGGCCGCGTCGTCCTGCTGCCCCCTACGGGGGAGGCCGCGGCGCGGGAGGTCCTCGACGCCGCCGGCCTGGTGGTCGCCCCCGGCTTCATCGACGTGCACACACACTCCGACGCCGCCACCCTGCTGGGTCCCGAGGCATGGGAACTGGCCGCCGCGCCTGTCCGGATGGGGGTGACGGTCGAGATCAGCGGCAACTGCGGGTCGGGGCTCTTCCCCGCGCTGCCCGAGCGGATCCCGGAGATGCGGGCCTCAAGCCGCGTCGGTTTCGGCGGCAACGTACCTATATTTGAGGACTTCGAGGGCTTCGCGGCGGCCCATGTGGACGCTCCCCGGTCGAACCACCTGGCCTCACTGGTGGGGCACGGCACCCTCCGGGCCGGGGTCGTGGGCTACGCGGACCGGGCGGCCACGCCGTACGAGCTTGACGTCATGTGCGACCTGCTGGACCGGGCGCTCGCCCAGGGCGCGGCCGGCCTGTCGACCGGCCTGATCTACACGCCGGGCACGTACGGCGGCACCGACGAGGTGGTGGCGCTGGCCAGGGTCGCGGCACGGTACGGCAGGCCGTACGTGACGCACCTGCGCGACGAGATGGCGCGCGTCGAGGAGGCGCTGGAGGAGGCGGTGAGGATCGCCCGCAGGAGCGGCGCGGCGCTGCACGTCTCCCACCACAAGACGGCGGGCAAGTACGCCTGGGGCCGCACCGAGCGCACGCTGGCCTACCTGTCCGAGCTGCGCGCCGGCGGGATGGACGTCACCTGCGACGTCTACCCCTACACCGAGGCGTCGACGTCGCTGTCGGCGATGCTGCCGCCGTGGGCCAACGACGGCGGAACCGGTGCCCTGCTGGAGCGACTGCGGAACCCCGCGCAGCGGGAGCGGATGCGGCGGGCGATCGCCGAGGGCGTGCCCGGCTGGGAGAACACGGTCGGCAACGGCGGCTGGGACCGCATCTCGGTGGCGTGCGCCGTGCGCAACCCGGAGGTCGAGGGGCGCACGATCGCCTCGCTCGGCGGCGATCCGGTGGACGCGGCGGCGGAGCTGCTGCTGGCCGAGGAGGGCGAGGTGACGATCATCAGCCACTCGATGCGGGAGGACGACGTGCGGCGGGTGCTCGCGTGCGACTTCTCGATGATCGGCTCGGACGGAGTGCCCAAGCCGGGACATCCGCACCCGCGGCTGGCGGGCACGTTCCCGCGGGTGCTCGGACGGTACGTCAGGGAGCAGGGGCTGCTGTCGCTGGAGACGGCCGTGGCGAAGATGACCGGCATGGCGGCGGCGCGTTTCGGGCTGCGGGACCGGGGCGCGGTCCGTGACGGAGCGCACGCCGATCTCGTGCTGTTCGACCCGGCCACGGTGGCCGACGGGGCGACCTACCAGGATCCGCTGCAGCCGCCGGACGGGTTGCGCGCCGTGGTGGTGGCCGGGCAGGTCGCGGTCCGCGACGGCGACCTGACGGCGGCCCGCCCCGGAGGGGTGGTCACGCCGTGAGCGCCCCCAAGACCCTGGAGGAGATCGCCGAGGCCTGCCCGGGGACGCTGGCGGTGGCCGTCCGCGGCTCCGGCGCGCCGGAGCCGGCCGTCAACGCCGACGTGGAGCTGCCGCTGGCCAGCGTGGGGAAGCTGCTGCTGCTGGCGGAGGTGGCGATGTCCCTCGAAGGCGGCATCCTCGACGCCGAGGAGCCGGTGGAGCTGGTCGACGACGACTACTGCGGCGGGTCCGGCCTGCTGCTCGGACTGTCGCAGCGGCGGTGGACGGTCGGCGACCTGGCGCTGCTGACCGCGGCGGTCAGCGACAACACCGCGACGAACGCGCTGCTGCGCCGCGTTGGCCTGGACCGGGTCAACGCGGCCGCCGCGGCGCTCGGGCTGACCAGGACGCGGCTGCTCGACCGCATCCGCGAGCCGCGCACGCCCGCCGACCCGCCGACGTTCGCGCTGGGGACGGCCGGGGAACTGGCTGGGCTGGCATCGCTGGTCGGGGGCGGCGCGGGGTGGCAGGTGCAGCTGCGCGAGTGGATGCTGGCCAACACCGACCACGGCCTGGTCCCCGCGCTGCTGCGGCACGACCTGGAGGCGGCGTGGCTGGCCAACAAGACCGGCACCGATGAGGGGATCCGCACGGACGTGGGGCTGATGGGCGGGGTCGCGTACGCGGTCCTCGCACACGGTCCCGCAGGCTCCGAACAGGCCCTGGTCCACGCGGTACGGCAGGCCGGCCTCTTCATCGCCCGTCTACGACCCTGACGCCCTGGCCAGGCGGCGCCCACCGGGCCCCTGAAGCTTAGGCGGGCGCCGCGGTCGGGCGGGGTGACGGGTCAGCGCAGGGTCGGTTCCAGGGAGTTGCGGAACTGGGCGGCCGCCGTGCGGAGGTAGGCGAGAAAGGAACGCGCCGCCGGGTTGGGGTTGGTCGGTCGCCGCGCCACCCCGATCCGGCGGAACAGCTGCGGCGTGGCCAGGCGGCACACCTGCACCCCCGTCACCCCCATCAACCCCAGGCTGGGCACCAGCGCCACCCCGAGCCCGGCCCGTACCAGCCCGATCGTCACCTCGTAATGATCGCTGCGGCAGCGGATCCGCGGCGTGAACCCCTCCAGCATGCTGGCACGCTCCAGGATCGACACCGGGTGCTCGGCGCCGAAAGTCGTGATCCACGGCTCCTCGGCCAGATCGGCCAGCCGTACCCGCGAACGCTGCCCCGCCTGGTGACCGGTTGGGACCACGAGCAGCTGCGGCTCGTCGAACAGGTGCAGCACCTCCACCCCTTCCGGGCGCTGCCACGGGTCGAGCGCGTGATCGAACACCACCAGCACGTCCAGCGCGCCGCGCTCAAGGTCCGGCAGCAGCTCGTACGGCTGGCCCTCCGCCAGGTCGAGCGCCACGTTCGGGTAGCGGGCGGCGAAGCGTGACAGCGCCAGCGGCAGCAGCCGGTACCCGGCCGACGCGAAGAAGCCGATCCGCAGTTCCCCCGCGTCCATCCGCTGCTGGGCGAGCAGGTCCTTCTCGGCGGCCTCCAGGATGTCGGCCACCTCCTGGGCGCGCAGCGCGAGCCGCCTGCCCGCCTCCGTCAGGCGCAGGCTCTGGGCGTTGCGTTCGACCAGGCCGACGCCCGACTCCTCCTCCAGCTTCGCCAGCTGGTGGGAGACGGCCGAGGGCGAGAGCTTCATGGTTCTGGCCGCGCCGGCGATGCTGCCGGTGCGGAAGATCTCCAGGAGGACGCGGAGCCTGTTACTGCTGAGCACCCGCCCAGCCTAGGAGTGGACTGACGGTCCCGCCCACGAGGTGAACGAGCGCCCGCCCAGGACGGCGCACAGACGCGCGGCCCAGTCCTGCGGGGGAGTCGCCCGGCCCCGGGCCAAGACGACGAGAGGGCCGCCGCGACCGCGTGCGGACTGAGCGGCGCCTGCCCGTCCGACCCCGCGGGCAGGCGCGCCGAGCCGATCGGGCGCAGGCCGGGCACCGACGTCAAGCTGACCAGGCCGGGGCCGCCGACCGTCCAGATGCTCCAGCGGCCGGCGCGCAAGTCCACGTCGCGCACCCGGATGGGCGCGTGTGCGGTGGCCGTGTCACCCGTGTTCGGCTTTTCTCACCACCTCAAGGGTCAGTGACAACTCGGGTTCCGGTACGAAGTGGCCGAAGGTGTCGTTGGCGAAGAAGGAGACGCCGGCCACCGCAGCGGCGTGCGCGGTGAGCACATCCCGCTGGTAGAGGTACGTGCGCCGGTCGTCGAGGTAGGTGCGGTACCAGTACCAGGGGTCGACGAAGTCCAGCCCGAGCAGCGGCCGCGGTCCCCCGAGCGCGGCCTTGCTGAGCAGGTTGGGCACGATCTCGGTACGTTCCACCAGCACGGCGAACGTGCTGACCAGAATCGCGTCGAGCGACTGGTAGGCGGCGTCGGTCATGCCCCAGGCAGACCGCTCAACCTCGGCCCGCCAGTAGGTGTCCATCCAGTAGACGAGGCTGTCTCCCATGGCCTCGCGCAGGCGCAGGAAGAACCGTTCGATCCCGGCGGACCGCTGCGGCGTGAGCGGCGGCGCGTTGTCCGGATGCCAGAAGCCGACGAGACCGAACTGGTTGCCGAGCATGACCCCGTCCAGGCCGAAGTCGGCGACGAAGGCGGCCGTCTGGGCGGCGACGAAGTCCCCGGCCGGCAACCCGCCCGGGATGCCGCCGGGGAAGGCCGCGTACGGCCGGGTGTCGGCCGAGAGCGCGGCCGTCACGTCGATCACGCCGGGGACCAGGTGCCCGCCGGCGTCGGCGGTGCCGGCGGCCACCTCCGGGTGCCGTGCCGTCTTCCACTCGCTGCGGCAGAACTCCGGCCCGGGCTCCAGATACTCCAGCAGATTCACCTGGAGCCCGCGGCGCGAGGCCTCCGCGCGTATGGCCGCGTAGATCCCGGCCAGCGTGCGGTAGTCCATCGGCTGCTCGGACAGGATGAACATCGGCCCGGCGGAGTACGGGTTGGCCGAACGCTCCCCGCCGTCGCGCACCCGGGCCAGCCAGTCCGAGTTGTGCGCCCGGGCACTGGCGGAAGGCCCGCCGGGGGCGATCGCGAAGCAGTTGTAGCGGGCCCAGTCGAAGCGGTCCTCCCACGACTGGAGGCCCGCGTAGTTCAGCACGTGGTCGCCGTTGCCCGCGCAGACGACCACCGTGACCGGCCGGTCGGCCAGCCAGTCGGCGTGATGGTCGAAGAACGCCGCCACGCCGGGCGCGGGGTCACGCAGGTCGTCGAAGATCTTGGGTGTGATCCACAGGCATGCCTCCCATGCGGTCATCGCCGGGCTCCCGAATCTCGCGTGTCGGTCACTTGGCCTCGCCGAACGCCTTGTCCATGCGGCCGAGCAGCGTCGGCACGTCGACCGTTCCGTTGAACAGTTCCTGGATGGAGGTCAGGTGCTCCTGCTGGACCCTCGCGCTGGGCCAGGCCTGGTCCGGGTAGAGCGTGGACTTCCCGGCCTTGACCGCGTCGAGCACCGGCTGCTGCAGCGCGTCGGCCTTGAAGGAGGGGCTGGGGAGCGCGGGACTGCTGCCGGACTCCGTCGCGTACAGCGCCTGTCCTTCCGGCGAGGCGAGGAACTCCATGAACTTCTTGGCCAGAGCTGGGTTCTTGGCCTTGGCGTTGACCCCGTACGCGATGCCCACCGAAACCGGTATGTAGGTGTCGTCGGCGTTGTCGGTGGCGGGGAACGGGCTCATCGAGAACGTGGTGCCCTGGGGCGCGGACTTCAGCGCCGACTGCACGGCGGACAGCACGTGCACGGCGCCCAGCGCCTTGCCCTGGCCGAGCAGCTGCATCTGCTCTTCGTAGCCGACACCGTTGGGGCTGTCGTTGAAGCAGCCCGAGTCCCGCATCTGCAGGTATTTCTCCATGGCCTGCTTCCACCCCGAGGCCGCGAAGGTGGCCTTGCCGTCCTTCTGCTGCTGGGTGAAGGCGGGGTCGGGGCCGTAGACGAGGGAGGCGGTCAGCGCGTACGGCACCAGCTGGGTCACCCACGCGGACTTGAGGCCGAGCGCGAACGGCACGACGTCCTTGGCCTTGGCGGCCTTGCAGAACGCCAGCACCTCCGGCCACGTGGTGGGCTTGGTGAGGCCGCTCTTGGCCAGCGCCTGGTCGTTCCAGATCGCGCCGACGGCGCCGATCGTCACGGGCACGGCCGTGACCTTGCCCGCCGGGTCGCTGGTGACGGCCTTGAGGTCGGCGCTCAGCCCGCCGGCCCAGCTCTCGCCGGAGAGGTCCATCAGCATGCCGTCGGCGCCGAGGTCCCGTACGGCCATGGTGTTGCCGCCGCCCGGCCACATGCGGAACACGTCGGGCGCCGTTCCCGAGGACAGCTGGGTACGCAGTTGCTGCTGGTAGGAGGCATCGTCCTCGGTGAACGTCGTCTTCACCGTAACCCCGGGATTGGCCTTCTCGAACGCCTTCACCGCGGCCTCGGCCGGACCTTGGCCGGCGGCGGCCAGGGTGAGCACTTGCCCGGACGGCGCGGCGGCTTCACCGCCACCCGAGGTCGAGCAGGCGGCGGCCGCCATGGCAAGGCAGCACACGGGTGCGAACGTTTTAATCGATGTCATGAGAGTCTCCGAAATTCAGGGAGCGGGGGAGCGGAGGGCGGCTAGCCTTTGAGGCCGCCCGCGAAGCCCTTGATGATGTGCTTCTGCAGCGCGAGATAGACGACCAGGATGGGAATCACACTGATCACCAGGCCGGCGAAGATCAGCGGCCACTGGGACACGTACTGGCTGACGAAGCCGTAGATCGCCACCGGGGCGGTGGTGTTGTCGCTGCCGCCCAGGTACAGCAGCGGGGTGAAGAACTCGTTCCAGATGCCGACCGCGTTGAGGATCACCACCGTGCCGGTGACCGGGCGCAGCAGCGGGAACACCACGGTCACGAAGGACCGCAGCGGCCCGCATCCGTCGAGCAGCGCGGCCTCCTCGTAGTCGAGCGGCAGTTCGCGCAGGAACATCGTGTACAGGAACACGGAGAAAGGGATCTGCTGCCCGACGTTGATCAGGATCACCGACCAGAGGGAGCCGAGCAGGTCGAGGTCGCGCATGGTGGCGTACAACGGGAGCAGCGCGAGCTGACCGGGGACGAGCAGGCCGCCGATGACGAAGGAGAACGTGTACCGCGACCAGCCGCGGGTCACGCGGGCCAGCGGGTAGGCGGCCATCGCCGCGAAGGCGATGATCAAGGCGACGCTGACGATCGTGATGAGGAAGCTGTTGGCCAGCGCCGCGCCGAGGCTGGCCTGCTCCCAGGCCGCGGCATAGTTGTCGAAGGTGGGCGGGAACGCGAAGGCCAGCGTGCCGGTCTGGCTGTCCTGCGGCTTCAGCGACACGTTGAGCAGGCCGACGAGCGGCACGAGGAACACCAGCGCGAGCAGGATCAGGCTCACTTCGCGAAGCAGCGTCCGCCAGGTGTATCGCGCGTGCATCAGGAGACCTTCCTCTGCGTCAGGCGGAACTGGAGTGCTGCCAGGACCGCGATGACCACGGTCATGACGACGGCAAGCGCGATGGAGAACGGGAAGTCGCCGAGCGAGAAGGCGCTCTTGTAGATCGCCGTCGAGATCGTCTCGGTCGCGGTGCCGGGCCCGCCGCCGGTCATGGCCATGACCTGATCGAACTGTTTGAGCCCGCCGATCAGGCAGAGCATCACGTTGATCACGACGGCGCCGTTGAGCAGCGGCAGCACCACGCGGCGGAACTTGCTCCAGGCGCCTGCCCCGTCGATCGTCGCCGCCTCCAGCACCTCGGCGGGGATCGCCTGCAGCCCCGCCAGGTAGATCACCATGGAGTAGCCGGAGAACTGCCAGACGATCTCCAGGACGATCGCGTACAGCGCGGTGTCCGGATCGCCGAGCCAGTCGTGCGCCAGCCCGCCCAGTCCCACGGCACGCAGCGCCTCGTTGATCGCGCCGTTGGGCGAGAGCAGGAAGCTCCACACGTACCCGGCCACCAGCGGTGTCAGCACCACCGGCGCGAAGAAGATCACTCGGAGCGCGTAGCGGCTCTTGACCATGCTGTTCACGCCCAGGGCCAGCAGCAGGCCGACGACGTTCTGCACCACCATGGCCAGCACGGCCAGGACCAGGGTGTTGACCAGCGCGTCCCGCGCCGTGCGGTCGGAGAAGACGGAGGCGTAGTTGTCCAGGCCGACCAAGGACCAGTCGGGGCGCAGGCCGTTCCAGTCGGTGAAGGAGAACATCGCGCCCCGGACGCTGGGCACGACGACGATGAAGAGGTAGATCGAGATCGCCGGTACGACGAACCACCACGGCGCGCGGACCCCGACCTTGCGCCGGGAACCGCCCGCGTCGCCACGAATCGGCCGGGCGGCGGGTTCACTCACGTCAGACGGTGTCGTCGTGGCATGAGGCACAGCCACGTGTGACTCCTCTCGCAGGCGCCGTGATCGCGTCCGTAAGCGCGCAAGCGTGTGCTGCCGGACGTGAGGGGGCGGGGGTGATCGCGGCCGTCATCGGGCCATTGCTTCAAGATCGTGAATCGATTCACGGAATTTCGGGCAGATTACGCGCCCCCTCGAAGGCGTGTCAATGGTGCCGCTGTTCGGAGAGTGGTTTCGTGAATCCATTCACGCCTGCGCTAGGCTGACATGCGCCGACGTATCGCAGTGAGGAGCCCGATGACCTCTGGACCCGCGCCGAAGAAGGCCGACGCCTCCGCTGCCACGGTCGGCGATGTCGCAGCGCGCGCCGGGGTCTCTCGTGCGACCGTGTCCTACACCTTCACCCAGCCGAACCGGGTCTCCCCGAGCCTGCGCCGGCGCGTCCTCGCCGCGGCCGACGAGCTCGGCTACGTCGGCAACGACGCGGCGCGGCGGCTGCGGGTCGGCCACAGCCTCGCGCTCGGATTACTGGTCTCCAACATGAGCAACCCCGTCTACGCGGAGCTCGCGGCGGGCGCGGAGGCGGAGGCCGCCGCGCACGGTCGCTTCATCCTCGTCGCCAACAGCGACGAGAGCCCCGCACGTGAGCGCGCCTATCTCAACTTCTTCGAGTCCCAGCAGGTGAGCGGCATCCTCGCCGCCCCTGTCGGCGACGTGCCCGCGGAGCTGCTCGGGCTGCGGGAGCGTGGCACGCCGTTCGTTCTCGTCGGCGTCGCGCCCGGCCCGCACAGCTATCCGGCGATCTCGGGCGACAACGAGCGGGGCGGCCATCTCGCCGCCTCGCACCTGCTCGCCCAGGGGCGGCGGCGACTGATCTTCATCGGCGGCGCGCACCCTCACGTCGACCTGCGGCTGGCCGGGGTCAAGCGGGCTGTCGAGGAGTCTCCGGAGCCGCCGGCACTGGAAATCATCCGCACTCAGGTGCAGACCGCGAAGGTCGGCGAGGCGGTCGCGCGTACGCTGCTCCGGCGCCGGGCGGCCGGCTTCCCCGACGGCATAGTCGCGGGCAACGACCTGCTCGCCCTTGGCCTCCTGCACGGGCTGATCGTGGCCGGGGTCCGGGTGCCCGAGGATCTCTCGCTGGTCGGCTATGACGACATAGAGTTCGCCGACTTCGCGATCGTGCCGCTCACGACCATCCGCCACCCGTCCGCGACCCTCGGGGCGAGCGCCGTCCGGATCTTGCTCGGTCTCGAGAGCGAGCAGGACGTGGAGGGGCGTTTCGAGCCGGAGCTCGTAGTCCGCGCGACATCTCTTCCCGTCGCGGGAGACCGCGCGTAACAGGCTGTTGACATGGCCGCAACGTCGTCACTACGCTCCGCCCATGTCGTGAATCGATTCACGATCATGGAAACCGTGGTGCTCCACACCGCGTCCTGGAGGCACGATCATGAGATCGAAACGTCCCCACACTCATGGCAGCCGCCGGATCGCCTCGGTGGCCGCCACCGTGGCCCTGGCGCTGACCCCGGCCACCCCCGCCGCCGCGATCGTCTCCGGGACGTTACCCGAAGTCGCCGCTCTCGACCCGACCACGATCGACCTCGCCGACTTCACCGGCCTGGAACAGCAGATCGCCCCCTACCTCGCCAACCTGGCGCCGCTCGCCAACAGCGTCAACGACGACAGCACCACGAACCACGGGTACATCACCTGCAACTGCTGGCGTACGGGGCAGGGGCCCAGCGACGCGCGGGTCATGGAGAACGTCCTCACGCTCGCCTACTTCTACACCGCCGACCGCCCGTGGAACCCGTACCACCGGGACACGGCCCTGCGCCAGCGCCTCGAAGCGGCCCTGCGGTTCCTGCTCAGCACCCAGAACGCCGACGGATCGTTCCCGCAAGGCGGCGGCGACGTGCATTCGCGAGCCGCGACCGGGTTCGCGCTCGAACTGTACGCGGTCATGCTGGAGCTCCTCGACGCCGACGGCACGCTGGATCCGGCGCTGGTGTCCGGCCTGACCAACGCCATGCGGAAGGCGAGCACGTGGTTCCTGGAGGACGAGGAGGTCTGGGGGCCACGCGGCGCGCAGTTCGCCAACCAGGTCGCCGGCGGGCTGGTGGGCATCTCCCGCCTCCTCCGCCGCTTCGACGACGCGGCGCTGCGTGCGAGGTTCGAGCAACGCCTCACCGACCACGAGCGGATCTCGCAGGGCGCGGCCGGTTTCTTCCGCGACGGTACGGTCGCCCACCGCTACAGCCTCGAAGTCGAGGCGGAAGACCTCGCCGGCTGGGCCGATCCCGCGACCCGGGCGACGATCGACCGGATGCAGACGCGTTACATGGACTGGGCCCAGTACAACCTGCTCTACGACAAGCGGCTCGACGGCTATTTCATCAACACGGCCATCGACTCCCGGCACCGCGGCTGGAACTACGCGAGCGAACTGCCGATCGGCTCCAACAACCTCTGGGGTGCGGTGATCCCGCAGGCACGTGCCTACTCGGCCACCCGGGAGGAGATGGAGGAGCGCCGTGCCGCGTTCGCCGCAGCGGGGTGGCAGACTTCCGTCGCGCCGCTCATCGCCCCGACGTGGGCGTACCTCGATCCGTCGATCATCCGCGACATCGTGTTGCGGGAGGAGTACTACCCGGCCGCGGCCGAGCGCCGGGCGGCCATCGGCACGCTGCGCCCCTACGCCGGTGCCCCGTACACCGAGCATCGCTCGGACGCGGCCACCGGCCAGCAGTTCGTCTTCGCGAAACGCCCCGGCTACGTCGTCGGCATGGGCTTCGGCAAGCACTTCAACACCCAGTACGGGTTCTGGGACAACCAGCGGTTCGGGCTCAACTACCTCTACGACCCGAAGCTGGGGGTCATCGTCCAGGGGCAGAACGCCCCGCAGATCGGCGCGCCGCGTACCCGCCCGGTGGACGCGGAGCTGTCGTGGGGCACCGGCTGGACCGCGGCGGACGGTGTGCATTTCGACGCCTACGACCAGCCCGTTCCCACGTTCTTCCGTGACGGATCCCCCGTCGATCCCGCGACCGTGGGCGATCTCGATCCGCTGGAGATCCGCTACGCCGCGGCGGGCGGGCCCGTGTCCAAGTCCGTGACTCTCGGGGACCGGCTCCAGGTGCGGGTCGAGGCCGGTTCCGCGCAGTTCTTCGAACGTGTCCCGCTCGTCCTGGAGGAGGGCGACACGCTGCAGTGGATCAGCAGCGGCCCGGCCGTCGCGCTGAAGGTCGGTTCCCGGGCGACGGCCGAGAACGTCACCGGGCTCGTCGTGAACCGGGACGGCCGGAGTGTGGAGATCCGCTGGACCGGCGCGGGCGCGGCGACGCTGTGGCCGTCGGCTTTCCCGGTCGCGGACGGGAACCGTAGGCTGCAGGTCCTCGACATCAAGGCCACGGGGCGGCTCGCCTACGACATCCGGATCCTGGACGACGCCTGCTCCGGGTCGGACGAGCGGGCGACGGTCTTCATCGGCAACCGGGACACCGGTGTCGCCAACCCCGACGACGGCACCGGCTGCACGGTCGCCGACCTTCTGCGGGCCGGCGAGCAATGGGAGAGCCACGCCGCGTTCGTCGTCCACGCCACGAAGACCGCCGACGCGGTCGTCCGCAAGCGTGTGCTGAGCCGGCGCGACGCCGCACGCCTGGTGGTCGCCGCGGCCCGCTCCGACGTGGGGCGCGACCTCGTCACCGCCGCACCGGGCCAGGCGAACGTCGTGGCCGGGCAAGAGCTTGCGGTAGGGATCTCAGGGCGGAGCATCGCCGAGGTGACGGTCTCGGGACCGTGCCTCACCGGCGACGGCACCACCTCCGGCCCCCGCGAGGTGAAGGTCGCCATCCGGGAGACGATGCTCCCCGGACCGTGCCGGCTCACGGCCGAGACGGTGCGTGACACGGGGACGACCGAGGTCGACACCTTCCAGGTGGAGATCGTGCCGGACGCCCAGGGCGTGGTTTTCCGCGACAGCTTCTCGTCGGCGGCGACGTACGAGGCGTGGAGCGCCGTCGACGGCGTCTGGACCGTGACGGACGGCGTGTATCGCCAGCAGGACACGACACGCA
Source organism: Nonomuraea sp. AD125B (assembly GCF_041402765.1). Classification (NCBI taxonomy): domain Bacteria; kingdom Bacillati; phylum Actinomycetota; class Actinomycetes; order Streptosporangiales; family Streptosporangiaceae; genus Nonomuraea; species Nonomuraea sp. AD125B. The sequence continues at coordinate 359,803 of NZ_JBGLOU010000010.1, read as the reverse complement.
CGGGCTGGAAGTCCGTCGTCGACGACCTGAAGATCGGCGACGGCTCCGTCGAGGCCGGCATTCACTTCCGGACACTCGCGACCTCGACCGCCTTCGGCGGCATCCAGGTGCGGACGGTGAAGCCCGGCGACGCCTACACGCAGTCCGGATACATGATCTATCTCCGTCCCAACGGCTCGGTGGACGTCTTCCGCGCCGGCACGGGCGTCATCGCGACGGGCACCGGGGCGGCGGTCACCGGACCGACAACGCTCCGGGTGGTGCTCCGTGGGGCCGAGATCCGCGCCTTCGTCGGCGTGGACCCGGAACCCCGCGTCACCGTCACCGACCCGGACCCGATCAACGGGCCGGGATATGTGCAGCTCGTCACGGGCCGCGCGGCCGTCGACTTCGACGACGTCCGCGTGGCCACCCCGCTGCCGAGCCGTTGACGCCTCCTTTCGCACGTCGCCGTGCAGGCTCGCTGCGACACGCCATTCCCGGTCGTCACCGTACGCGTCACTAGGAATGAGTCTCACATGAACCTTGGACCCCACCACCGTCCCTGGCCGTCTCTCGTCTCCCGCGTGCTCGCGGCCGCGTCCGTCCTCGTCGCCATGGTGGCTGTCGTCGTCACACCACAGACTGCCGTAGCCGCGGTCGCCGACACGTCCATCTACCCGGTGCAGTCGATCTACCCCTTGTCGACCGACTACCGGCTGACCGTCAACGGCCGCAACGTGCCGGTGCAGAAGCACGCCGGCTACAACGGTTACCAAGGCTACGACGTCGCACAGTTCGCCATGGGCGACGGCGACGCCACCCTGGCGGTCACGAAGATCAACAACACGAACATCGGCGCGTACAGCATCAGCCCGCAGAAGCTCGGTATCGTCGGCTCCGTCAGCGGTCCCACCCTCACCTTCACCGTGCACGACAACGCCTACTTGATCGTCAAGGTCGATGGCCGACCCGACCTCGTCATAGCGATCGACCCGGGGGAGAATGATCGACCCCCGTCCAGCGGAACGGGGATCTTCAACGTCCGCAACGCCCCGTACTCCGTGCAGCCGGGCAGCGGCTACGTCACCACCGCGTTCCAGCAGGCGCTGAACGACGCCGCCGCGTGGGGTTCGGCCAACGGCCGGCAGGGCATCGTCTACGTGCCGCCCGGCGTCTACACGGTCGGCAACCTGTACCTGCGCAGCGACCTTGCGCTCTACCTGGAGCAAGGCGCCGTGCTGCGCTACACCGGCGAGCGGGCCAACTACACCGCGCACTGGCACAAGGATTCCCAGAACCGCGACGTCACCTGGTTCATATCGACCCGCTACTCGTCAAACAACATCTCGATCTACGGGCGTGGAGTCATCGACGGCAACGGGGCGGCGTCGCTGCAGCCCGGCAATCTTGGCGTCAACCTGCTCACGCCCATCTACACCAACGGGTTCACCGTGGACGGGGTCACCTTCCGCGAGTCGAGCAGCTGGGCCATCATGCCGACTCGCTCGTCGAACATGACCTTCCGCAACCTGAAGATCTTCAACCGCTTCGGCATGGGCGAGAATGACGGTATCGACGTCATGGAGTCGTCGGACGTGATCGTCAGCAACGCGGTCGGCATCGGCCATGACGATCCTTTCAGCACCAAGACCTGGGACAACACCGTGGATCTGTTCCGCAATGTGCCCGGCGACCCCAGGCCGCTCTCCAGGGTGACCTTCGAAGACCTCCTGTCGTGGACGTTCTGCTACGGGCTCAAGGTCGGCCAGGGCGTCTTCCAGAACCAGGAGAGCGTGACGTTCCGCCGTGCGGTCGTCTACGACGCCGCCGTCGGCATGGGCGTCCACCACAAGTACGGCTCGGGCGCGGCCTCCCAGATACGTTTCGAGGACGTCGACGTGGAACGGCTGAGCTACAGCAACGACGGCAACCGCACCTGGCTCGCCCTGTGGACCGGCAACACCCACGGCGTCGGCCCAGTCAGCGGGGTCACCGTGACCAACGCGCGGATCCGGAACGCCGGCACGACACCGGGCCGGATCAACGGCCAGCCCGGTGCTCCCATCACCGGTGTCACGCTGGACCGGGTGTACATGCCCGGCAGTTCGACCTCGGCCACGTCACTCAGCCAGATGAACATCACCAACCTCTCCGACTACGGCCCCGTGACCATCACAGGCTGACGTGATCCCCGGCACCGGCGACCGCGACCACCACGCAGTAACCCTCGCGTTGCGCGGGTGTCCACGGTTGTGAGCGAGGCAGCCGGCCGGGCACGTCGCGCCTCGGCTGTCGGTTCCTGAGGAGAACGTCACGCTGATTGTGCTGCTGACGTTGGCGTAGCCGTTCCGGTAGGCGGAGTTGTTGATGAAGGTCGCGTCGGGCCGGTGGACGAGCACCTGGCCCGCCGCGCTTTTCCCGACCGAGGGCGTCACCTTGCCGACGCGCCCTTCCTGCGGCTCACCGGCCGCTGCCGTACGATCACCTCTTGCCGGAACCCGGTCGGCGTCGCGATGACGGCGGTGTGCGGATAGGTCGTCAGGCCGCCCGCCCGTGGCGCCGTACCGGGAGCGAGGCCAGTCCTCGCAGGAACAGGTTCTCCCTGTACGGCGGTACGGGGTCGGCCAGCGCAAGGTCAGGGGCCGCCGCGGACAGGGTGGTCAGCGCGATCGCGGCCTCCATGCGAGCCAGCGGGGCGCCCAGGCAGTAGTGCACGCCGAGCCCGAAGCTGAGGTGGCGGCCTGGCTCGCGGGTCAGGTCGAGACGGTCCGGATCGTCGAACACCTCGGGGTCGCGGTTCGCCGAGCCGATCAGCGCGAGGACGGGCTCGCCCGCGCGCAGGACCTGGCCGTGCAGTTCCACGTCCTCGAGGGCGACCCGCGGGATCAGCTGGATCGGCGGGTCGTAGCGCAGGATCTCCTCCACCACGGCGGGAGCGCGCTCGGGATGCCGGGCGAGATAGCCGCTTTGCCCCGCGCGGGCCAGCGCCAGCACGCCGTTGCCGATCAGACTCACGGTGGTCTCATGTCCCGCCACGAGCAGGTCGCTCGAGGTGGTGAGGAGTTCGTCGGTGGTCAGCTCGTCCAACTGGACGAGGGTGCTCAGCATGTCTCCGGCCGGCCGCTCACGGCGCTCCGCCAGCAGTTCCGTGAAGTAGCCGCGGAACGCCTCGCGGGCGCGGTCTCGCTCGGCCAGCGCCTGCTCGGAACCCGTGAGCTCCGCGTCAAGGCCGCGGGCGAGGGCTTGGCTCCAGGCGCCGAAGCGCTCGCGGGCCAGTGGCGGCACGCCGAGAATCTCGCTGATCACCCGGACCGGGAGCGGGTAGGCCAATGCGGCGACCAGGTCGTCCTCGTCCTTCAGGTCGCCGATCAGCTCGTTGGTGATCTCGGCGATCCTGTGACGCATGTGCTCGATCATGTGCGGGGGGTGAAGGCGCGGCTGGCCTACCGCGCCCGGACCACCGCGCACGCCGCGCCCGTGGCCAACGCGCTGCTACGGACGCAGGATCTGCTCGGGCCGCTGCTGGCCGTGGGGGAGCAGTGGCAGTCCGCCCAAGACGCCCTGCGCGCGCAGCTGGCCGAGCTGAGCAGCGGCGCGCTGGCCCAGGTCGAGGCCGCCGAACAGGCCGCGGAGGAGGCGCGGGCCGCCGCGGCGGCGGCCGGGCAACGCGCCACGGAGGCGATGAACACCGCCACCGACCGGATCGCCGCCGCCGAACAGGCTCGGACTCAGGCGGAGAACTCCCGCGATCGCGCCGAAGAACGTGAGCAGGACGCCTGGCGGCAGGTCGGCGAGCACCAGGCCGCCCGCACCCGGGCGGAGCAAGCCGCCGCCGAGGCCGCCGACCGGCAGCGTCAGGCCGAACAGGATCGCGACGCCGCCCGGCAGCGGGCCGCCGAGCTCACCGATCTCCACACCGCGGCGCTCGCCCGGATCGCCGAACTCGAGCGGGAGACGGCCGACCGGCGAAGCGAGCTGGACGGCCTGCGCCAGCAGGCCCGGCAGCAGGAGGAACGTACGCGCGAGGTCGAGCGTGAACGCGACCAGGCCCGCGGCACCGCCACGGCCCACGCTCAGCAGGCCGAGCGGCTCCTTCAGGAACTGGCCGCCGAACAGCGGCGGCGTGAGCAGGCGGTCACCTCGGCGGCCGTGGCCGAGCAGGGCCGCGCCGCCGCCGAGCAGGCCGCGACCGCGGCGACCGCCGAGGCCGACCGGCTGCGGGCCGAGCTCGCCGACGTCACCAGCAGGCTGAAGACGGCCCGGCAGCAGCGCGAGGAGGCGGTCACCGCCGCCGCCGTGGCGCAGGCCCTGCTGCGCGCGCGGGACACCGCACCCCCGCCCGCCCACGCCGACCCTCCAGGTCACGCCGACCCTGCGCCCGACAGCACGGACGGGACCGCAGCAGCACCGGCAGAACCGTCGTCGGATCGGGCGCCCAGTTCCAGCGCATCAGTGGCAGAGCGGTCGGTGGCAGACGAGCCGGTCGCAGACGAGCCGGTCGCGGGCGACGCGCCGCCGTCCGAGCATGCCTAGCGGGGTTTCACGACGCGGCGTCGTGGCTGGCAGCTCATCGCCCCCGAAGGCGGCAAGCCGACCCGAGCGGCCACCACAGCCACAGAGGGCTGCGGGCACCCTCGCTCAAAGCCGATGCCGGTGCCCGCCCAGCAGCCGGCCGCCGAGGAGGACCGCGCAGGACGCGGCGGTCAGCAGCCCACCGGCGAGGAAGGTGCCCCGTGCCCCGGCGAGCGGCAGGACCAGTGCCCCGAGCGCGGCGCCGCCCGCGATGCCGGCGTTGTAGGCGCCGGAGTTCGCCGCCAGGGCGATGTCCGTACGGCCGGGCGCGCAGTGCAGCATCGCGTTCTGCGTGGCCATGAACACCGGCCCGAGCGCGCCGCCCATCAGCATCAGGCACGCCACCGCCGCCGCCTGGTGAGCGCCGAGCGCGTACAGGCCGAGCATGCCCGCCGCCTGCGTGGCCACGGCGGCGGCCAGCGCGGACTGCGGAAAACGGTCCAGGAACGCCCCGGTGACGCCCACCCCGGCCAGGCACGCGACCCCGAACCCCACGAACAGGACGCTGACCGTGCCGGGGGAGAACCCGCCCACCTCGCCCAGGAACGTCACGATGTAGGTGTATCCCGTGAACGCCCCGGCCGCGGACAGGGCTCCGGTCGCCAGCACCGTCCAGAACCGCCGTATGTCGGGGCCGGTCGCGTAGGCGGCGGGCTCCTCCTCCGGGCGCGACGTCGGCAGTAGCACGGCGATCGTCACCAGCGAGACGAACCCGAGAGCCGCCAGCAGGGCGACGGGCGCCTGCCAGTGGCTCTGCTGCCCCAGCCAGGTCCCCGCGGGGACACCCAGCACGAGGGCGAGCGAGCCGGCGACGGACAGCGCCCCAACCACCCGTCCCCGGACCTCGGGCGCGAACAGCCCCACCGCGACCGGCCCCATCACGGCCCAGAACAGCGCCTGGGCGAGCGCGGTCAGCAGCCGCGCTCCGAGGAGCTGCCAGTAGGAGGTGGCCAGCGCCGCCACGAGGCTGGACACCACGAGCGCGGCCAGCAGCCCCGTGAGCACGTGACGCCGGGGCACGGCCCGCACGGCGTGGGCGATCGGCACCGACGCGACGGCCACCGTCACGCCGTAACCGGTGACCAGCAGGCCGGCCGCCGACAGGGACACCCGCAGGTCGGCGGAGATGAGCTCCAGCAGGCCGACCGGCAGGTTCTCCGCGGTGTTGAAGGTGAAGGCGGCCAGCATCAGAGCCGCGAGCACCGCCGGCCCACGCCATCGAGCCGTCCCACCGTCCATGCGGACACCCCACCAATCCCGCCGGTCCCGCCGCAACGGGTTATCGGCCACGACAGGTCAACAAGCCCCCGGGACCGTGAGCAGGTCATGGGCCGCCTCGGCGAAGGCGCGCACCCGGGCGGTGGTGCTCTCGGCCCGCCACAGCAGACCCCATCGCAGCGGCGGGGCGTCGCTGATGGGGACGTAGGCGACGTCGGGGCGGGTGTAGTAGCGCCTGGCCTGCGCGCCGACGGGGAAGGCGCCGAGGCCGGCGCCGATGAGGGTGAGCATCTCGTTGAACGTCGAGGCCGACGGGCCGGGCTCGATCGGTCTCCCCTGCGGGGTGGCGGGCGGGGTGCGGTCCTCCCGCAGGGAGCCGGGCAGCGAGTCGGGCAGCTGAAGGAGCTTCACCCTGGCCAGATCCTCCATGGAGATCCTCTGACGGCGGGCGAACGGATGCCGCGCGGGCACGGCCAGCATCCGCGCTTCTGACACCAGGACCGGCCCGGTGACGATGTCGGGTTCGTCGACCGGGAAGGTGCCCAGCGCGAGGTCGACCTCGCCGGCGCGCAGCCAGGGCATGAGGTCGACCATCTGCGCTTCACGCACCTGTACGTCGCAGTCGGGCTGGCGGCGGCGAAACAGCTCGGCGGCCCCGACGAGCAGGTGCCCGCCCGCCGCGCCGACGAAGGCGACCCGCAGCGTGCCGGTGAGGCCGCGCCCGGTGTCGATCGCCCGCTCGTACGCGGCGATGATCTGATGCCAGGCGGGCCGGATCTCCCCGTACAGCTGCCGCCCCACGGCGGTCAGCTCCACGCGGCGGCTGCTCCGGTTGAACAGCGGGACCCCGATGCGGCGCTCCAGCTTGGCGATCGTCTGGCTGATCCGGGCGGTGGACACGTGCAGGCGCTCGGCGGTGCGGCCGAAGTGCAGCTCCTCGGCGAGGGTGAGGAACGCCTCCAGCTCGTGCCGCTCCAGCATGGCCGTCCTCCTCGTCGTTAAGCCCAGCTTCACGATCCTTCCACAGGTACGGATTGATCAGCTCCTCGTCCCGCCCGAGAGTGGGACCCACTCGCAGGTCCTCCGACCTGCACGAATGAGGAAGAACGATGAGCAACGACTTGAACGACCTGCGCGCCCTCGTCCGGGGGCGGGTCCTGCTGCCCGGTGACGACGGCTTCGACCAGGCCCGGCGTCCCTGGAACCTGGCCGTCGAGCAGCGCGTGCCCGCCGTCGTCGAGGTGGCGGACGCGGCCGACGTCGCGGCCGTGGTCGGCTTCGCCCGTGCGCGCGGCCTGGCCGTCTCGGCCCAGCCCAACGGGCATGGCGCCACCGGGGAGCCGGAGGGCGCGATCCTGCTGCGGACCCGGCGGCTGGACACCCTGGAGATCGACCCGGCCGGCCGGCGGGCCCGCGTCGGCGCGGGTGTGGCGTCGGGCAGCCTCCAGGCCGCCGCGGCCCCGTACGGGCTGACCGGGCTTCCCGGCAGTTCCCCCGTCGTCAGCGTCGCGGGCGTCGCTCTCGGGGGCGGGCTGAGCTGGTTCGGCCGTAAGCACGGCTGGGTCGCCGACAGCGTCACGGCGTTCGACGTGGTCGACGCCGACGGGCGGCAGCGGCGCGTCACCGCCGGCACCGATGCCGACCTGTTCTGGGCGATGCGGGGCGGCGGCGGCTCCTTCGCCGTCGTCACCGCCCTGGAGCTGTCCCTTCACCGCGCGCCCCACCTGTACGGCGGCCGGGTGCTGTGGGCGGCGGCGCACGCCCCGGACGTGATGGACGCCTTCCGGCAGATCACCGCCACGGCCCCCGACGAGCTGTCCCTCTGGCTGGAGCTGCTGCACTTCCCCGGCTCCGACCCCATGATCGCGGTGGACGCCACCTACCTCGGCGACGCCGCGGAAGCCCGGGACCTGCTGAGCCCGCTGGAGCGCCTCCCACATCCCCTCGCCGACGGCAGACGCCCCATGACCGCCGCCGAACTCGGCACCATCACCGGCGAGCCCACCGACCCCGGCGCCGGCTCCTCACGCGCCGAGCTGCTCACCGACCTGGACGACAGCACGGCCAAGACCCTGCTGGCCGACCCCGTCGCCCCGCTGATGATGGCGCAGGTCCGCCACCTCGGCGGCGCGTTCGCCCGCCCGTCCGACAGCCCGCACGGACCGCTGCTCGAACCGTACGCGCTCTACCTGTTCGGCGTGCCGGCCGACCCGGCGACGGCCGAGGCCGTCGCCGTCAGGCAGCGCGAGCTCGCCGAGGCCCTGCCGGTGAGCGGCCGCAAGCCCTTCACCTTCCTCAGGCCCGGAGAGAGCGCGGCCGACGCCTTCACCCCCGCGACGCTGAACCGGCTGCGCGACGTCAAACGCCGCCACGACCCCCACGACACGATCCGCGGCAACTTCCCCATCCCCGGCTGAACGCGGGTCCTAGGTCCAAGGTCCCGGATCATGCCCGACCGACGTCCGATGCCGTGGGCCGTGACGGACGCCATAGTCGTACCGCACACGACGACGTAGGGGGGAGGGGCGATGACCGGACCGGACGGGCCGAGCCCGGGCGCCGCCCATCCCAGCGCGTTGAAGGGGTGTGCCAACAAATGTCCGCCGGTCCCGGTGCAGCCATGACAGGTCACCGAACCCTCACGGACGAAAGGCACACCCATGTCCATCGATCACTCCCCGGCCGGCAGCCGCCGGCCGGGGTGGAGCCTCGCGCTTCTCGCGCTCGGGCACCTGATCATCAGTCTTGACTTCACCATCATCTTCGTGGCCCTGCCGGACATCGCGGCCGAGGTCGGCTTCACGCCGCACACCCTGCAATGGGTGGTCACCATGTACGCCGTCCTGTACGGAGGCTTCCTGCTGGTCGGCGGCCGGCTCTCCGACCTGGTGGGACGCCGGCGCATGTTCGTGCTCGGCATGACCCTGTACGGCGTGGCGTCCCTGCTGGGCGGCCTGGCGACCGCGCCGGCGATGCTGCTGGCCGCGCGCGCCCTGCAGGGCCTCGCCGGCGCGATCCTGTTCCCCGCGGTGCTGGCCCTGGTCAACACCGCCTTCGCCGAGGGCAGGGAGCGCAACCGGGCGCTGACGGTCTGGGCCATGGCGGGCGCCGGCGGGCTCACCGCGGGCGCGCTGGCCGGCGGGGTGCTCACCCAGGCGCTGGGCTGGCAGGCGGTGTTCTACGTGAACGTCCCGCTGGCCGTCGTGGGCGCCGCGGCCGCTTTCGCCCTGCTGCCCGCCGACGGCCGGGCCACCAAGGGGAGCGTGGACGTGCCCGGAGCGCTGACCGGCACCGGGGGCGTCACGTTGTTGATCTTCGCGGTCGCGCACGGCTCCGAGGCGGGCTGGGCGCGGACCGAGGTGATCGCGGCGGCCGTTCTGGCGGTGGTCCTGCTGGCGGCGTTCCTGCTCCTCCAGGCCCGTGGCCGGGCGCCGCTGATGCCGCTGCGGCTGTTCCGCAACCGCGCGCTCAGCGGAGCGATCATGGTCATTCTCATCTTCGGGCTGACGACGCAGTCCGTGCCGTACTTCCTGACCCTGTACTTCCAGGACGTCCTCGGCCTGAGCGCCCTGGAGACCGGGCTGGCGTTCCTCGGCCCGACCCTGTCGATCACCGCCGGCAACTTCCTCAGCGAGCGGCTGAACCATCGTTTCGGCACCCGCAGCACGCTGGTCGCCGGCATCGTGCTCAACGCGGTCGGCGCCGCGCTGCTGGCTCCCGGCATGTACGAGGACGGCTCCGTCCTCACCGTCCTGGCCGGGGTCGTGGTCATCGGTCTGGGCATGGGCATCACCTATGAGGCCATGTGGATCGCCGCCGGCACCGGCGTCCCCGCGGACGAGCAGGGTCTGGCCTCGGGGGTGGCCTCCACCGCGCTGCAGGTGGGAACCGCCGCCGGTCTGGCCGTTCTCGTGGCCGTCGCCAACCGTGACATCGCGGGGCTGTCCGGCGAGGTGCTGCGCGCCGCCTCCGCCGAAGGCATGCGGGTCGCCGTCTACGTGCTGGGCGCGGTCATGCTGACGGCCGTCCTGGCCGCGTTCAGGCTCCCCGGCCAGCGCGCCAAGGCCGCGGCGGCGTCCGACCCGGACGCCGCCGACCTGCGCCCCGCCGGCTGACGGGTGTCCGGGTGCTCCGGGGCCGGAGCACCCGGATCTGACGTTGTGATCGGGCTCGTCCGCTGCCGGCGCCGCGTAGTACGATGACGGTCGAAGTTTGACGGTCTTCGTACTTTTATGGAGGGGTTCACATGGCCAGGACGGTGCTGTTCCACGAGCTCGGCGGGCCCGAGGTGATGAGGCTGGAGGACCGGGACCCGGGCGAGCCCGGACCGGGTGAGGCGCGCGTCCGGGTGGAGGCGATCGGCGTCAACAGGGCCGAGGCCCTGTTCAGGAGCGGTCACTACATCGAGCCGGTCAAGCAGCTGCCCGCCAGGCTCGGCTCCGAGGCCGCCGGTACGATCGAGGCGGTCGGCCCTGGCGTGACCGGCTTCGAGCCAGGACAGCCGGTCAGCGTCGTGCCGAACTTCTCCCAGAACGACTACGGCGTCTACGCCGAGCGGGCGATCGTGCCGGCCACCGCGCTGCTGCACCGCCCCGAGCAGGTGGACGCCGTCTCCGGCGCGGCCGTGTGGATGCCGTACCTGACCGCCTACGGCGCGATGGTGGAGATCGGCCGCATGAGGGCGGGGGACGTGGCCGTGGTGAACGCGGCCTCCAGCAGCGTCGGCCTGGCCGCGATCCACACCGCCGACCGCCTGGGCGCCGTGCCGGTGGCGGTCACCCGTACCCGCGCCAAGGCCCGGCAGCTGCTCGACGAGGGCGCGGCGGAGGTCATCGTCTCGGACGAGGAGGACGTGACCGGACGCGTGCTGGAGCTGACCGGCGGCCAGGGCGCCCGGTACGTCTTCGACGCCGTCGCAGGTCCGGGCGTGGTCGACCTGGCCAGGGCGGTGGCCGCCGACGGGACGTTGTTCCTGTGGGGCGCGCTCAGCGGTGAGCCGACCCCGTATCCCGGGTTCGACCTGGGCATGCCTGCCCTGAACATGCGGACGTACACGATGCTGGAGATCGCCAAGGACCCGGTGCGGCTGCGCCGGGCCGCCGCGTTCGTCGCCTCGGGGCTGCGGAGCGGGGCGTTCCGGCCGGTGGTGGACCGGGTGTTCCCGCTGGAGGAGATCGTGCAGGCGCATCGGCACATGGAGTCCGGCAACCAGTTCGGCAAGATCGTCGTCACCGTGGACCACTGACGCCGGAACGCCCGGTGCGGCCCGTTCGTCGTCATGGTGTGACCCTCCCATCCGAACTCGACGAACGGCTGCGCGAGGCGGCCGCGAGCATGCACCGTGCCGAGCACGTCCGGCGCCTGCGCGAGACCACCGCACAGCAGATCGCGGACGTCCGCGCCACCCTGGAGGACCTGGAGTCCAAGCTGGCCGAGGAGGAGCGTGACGTCGCCCGCCTTGAAGGCGGGCTGTCCGCCGTGCTGGCCCGGGTGCTGGGCAACCGCGAGGAGCGGCTGGAGCGCGAGCGCGCCGAGGCGGCCGTGGCCAGGGAGCGGGTCGACGGTCACCGGGCCCGGCTCGCGGATCTCGCAGCCGACGCGGCGGCGACCGACGCCGAGCTGGCCGTGCTCGCCTCCGCGCCCGGGGAGTACGCCCGGCTGTTGGCCGAGAAGGAGCGGCAGCTCATCGACAGCGGCGATCCGCGCGCCCGCGAGCTGGCCGACCTCGCCGCCGCGCTCGACCGGTCGAGCGCCGAGGTGCGCGAGTGCGACGAGGCCCACCAGGCGGGGCGGGGCGCGCTCGACGCGCTGAACGTCGTGCTGGGTTTCCTCGGCTCCGCCAGGAACGCCTCCACCTTCGACATGCTCGGCGGCGGCCTGCTCGCCGACGCCTACGAGCACAGCAAGCTGACCAGCGCCGACCAGGCCGCCTGGCATGCCCAGCGGGCTCTGGACGTCTTCTCCCGCGAGCTGGCCGACACCGGGGTCGTCGCGGCCCGGCCGGTGATGCCCAAGGTGGACACGCGGTGGTTCGTGGACGCCTTCTTCGACAACATCATCATCGACGCGCTCAAGCATCAGCGCATCGAGAAGACCAGGGCCGGGGTGAACAAGCTGGCGCAGTGGGTGCGCGACACCGAGGCGTACCTGGAGACGCTCCGGGCCGAGCTGCTGGCCGAGCGGGCCCGGCTGCTGGCCAGGCGCGAGGAGCTTCTGCGCCCCGCCTGATCGAGCGCGGTCAGCCGGCGGCGGGAACGAGGGCGTCGTGCCGGCGTGCGGTGTCGGTGTACTGGTGCAGCCAGGAGAGCCGGCCGTCGGCGACCCGCCACAGGTGGACGAACTCGGCCCGGTGGGGGCGGCCGGTGGCGCGGGCGACGCCCCGGTGGTGACCCGTGACCACGATGAGCGCGGAATCCCGGATGCAGCAGGGCCAGGATCACGGCGCGTCGCCCGCCTGGGCGGCGCGGTAGAAGTTCTCGGCGACGTGGAGCGCTGTGGACGTCCCGCCGACTCCCCGCATTAGAGGCTTTTCTCTAGAATGATGTCATCATCACTCACGGGAGGCGCGCGCCGAGCGGACCGGCGGCCGCGGCGGCCCGCGCCCGCGTGACGCGGCGGCGCCGGCTCGGCAGCCCGAGCGTCGGGTTGGCGACGCCCCAGGCGGCGCTCTTGCAGATCAGCTCCTTGTAGACGGCGGCGAGCCGGCCGGTCAGGACCGCCGGCACGGCGCGGTCGTCGGCGGTGACGTACTGGATCAGGCCCTCCTTGCGGCCCAGCGAGACGCACTGGTTGAAGTAGCGGATCGTGGTGGCCGGGAGCCTGCCTCCGGTCAGGCGCGCCGCGATCGCGTCGGCGGCCTGCCAGGCGGTCGGCGTCCCGGAGGCGCACGACATGCGCAGCGGCTTGTTCCCGGGGCCCATCACCAGGGCCGCGTCGCCGATCGCGTACACGTCCGGGTGCGAGACCGAGCGCATGGTCGCGTCGACCACGATCTGGCCGGTGCCGGTGACCTCCAGGGCGGTCGCCCTCGCGATCGGGTGGACCGCGAAGCCGGTGGTCCACACGGTGACCGCGGCCGGGATGTCCCGGCCGTCGGCGGTGCTGACGCGGCCGGCTGCGACGGCGGTGACGTCGGCGTGCTCGTGCACGGTGATCCCGAGCCGGCCGAACACCTTCCGCAGGTGCTCGCGGCCCTTGGGCGAGAGCCAGTCGCCGAGTCCGCCGCGGACGGCGAGGGCGACGTCGAGGTCGGGGCGGGCCTCGGCGAGCTCGGCCGCGGCCTCCACGCCGGTCAGGCCGCCGCCGACGACGAGCACGGCCTGCCCGGCGTCGAGGCGGGCCAGGCGCTCGCGCAGCCGCAGCGCTCCGGAACGGCCGGCGAGCTCGTAGGCGTGCTCGGCGGCCCCGGGAACCCCTTGGGCGTCCCAGCCGCTGCCGAGGGCGTAGACGAGCGTGTCGTAGGAGAGCTCTTCGACGCCGTCCGCGTCGGCGACGGTCACGGTCCTGCGGCCGGCGTCGACGCCGGCGACCTGCGCGAGCCGCAGCTCGACGCCGCTGCCCGCGAACATCGCCCGCAGCGGCCGGGGCTTGAGGTCCTGACCGGCCGCGAGCTGGTGCAGGCGGATACGTTCGACGAAGTCGGGCTCGGCGTTGACGAGGGTGATGGTGACGTCCTCGCGGTGGAGCCTCCTGGCGAGGCGTCCCGCGGCGGTGGCTCCGGTGTATCCGGCTCCGAGAACGATGATGCGGTGCTGCATGCCCTTGCTCCTGTCTGGCGAGGTTCGCCTCTTGAACCGGGCAGCGCGCCGCTTCCTGACAGGATCGGGGTATGAAGCGCCTCACATCCCGGGTCACAAGCCGGCGATCACGGGCTCCCCGTGGTCGCCGGCCGCCCACCGCGCGGTCGCGCGTTCGAGCTTGGCGGGGTTGAACTGGCTGCGGAACGCGGCGATGCCCCCGGCGGTGATCTCCAGGCACATGACGCCGACGACCCGGCCGTCCACGACGGCCACGAGGGCGGGCTCTCCGTTGGCGGTCCGGACGTGAACCTCGGGTGAGCCGCCGACCAGGGCCCGCTTGGCCGCGGCGGGCTTGAACAGGCCCCGCAGGAACGTCGCGACCGCGACGGCGCCCTCGAACGCCTTGACGCGGGCCGGGATCTTCCCGCCGCCGTCGCCGATCGCGACGGCGTCCTCGGTGAGCAGGCGCAGGAGAGGCTCGATCCGGCCGCTGGCGGCGGCCGCCAGGAACTCCTCGACGATCCGCCTCGTCGCGGCCTCGTCGATCTCGGTGCGGGCCCTGCCGTCGGCGACGTGCTTCTTGGCGCGGTGGAAGATCTGCTGGCTGGCGGCCTCGGTGATGTCGAGGATCCCGGCGATCTCCCGGTGCGGGTAGTCGAACGCCTCCCGCAGCACGTACACCGCCCGCTCGCTGGGGGAGAGGCGTTCCATGAGGGTGAGGACCGCGTACGAGACCGATTCGCGCTGCTCGGCGGTGTCGGCCGGGCCGAGCATCGGGTCCCCGGCGAACAGCGGCTCGGGCAGCCACCGGCCCACGTAGGTCTCGCGGCGCGCCCGCGCGGAGGCGAGCTGGTTGAGGCACAGGTTGGCGAGGACCTTCGTCAGCCAGGCCTCGGGGACCTCGACGCGGCCGACGTCGGTGGCCTGCCAGCGCAGGAACGTCTCCTGCACGGCGTCCTCGGCCTCCACGGCGGAGCCGAGCAGGCGGTAGGCGATGGCCTCCAGGCGCGGCCTGGCGGCTTCGAACCGGTCGACGTCGGCCGCGGTCAGGGACATGTCCCGATCCTAGGTCGTCACGTCTTCCCTCAGGCGATCGCGGCGCTCTCGCGGCGGAAGCCGACCTGTTCGCCGACCACGTGCTCGCGCTGCGCGTGGTCGGCCAGCACCCGGGTGGTCTCCATCGGCGGCGGTCAGCTGATCGCGCCAGGCGGCGGGTTCGCGGGCGGTGATCGCCGAGACGCGCTCATGCCCCAGCCCGGAGCCGCACGAGCTGTCGGGAGATCGTCTCAACTGACCAAAATGACCAATCTGGTCAGTTAGTCGGCTACTCTGAGCGGGAAGCCCCGAGAGGAGTCGACATGACGAACATCGGAAAGACCGGCCGGGCGCTGGTGGTCGGGCTGGGAATCGCCGGCATCGCCACCGCGCTGCGGCTGCGGCAGGTCGGGTGGGAGCCCGTCGTGGTGGAACGAGCGCCGGCACGCCGCTCCGGCGGATACTTCATCGTCCTGTTCGGCGCCGGCATCGCCTCGGCCCGGCGCCTGGGCGTGCTGGAGGCCATTGGAGACCGCAGCGGCCCCCACGTCACCAGCTACGAGGTAGACCGCGCGGGAGGCCGCCGTCCCGGTATGAACCCCTTCGCCATGGCCACCGGCCCCCGGCCACTGCTGCGCGGGGATGTGGAGCGAGGATTGTTCGAGGCACTGCCGGACGATGTGGAGATCCGCTACTCCACCGTGCCCACCCGCATCGTCCAGGACGACGCTGCGACGGAGGTGACGCTGCACGACACGGCCGCCGACGCCACCGTCACCGAGCGCTTCGACCTGGTGATCGGCGCCGACGGCATGCGCTCCACGGTGCGCAGGCTTGCCTTCGGCCCCGAGGAATACCTGCACCCGCTCAACTACATGATCGGCGCCACCGTGCTGGACGGCCCGGTCGACGGCTTCGCCCTGCACGAGGGTCTGGTCCTGGCCGAACCGGGCCGTTCGGTGTGGGCCTTCCCTTTTGCCGACCACGCCCCCAGCCTGCTGTTCTCCTACCGTACGAGCGACATCGACGCCGAATTCAGCCGCCCGCCGATCGAGTCCATCCGCGCCGCCTACGGCCCCGAACCCACCGGCCCGCTGCTGGAAGGGCTGCTCACACGTTACGAGCAGGCACCTGACGCGCTGTTCGACTCGGTGCAACAGGTCAAGATGCCGCACTGGCACCGCGGCCGGGTCGTCCTGATCGGCGACTCGGCCTGGTGCGTCACTCTGTACGCGGGCATGGGCGCCTCCAGCGGCATGGCCGGCGGCGAACTGCTGGGCACCATGCTGCAACGCCATCCCGATGACGTACCCGGCGCGCTACGGGCCTGGGAGGCACGGATGCGGCCGTTCATCCACCTGCAGCAGGAAAGCGCCCTGCCCGGACGCCGCATCTTCACCCCGCACGACCGTAAAGAGCTTCTCCTGCGGGCGGGAATGATGCGCCTGATGCGGATGCCGGGCGTCGGCAAGGCCATGGGCAGGAGAATGCTCAACAATAAGGACATGCAGGCCAAGAACATCGACGTCGCCGCTCCCTGACCAGAGCCGAACAACCTGACGGAGCACAACCCGACAGCACGACCGTGGAGGAGCACAGTGAGTCAGCTGGTCGAACATCATTCGCCCAAAGCCGCCCGCATCCTGGACAGCGCGCGCGAACTGGTGACCGACCACGGCGTGCACAAGGTCACCGTCAGCGAGATCGCCGCGGCAGCCGGGGTCGGCAAGGGCACCGTCTACCTCTACTGGCCCACCAAGGAAGACCTCATCCTCGGATTGTTCGCCCGCGAACTGCTGGCCTTCCTGGACGAGATCGTCGCCCGCATCACCGCCGACCCCGCCGCCGTCCTGCCACGCCACCTGGCCCCGCTTCTGATCCGCACCGGGCTGCGATCTCCGCTGGCACGCCGCCTCGCCACCAAGGACGCCCAGCTGCTGCGACTGCTCACCGAACAGGTCAGCGACCGCGACCTGTTCGACCGCACTCGGCCCAGCGCCCTGTGCGAGGCGGTCATGCCGATCCTGCGCCGACACCGACTGCTCCGCCAGGACCGCCCGCTGGCCGATCAGTCCTACGCCATGCACGCCATGCTCACCGGCTTCGGCATCGCCATGTCCAGCCCGGACTCCGCACCGCCCAGCACCGGTGACCCCGCCGCCGTCCTCGCCGGCACCGTGGCCCTCGTCCTCGAACCCACGGTCGCACCCACCGAGCGGGCGATCGCCGCGGCCGCCGCCGACGCCGCCGCTGTCTTCCGCCGGACCAGAGACGACATCCTGGACATCATCGCCCGCAGCCAGACCCTCCAGCAGTGATCCGCCACTACATGCGGACCCGGCCGGTCAGCGGCCGGTCAGCGCGGCGCCCAGCAGGCGGATGGTCTCGGCCTCGCCGGGGTCGAGGGCGTCGCCGGAGGGCGCGTACTCGGTGATGGCGGCCCCGACGAGGTCGTCCACCTGGGAGACGAGGTCGGCCAGCCGCCGCGGCCGTACGCCGCCCGGCTCCGGGTAGCAGGTCGCGGCGAAGGCGGCGGGCTCCAGGACGTCGAGGTCGAGGTGCACGTACACCGGGCCGCGCAGCCCGTCGAGCGCGCGCTCCAGGTCGTCCACGCCGTACCTGCGCAGCCCCGTCCTCGCGAGATAGTCGTGCTCGGACGGGTCACCGGCCCGCTCCCCGGCGATGATCACCTGCTGCGGGGTCAGGGGCTGCTCCAGCGCGAGGCCGGCCGGCCCGTCTCCGAGCAGCGCGCGCACCACCATGCCGTGGAAGGCTCCCGACGGGAGGGTCCGCGGGCTGTAGACGTCCGGGTGCGCGTCGATCCACAGCACCGTCAGCGCCTCCCCGTAGCGGACGCGGGCGGCCGCGATCGGCGCGAGGTCGACGGCGCAGTCGCCGCCGACGGTGATCACCCGGTCGTCGATGCCGGCCAGCGCCTCCCGCGTCAAGCGCTGGTTCTCCACGAGCACGTCGTAGGCGCGGACGCCGGCGGCCTTGTCACCGCCGGCCTCCATCACCGGCACGGTCACCACCGCGTCGGCGGGAACGAGCCCGGCGGCGCGGCGGGCGCCGGCCATCAGCCGCGGCGCCCTGTCCGACGCCGATCCTTGCCATTGCGGTACGCAGAGCACGGTCGTCATGGGGCGAGACTACGCAGGAGCACCGTCAGCGCTTGGGCGCCGGGGGGAGCTGGAGTGCGGACTTCTCGGGGTCGAGCTTGGTGGTCACCGTACGCGCGGCCGGGGCCTTGATCGAGATCTTGGCGCCCCATCCGGTGTAGCGCATCTCCATCGCGGTCCTGCTCAGGCCGACCTTCTTGCTCTCCAGCCGCGTGGTCAGCTTGACCGGCAGACCCGAGGCGCCGACGGCGAGCGTCCAGTTCACCTTCACGCCGGAGTCCAGCTTCCACCACAGGGTGGCGCGCGACCAGTCCGACGCCTTCAGCAGGTCCTTGACGCTCATGGACCCCTTGTACGTCGACCCGCTCCGCTTGGAGTGCGCCAGCAGCACCCGCAGCGTGCTCGGGTCGGCCGCGTTGACGAAGCCGCCGAAGAGCGCGGTCACGCCGCTCGTCCAGCCCGGCGACTGCTTGAACCACGTCTTGCCCTCCGGCAGGGCCGCGCTCATCGGGCCGCCGCTGACGTAGGACGTCCGGCCGATGCGGATCGTGCGCTCCGGCTTGCCCATGGCGGTGATCGCGGCGCTCGGCTCCTCGCCGCCGCCGAAGTCGTCGGCCGGCTTCTCGTCGCCGCCGAGGGCGAGCTTGCCGGTGATGTCGGAGGCCGTGATGCCCTTCTTGCCGAACCGCAGGCGGCCGGTCTGGGTGAGGGGCGCGGACTCGCCGTGCGTGCGGAACGAGAACGACACGCCCGTACCGGCCGCGAGCTGCGCCCGCAGCGCCGCGAGCGGGTCCTTGGGTGCGGCTGTGGCGGGCGTGGCCGTCAGGAGGAGGGTGGCGCCGGCGGCGCCGCACATGATCGCTTTCTTCACGACGGGCGATCATCCTGGACGCAGATCACGGATCGGAAACGCCCGGGTGCCGGGGCCTCCGGCAGGATTTTTGCAACGACGACGCCGGCCGGTGCGTCCCTGGAAGGTGGAGTTCGAGGAGTTCGTCCGCGCGAGGAGCCATGCGTTGCTGCGCTACGGCCTGGTGCTGACCGGCAGCCCCGACGACGCGGCCGACCTGGTCCAGGAGGCGCTGCTCAGGCTGAGCTCCTCGTGGTGGCGGGTACGCGGCAAGGACGACCCCGAGGGCTACGTACGGACGATCATGGCCCGGCAGCATGTGAGCTGGTGGCGCAGGCGGCGGCGGGAGCATCTCACGGCCGAGGTTCCCTCGCCGGTGCACGAGGACGAGCACGAGCTCGGCGAGATCTGGCAGCGCCTGCGGGCGTTGCCGGCCAGGCAGCGCGCGGTGCTGGTGCTGCGCTACTACGAGGATCTGGCCGACGAGGAGATCGCGGCGAGGCTCGGCGTCTCGCGGGCGACCGTCCGCAGCCAGGCGTCGCGTGCGCTGGCCACGCTCCGCGTCCGCGCGGACGCGCTCACGGGGAGGTGGGGATGACGACCGAGGAGAAGCTGGCCGAGGCGTTGCGCATCATCGCCGACCGGGCCGAGGACCGGGACGTGCTGCCCGGTGTGCTGGCCGGGCGGCGGCGGCGCGCTCAGCGCCGGACCCGGGGGGCGCTCGCGGCGGTCTGCGCGGCGGCCCTGGTCTGGGTGGTGACGGCCGTCTGGCCCGTGCCGCGGGTGGACACGGCGGGGCCGGGGCCGGGGCGGAACGCGGTCGAGCGGGTGTGGCCGCAGGCGGTGTTCACCCTTCCCGCGCGTTCCCGGCCGGTGGCGGCGATCAGCGCCACGGAGGTGCTGGTCCGGGGCGAGCGGGGGACGTTCGAGGTCTACGACGCCGCCTCCAGGAGTTCGCGGACCGTCGCCGCGTTCGGGCGGGCGCCGCGGCTGGTGGCCGTCGACCGTGAGCGGGTGGCCTGGCTCGCCGGCGGGCAGGCCTGGGTCGCCTCCTTGCGGGCGGGTGGAGGGGCGAGGAAGGTCGGGCCGGTGCCCGGCGGGAACGTCGATCGTCTGGCGCTCGCTGGGCGTGACCTCGTCTGGTCCGCGCCGCTGGACGGGGTCTGGCGGATGAGGATCGACGGCGGAGTCCCCGAACGGGTGCCCGGCGCCAAGGGGCTGCAGCTCGTGGAGTGGCCGTGGGCGACGGATGAGCCTCTCGACGTGCGTGCGAGTCCGGCCAGGGTCGTCGATCTGCGGACGGGAGCCGCCGTCAAGGTCCGCCCCGCGCCGGGCGTCGAGGGCCTGCGCTGCGGGCCGACCTGGTGCACCGGGACCCGCGGGAACCGCACCGTGGTGCAGCGCAGCGACGGCAGCCGGAGCGAGGTGCGTCGGGGGCTGCGCGGCTACCCGTACCGGGATCGGTTCTTCACCGGTTCGGGCGAGATCTACGACGCCCGCACCCGGACGACCGTGACGTTCGAGGGCACGCCGCTGCCGTCGGGCGGCAGGCAGTGGTCGGCGGGTGACGGCGTCGTCTTCTGGGCGCAGGACGGCGGCGTACGCGTGGTGAACCTGGCCGCCGTCCCTCAGCCGTAGGCCGCCTAGCGGCCGATCTTGTCCAGTTCGGCGAGGTCGTCGTTGGTGAGCGCGAGTGCGGCGCCGGTGACGTTCTCGCGCAGGTGGGCGACGGACGACGTGCCGGGGATGAGCAGGATGTTGGGCGAGCGGTGCAGCAGCCAGGCCAGGGCGACCGACATCGGCGTGGCGTCCAGCCGGGCGGCCACGGCCGTGAGCGCCGAGGACTGCAGGGGGCTGAAGCCGCCGAGCGGGAAGAAGGGCACGTAGGCGATGCCCTGCCCGGCGAGCTCGTCGATCAGCTCGTCGTCCTGGCGGTGGGCGAGGTTGTACATGTTCTGCACGCACACGATCGGCGCGATCGAGCGTGCCTCGGCGACCTGGTCGGCGGTCGCGTTGCTGACGCCGAGGTGCCGGATCAGGCCCTGCCGCTGGAGCTCGACGAGCGTCTCGAACGGCTCGGCGATCGAGCCGGGCTGCGGGCCCCGGGCGTCGCCGAGCCGGAGGTTGACCACGTCCAGCGTGTCGAGGCCGAGGTTGTCCAGGTTGTGGCGGACGGCCAGGCGCAGGTCCTCGGGCCTGCGGGCGGGCGGCCAGCCGCCCTGTTCGTCCCGGGTCGCGCCGACCTTGGTCACGATGTGCAGGGTGCCGGGGTAGGGGTGCAGCGCCTCGCGGATCAGCTCGTTGGTGATGCGCGGCCCGTAGGCGTCGGCGGTGTCGATGTGGGTGATGCCGAGGTCGACGGCCTCGCGCAGGACGGCGAGTGCGCCGTCGCGGTCGGCGGGCGGGCCCATCACCCCGGGGCCGGCGAGCTGCATGGCTCCGTAGCCGAACCGGGTGACGGTCAGGTCGCCCAGCGTCCAGGTGCCGCCGGGAAGCGAAGGGGAGAACGTGCTCATGTTTCTGCTTTCTCGGGTCGTGCGGGATGGTGCCTGACGGCTCCTTGCTTCATTGTGGTGAGGTAACTTCCTGTCAGGAAGTACGCACTTCGGAGTGCGTAGGGCACCCACGGGTTGGAGGAGCGGCCGATGGCGACGATGACGGCGGCCCAGCAGAGGGCGCAGGCCAAGATGCAGTACGACGCTTTCGTCGCGGCGTGTCCCAGCCGCAAGCTGCTGGACCGGATCTCCAACAAATGGGTCACCCTGATCCTGGCCGCGCTCGGCAGCGGCGCCTCGCCCGAGCCGGAGGCGGGCTGCGCGGGAGAGCCCCGGTCGATGCGTTACTCGGAGCTGTCCCGCCTGCTGGCCGGCGTCAGTCAGAAGATGCTCACCCAGACGCTGCGCTCCTTGGAACGCGACGGTCTGATCACCCGCAGCGTGAAGCCGACCGTGCCGGTCACGGTCACGTACGAGCTGACCGACCTGGGTCTCTCCCTGCACCAGATGATGCGCGGCCTCAAGTCCTGGGCCGAGACGCACATGGACGAGGTGCTCGCCCACCGCGAGACCTACGACGAACGGGACGCCGGCTGACGGTCCGGGCGCGGGCCGGCGGTCAGCGCCTCGCGTTGCGCGGGGCTCAGGCGGTCGGGTCTCGGGGCGACGACGTACGTTCCGCGCCCGGCCTGCTCCACCGCGAGCGGGTCGGCGAGGTCCGGACGGCGGCCGAGCGCGTCCAGGGCGGCCGCCGCCCGCCGCGCGGGCCAGCCCAGCGCGCCGGCCAGGTCGTCGGCGGTGAGCGGCCGGGCGGCGTGCACGAGGGCGGCCACCACGGTGAGCGCGTCGCCGGCGGCGGCGTCGGCGAGCGCGCCGCCGTACATCTGCTCGCCGATCCAGGTGAAGAAGCGCGCCATCCGCTCCAGCCGTCCGGCGGCGGGCGTGCCGGGGCCGAAGATCTCGATGCCGCGCCGCGCGGCCGCCGCGACCTCGGCGTGCGCCCCGGTGTCGGTCACGAGGGCCCGGAGCCAGACGTCGTCGTCGACGACGTACCGTTCGCGGCGGCCGGTGTCCTTGGCGCGTCTGACCAGCCCGGTCGTCTCCAGGTAGCCGACGGCTTTGGACACCGACGCCGGGCTGACCTGTAACCGGCGTACGAGCTCGGCGGAGGTCAGGCTCCCGGAGGCGGCGGTGAGCAGGCAGACGAACACGCGGGCGGGCATCCGGGGGAAACCGGTCCCGACCAGCAGCGTCGCGAACCGCTCGACGAAGCCGCGCACGGGCTCGGACGGCCACCCGCCGCTCGGCTCGGCGGCCTGGGCCGGTCCGCGGCGGCGGGAGCGCTGCCCGGCGCTGTGCTGGGCGCGGTCGGCCAGGTAGCCGCCGGGCGCGCTGTTGCGGGCCACTTCGCGGCTGATCGTGGAGGTGGGCCGGCCCAGCCGCCTGGCGATCTCGGCGTAGCCCAGCCCTTCGGCCAGCCAGCCCGCGATCTGCCGGCGGTCCTCGTGGGTCAGCCTTCCTCCGGGCATCGGCCCGCCTTCCTGTCGGTGCGTTCACCAACAGTACATTGCAACGGCGGTCGCCATGAATTGCATTCATCGACGTTTCCATTGCAACGATCCATGCCAGAACCCGTCATTTCGTTGACGCCTGCATAAACGCAACTTAGCCTTTTCCCTCCCGGAAAGAATTCGAGAGGACTGAGGCGACACTCATGACGGAAGCGTTGGACGTGGCTCGGATGCGGGCCCGCGTGTCCGAACTGCTGGCGGAGCACCGCATCCCGGGCGCCACCATCGGAATCCTGCGCGACGGGCGGATCACCGACTTCGCGGCCGGGGTCAAGGACGTCTCCACGGGCGAGCCCGCGACGACCGGCACCGTCTACCAGTGCGGCTCGGTGTCCAAGACCTGGACCGCCCTCGCCTTCATGCGACTCGTCGACGAGGGGAAGGTCGCCCTGGACGAGCCGGTGCGGACCTACCTGCCCGGGTTCCGGGTCGCCGACCCCGACGTCAGCGCCCGGGTCACCGCCCGCCACCTGCTCAACCACACCAGCGGCATCGAGGAGAGCTACGGCGATCCTGGCGAGGACGACGACGTGTACGAGCGCATGGTGGCGAACATCGCCGGCGCCCGCCAGGTCCACCCCCTGGGGCACACCCACGGCTACAGCGCGGCCCTGGGCTACGCGATCCTCGCCCGTGTCATGGAGGTGGCCGACGGCCGGCGGTGGGACGACATCATGCGGGACCGCCTGTTCGGCCCGCTGGGGCTGACCTCGACGTGCACCCGCCGCGAGCACGTGGACGAGAGGCTGGCCGCGACCGGGCACCTGGTCCGGTCCCTCGAAGAAGGGCCGATCCTGTCGCCGCTGGGTCACCTGCCGCGCGCCTTCGGCCCCGGCGGCAACGTCAACACCACCGCCCGCGACCTGCTCACGCTGGCGTACGTCTTCCTCAACGAGGGGACGGCCCCGGACGGCGCCAGGATCGTCTCGCCCGGCATCATCCGCGAGATGACGCACTCGCGGGTCCCGGTGCCCGACCCGTACATGTTCGGGCCGGAATGGGCGCTCGGTCTCGTCGTGTGCGACTGGCACGGGCAGACCGTCTACGCGCACGACGGCAGCGCGATCAGCCAGAGCGCCCGTCTGCGGATCCTGCCGGAGCCGGGCATCGCCGTGGCGATGCTGACGAACGCCGGTCCGCGCGAGGGCTTCTACCGCCAGGTGTTCAACGAGATCCTGGCCGGCCTCGGCGCCGTCACGATCCCCGACCTGCCGGAGCCCGACCCGGCCCTCGTCCTCGACCTCTCCAGGTACGAAGGCGTCTACGAACGCCCCGGCACCCGCTTCGAGGTGGCGGCCGAAAACGGCAAGCTCCACCTCAGATCCACGCTCGACCCGATGGAGGCGCGGTTCCTCGGCAGGCCGGAACAGCTCGATCACGAGCTGCTCCCGATCAGCGAGACCCATTTCCTGATGCCGCCGGCCCATCCGGCCGAGGAAACCCAGACCGTCGCCATCTACGATTTCGACGACGGCGCCGCGCGCTATCTCCACCTCAATTGCCGGGTCAATCCGCGGGTCGACGAGGAGGGCGCCACGGTGCACGTCATGGCCGTCTCCCGGATTTCCGACCCCGACGGTTTCTGGGATTCGCTGAAGCAGGCGTACGGCCGGCTCCCCGGGGGCGCCCGGTGGACGATGGCGGTGGCGAGCGCCGACGGGACCAGGGCGGTGAACGTCATCGTCCACGGCTCGCTCGACGGCGTCAGGAGCTTCTTCGAGGATCAGGTCGGCGCGTTCGCCACGACGGACTACTTCGAGGCCGACGCGGCCAACGCGGTCGGCTTCCCGGCGGCGTAGCGGCGCCGCAGCAGCCACAGCCCGGCCACGCCGCAGGCCACCGAGAACCGCGACAGCCAGGGCGCCGAGCGCGCGGTCGCGACGGCCGAGCACGACCATCGCCGCGTTCTGCGCCACGAAGCCGGCGGTCAGTGCCGCGGCTGCCACTTCCCACGTCGTGCGGGTCCAACCGTGCCCCTCCACTGATCGCCGACTACACTGCGTGACGGTGATCACATTCCCGGACACGCCCGCGACCGCCGCCGCGCTGGCCGTGGCGACGCGCTACTGCTCGCCCGCGCTGCTCAACCACTGCATCCGTTCGTACGTGTGGGGCGCGATGTACGCCGCCGCGCACGCGATCGCGTTCGACGACGAGCTGTACTGCGTCGCGGCGCTGCTGCACGACGCCGGCCTGACGGAGCCCTTCGACAGCCACCGGCTGCCGTTCGAGGAGGCCGGCGGAGAGCTGGCGTGGGTGTTCGGCGTGGCCGCAGGCTGGCCGCCGGAGCGGGCGGAGCGGGCCCGCGAGATCATCGTGCTGCACATGCGCGACGACGTGCCGGCCGCCGCCGACCCCGAGGCGCATGTGCTGCAGGTCGCGACGAGCTGGGAGGTCGTGGGCCGGCACGCCGCGGAGTTCCCCGCGCCGGCCAAGGCCGAGGTCCTCGCCCGCTATCCGCGCCTGGGCTTCGGCGCGGAGTTCCTCGGCTGTTTCGAGGACCAGGCCGGCCGCAAGCCGGGCAGCGCGGCCGCCGCGTCGGTGCGCAGGGACGTCGCCGGCCGGATCGCCGCCAATCCGCTGGAGACGCACCCGGCCTGAGAAGGCTCAGGCGGTGTCGCCGCCGTCGGCGAGCAGGGTGCTGCCGGTCATGAACGCCGCCAGGTCCGAGGCGCAGAACAGGGCGACGCGCGCGATGTCGTCCGGGGTGCCGATCCGGCCGATGGGGCTGTTCAGCATGAGGTCGGTCGGCGGGATCTCGTCGAGGTTCACGCCCGCCTCGGCGGCCATCGCCAGGTTGCCCTCCGTGGGGACGAAACTGGGCGCCACCCCCAGCACGCGGATGCCGAGCGGGGCCAGTTCGAGTGCCAGCTCGCGGGTGAGGCCGCGGACGGCGTGCTTGGACCCGACGTACGCCGCCAGGCCGGGCGCGCTGCCCCGGAAGCCCGCGGTGGAGACGATGTTGACGATGACGCCGCCGCTGCCGGGGTGCCCCGCCGACATGCGCCGCGCGGCCTCGCGGGCGCCGACGAACACGCCGCGGGCGTTCACGGCGAACACCTGGTCCCACGTCTCCTCGGTCATCTCCAGCAGGGGCACGGCGGGGAAGATGCCGGCGTTGTTCACCCAGATCTCCAGGCCGCCGAGCTCGGCCACGGCACGGTCGGCCGCGGCGGCCACGGCGGTGGCGTCGGTGACGTCCATGGCCGCGCCGATCGCGGGCACGCCGTGCCGCTCGGCCAGCTCCTTGGCGGCGGCCGTGGCCTGCTCCTCGTCGAGGTCGCCGATCAGCAGAGCGGCGCCGGCCTCGGCGAGGCGCGAGGCGATGGCCTTGCCCAGGCCGCGGGCGCCTCCGGTGACGACCGCGCGCCGTCCGCGCAGGGAGACGAGCTCGGCCAGGGACTTGCCGGACACATCGGCAGTGGACATGGGGGTTCTCCTCAGGTGGGACAGTTCGGAAAAAGGGGGTGCTCAGCTCGCGCCGGCGCCGGCGCGGTAGTGGGCGTTGACCAGCGGCCAGATGACGGCGGCCATCGTGGCAGGGGGCCGGGGGCAGCCGTGTTCCAGCCAGTCCACCGCGACCCCGATGAGCGCGCCGGCGGTGAAGGAGGCCGTCACGTCGTGCGGGACGTGTCCGGGCCGGCCGGTGGCCTCGGCGTGCGTCAGGCGGTCGTGGATGACCTCGGCGACGCGGCCGCGGATGTGGCCGGCCACGCGCGCGCTGCCCTGCGGCCCCAGCAGCGCGCGGTACAGCCCCGCGTGCGCGGCCAGGCGGTCGAAGAACGCCGTCAGCGACTCGGTCGCCTCCCTTGCCAGGTCCGCCGAGTCGAGCGCCGGGCCGGGCAGGGAGTCGATCAGGTCGTCGATCATCGCGGTGCAGGCGTCCTCGGCCAGCTCGTGCACGTCGCGGTAGTGGTCGTAGAAGGCCGAGCGGCTCACTCCCGCGCTCCCGGCCACGTCGGAGACGCTGATCCGGGCCAGGTCCCGCTGCTCGGCCAACTCGATCAGCGCCCGGGCCAGGGCCGATCGCGTACGGCGCACGCGCGGGTCACCGGGAGCGGTGGGGGTGTCTCTGGTGGCCACGGCACGCCGTCCTCACAAAAAAAGCTACAGGTGCAAGTTTTCTTACACCTGTAGCTTAACCTGTCCCGCGCCCGGTCAGATCCCGGCGGCGACCTTGAGGAGGATGACGCCGCCGATGATGGCGGCGAACGAGCCGAGCTTGGCGGGCGTGATCTTCTCCTTGTAGATGAGGGCGCCGAGGACGACGGTGCCGATGGAGCCGATGCCCGTCCAGATGGTGTAGCCGACGCCGACGTCCAGGGTCCTGAGCGCCAGGCTGAGGGTGAAGATGCCGCCGGCGGCCGACAGCAGCGTGAAGACCGACGGCCACAGGCGGGTGAAGCCCTGGGTGGCGTTGGTGCCGAGGGCGAAGCCGATCTCGAAGACGATCGCGATGGAGAGGTAGATCCAGGCCATGATGAGGTTCCTTTCGGATCAGGCGGCGGGGGAGAGGCGGTCGGACAGCTTCAGTCCCAGGACGCCGCCGATGATCAGGACGAAGGCCAGCGCCTTCCAGATCGTGATCTCCTCACCGAAGATCACGGCGCCCAGCACGACCGTGCCGACCGAGCCGATGCCGGTCCAGACGGTGTAGCCGACGCCGACGTCGAGCGTCCTGAGCGCCAGGCTCAGGAAGAAGATCCCGCCGGCCGCGGCGGCGGCCGTGAGCAGGGACGGCCAGAGCCGGGTGAATCCTTCGGTGGCGTTGGTCGCCAGGGCGAAGACGACCTCGAAGACGGCGGCGATGAGCAGGTGGATCCAGGCCATCGGACGAGCTCCCATTTGTATGTACGTGCAAGTGAAGTGCCGGGAAGGATGTTGCATGTACATGTATGCTCGTGTCAAGTCGGTCTCGCGAACTGAGAGGTCCCATGGCCACCACCACGGTTTCGGACGCCGCCGCCGCCTGGCAGCGCGTCGTCCTGCTGCACACCCGCGTGGAGAGCAGGCTCGCCGCCGCGTTGCAGCGCAGGCACGGCATCGGCCTGTCGGAGTTCCGCGCGCTCGGCCACCTCGCCGCCTCGCCCGCCGGCGAGCTGCGCATGCAGGAGCTGGCCGACAAGGTCGGGCTCAACCAGAGCTCGGTGACCCGCCTGGTGGCGCGGCTGAACGCGGCCGACTTCGCCTACCGGGACCTGTGCCCGGACGACCGGCGCGGCGTCTACACGGTCATCACCGAGACGGGCCGGGCCCGGCACGCCGAGGCCGGCCGGACGTACGAGGAGACCCTGGAGGCCGCCCTGCGGGAGGCGGGCCAGGAGGACCCGCGGCTGGCCGCCGCCCTCACGGCGCTGGGCGCGCCGGCCTGACCTTCCGGGGCGCCGTCTCGTCGTACGGGGAAAAGACATCCGACGGAATGGGGAAAACGATGACCGGGCAGGACGAGATCCGGCGGCGCATCGAGGCGCTGGTGGAGGGGATCGAGGCCAAGGACCTGCGGGCCCTGGAAGGGGCCTACGCGTCCGACGTGGTCTCCTTCGACGTCGAACCGCCGCTCCAGCACGTGGGCGTGGCCGCGAAGCTGCGCAACTGGGCGAAGGTGTTCGAGGCGTTCGAGAAGGTGACGTACGAGCTGCGCGACCTGACGCTCACCGTGGGCGACGGCGTCGCGTTCGGGCACGGCCTGGGCAGGCTCAGCGGCACGCTGGCGAACGGGGCGGCGGCCGGCGGCATGTGGGTCCGCGCGACCTTCTGCTTCAGCAGGATCGACGGCGAGTGGCTGATCGTGCACGACCAGGTCTCCGTGCCGTTCGACCTCGCCACCGGCAAGGGGGTGACGGACCTGCAGCCCTGACGTCCGCCGTGAACCGGCCGGGTCTCGCGCTCCGGCCGGTTCGGCGCCCGGCCCCGAGGGCAGGCGTCTGGAAAGGCCAGAGGGAGTGCTGCCATGAGCAAGGACGTCACCTGCCGCAGGATCTACGAGGAGTCCTCGCCCGAGGACGGCCGCCGGGTGCTGGTGGACCGCGTCTGGCCGCGCGGCGTGCGCAAGGAGGACGCGCACCTGGACGAGTGGCTGCGCGAGGTCGCCCCCTCCAGCGAGCTGCGCAAGTGGTACGGCCACGACCCCGCCCGTTTCCCCGAGTTCCGCCGCCGCTACCTCGACGAGCTGCGCGACGCCGGGCACCGGCCGGCCGCGGACCACCTGCGCGACCTGGCCGCCGAGGACCGGCTCACGCTGCTGACCGCCACCAAGGACGTGGACCACAGCCAGGCCGCCGTCCTCGCCGAGTGGCTGTCCGGCCGGCGGTGACCGGCCCGCCTCAGACCGCGCAGCCGTCCCGGTACGCGAGCGCGGGCACGTGGGCCCGCCACTCGGCGGGGGTGAGCGGGCCGCCCGACCGCCGGCACAGCGCCTCGACGACAGCGGCCGGCGCGATGGCGTGGGTGCGGACGACGCCGTCCAGCCCGAGAGTCAGGACGGTGGCGCCGTCGGCGGTGAAGGCGATCGACTGCAGCTGCCCGGTGTCGGGGTCCTGCCCTCCGGCGGTGTCGCGCAGGATGCCGAGGCTCGTGCCCGTGGCCGGGTCGACCAGCCGTACCCTGCCGTCGCCGATGCCGAGGGCGACGAGGTCGCCGCGCGGGGAGTAGGCGGCGACCGACGGTTCGCCGGACTTCTCGCGGAAGACCGGGCCGAGACGTTCCCCGGTGGTGCTCCACGGCGTCAGGCGGCCTCGGGAGTCCAGAACCACCACCCCCTTGCCGCTGTGCAGGAAGAAGATCCGGGTCGCGAGGGTGTCGCGTCCGGTGCCGGCGAACGGCGCGGTCACCGGCCGGCCGGTGGCGGCGTCGAGCAGGCGCTGGCCGGCGCCGGCGACCGCCAGCAGCGCGCCGTCGGGGGAGAAGGCCACGTCGCTGGTCTCCGGCGGCGTGGCGGTCCACAGCCTGCGCCGGAACTTCCAGTCCCACACCTGGACGGCGTGCTCGGCCACGGCGCGCCCGTCGTCGCGCCCGTCGTCGGGGCCGCGCAGGACGAGCGCCAGGCGGGCCCGGTCCGGGCTGAAGGCCGCGGTGACGAGCTCCATGCCGGACGGGCGGGGGGCGACGGCGCCGAGGACGGCCCGCGTGGCGGCGTCCACGACCCTCACCCGGTCCGGGCCGACGGCGGCCAGCAGCTTGCCGTCCTGGCTGAAGAACACCTCATCCGAGGCCGGCAGCGCTCCCCCCGGGCCGCCGGCGGTGACGGGGCGCAGCCGGGGCACCTCGCCGGTCCGGACCGCCAGCAGGCGGCCGTCCGGGCTCAGCCTGCCGAAGCTGATCGGCGTGCGCGGCGGGGTGAGGGCGAGGTCGCTGACGTCGACGGAGAAGACCCGGTCCTCCACCAGGTAGCGGAAGGTACGGCCGTCGAAGGCGCCCTGGGGTTCCTCCCCGCCCGCGTCGGGGTTGCCGAGCAGCGGCACGGTGGTGAGGAGCTGGGCGTCGGCCAGGCGCCAGAACTGGATCTGCTCGCCGGTGACCGAGGCGGCCAGCGTGCCGTCGCCGCTGACCGTCACCCGGCCGCCGTTCCAGGCGCCCTGGCTGCCGGCGCCGTCCATGAGGCCGAGGTCCACGGGGTCGTTCCCGGCGCGGGTCAGGCGGACGGCTCGGGCCCGCCGGACCGCCCGCCAGGCGCCGTCCGCGCTGGCCACCTCGGCCTCGGGCAGCCGGGTACGCCCGCCGGTCCGCACGTCCCAGCGCAGGGCGCCGCCGGGGCGGCGGATCGTCACCGTCCGGTCGTCGGCGTGCGCGAGATCCGCCCAGTCGTCGACCAGGTCGAGCGGGCGGGCGAAGGTCCACGTCCTGATCGCCTTGCCGGTGGGGAGATCGTAGACGCGTACGCGGCGGTCGGTCAGGACGGCGAGCGTGCGGCGCGAGGCCGCCAGCGCCACGGCGACGACCTGGTCCCCCGTCAGTCCCAGCCGGGTGACGCCGCCGGCCCGGCTGCCGGTGCGCACGTCCCACACCTGGGCGGCGTCGCCGGTCACGCCGGCCAGGCTGCGCCCGTCGGCGCCGAGCGCGCGTACGGTGTCGGCGGCGCGGGCCGGGTCGGTGAACGCCGCCGACTCGCGCCCGGCCAGGGCCGTCATCAGCGCCTCCCTGGTCAGCGGGGTGTGGTCCAGGCTCCACGCCGCGACGCTGAGCCGGGTGGCGAGCCGGGGGTCGGTGAGGCGTGCCTGCTGGGCGAGCCCGGCCAGCCGGGCCGCCTCCGACCGGCTGAGGGAGGCCGCGATCTCGCGCGCGCGCCCGTCGGCGACGATGCCCTGCTGCACGGCCAGCCCGCCGGCGGCCAGCGAGATCACCAGGAGTCCGCCGAGGCTGAGCGAGACCAGCCGGGCCCGCCTGGCGCCGCGCCGGGCCAGGTCGGTGCTCGCCTGCAGGAAGGTGCGCTCCATCGGGGACAGGGTGATGTCGCGCCGCCGGTTGGCCGCCCATCGCAGGGCGTCGTCGAGGCCGCTGCCGCGCAGCAGGTCGCCGTCGCGCCGGCCGGCGGCCTGCCAGCGGCGGGCCGCGGTGAGCAGGTCGCGGTGCGCGGCCAGCCCGTCGCGGTTGGCGTCGATCCAGTGCCGGTACCTGGGCCAGGCCTGCGGCAGCGCGGGCCGGGCCAGCCAGATCTCCTCGCCCTTCCTGGCCAGCAGGTACGCGAACACCGTCAGGATCCGCTCGACGGCCTCGGCCTCGTGCTCGGCCCGGCCGCCGAGCAGTTCGGGCTCGGCGGCCCGCCGTACGGTCAGCTCGCCCTGCTCGTCCACGGTGACCAGCCGCAGGAACACCTCGGCCACCAGCTCGCGCTCCGCCGGCCCGAGCATCCCGTACGCCTGCTCGGCCAGCGTGCCGAGCGCCGGGTCGTCGGCCCGCACCGCGATCCGGGTGGCGGCGCGCCCGCCCTCGGCCAGCAGCCGGGCCATGTCGAGCCGCCCGCCGCCGCTGACCAGGGCGAGCAGCAGCTCGCGGGAGGTGGGCCGGTCGAGCGGGTCCTTGGCCAGCGCGGCCGCCACCAGCGGCTGCAGCTGCGGGGGCAGCACGCCGAGGTCGGGGTTGGCCGACAGCACCCGGTGCATGACGCCGCCCAGGCTCTCGGCCTGGAAGGGGTCGGCGCCGGTGGCGGCGAACAGCACGATGCCGCCCCAGGCGAACACGTCCGCGGGCGCGCCGGCGCGGTGCCCGGTGAACACCTCGGGCGCCATGTACGTGGGCGTGCCGGTGATCAGGCCGGTCTCGGTGAGCGACATCTCCGCCGTCCGCGAGATGCCGAAGTCGATCACGCGCGGGCCGTCCGGGCCGAGCAGCACGTTGTCCGGTTTGAGGTCGCGGTGGACGACGCCCGCGTCGTGCACGGCGGTCAGGGCGGTGGCGATGGCGGTGGCCAGGCGGTGCAGGTCGCCGTCGGCGAAGCGGCGGCCGCCGGTCACGATCTGGCGCAGGCTGGGGCCTTCGACGTACTCGCTGACGATGTAGGGGCGGGGCCCGTCCAGCTGGGCGTCGAGCACGCTCGCGGTGCAGAACGAGGCGACCCGCCGCGCGGCCGCCGCCTCCCTGCCGAGCTGGGCGGCCTGGTCGCTGTGCAGGACCTTGATGGCGACGCGGCGGGCGTCCTCGGTGTAGGCCTCGTAGACGACGCCCTGCCCGCCGGCGCCCAGCCGCCCCGCCAGCCAGTACGGGCCGAGCCGCTGCGGGTCCCCGTCGAGCAGTGCCGTCGCCATCGTTCTCCCCGGTTGATCAGTGACGTCGGGTGGTTCGATGCCGGCGAGCCCGGCAAGGTTCGCATCCGCCACGATCATCCCGATCCGGCTATCCGTCGCGTGTATACCCCTGGTGTATAGTCGGCGGCCATGACAGTCCCCTTGGCCCTCCTCGGCCTCCTGGACCGCGAGCCCAGCTACGGCTACGACCTCAAGCGCGCCTACGACACCTACTTCGGCCGAGGCAAGCCGCTCCCCTTCGGGCAGGTCTACTCGACGCTCGCCCGCCTGGCCCGCGACGGCAAGGTCACCGCCGGCCAGAGCGAGCCGGGCGAGGGCCCCGACCGCAAACGCTACTCCGTCACCCCGCTCGGCAAGCAGGAGGTCGAGTCGTGGCTGAGCGAGCCGGTCGCGGCGGAGCCGTTCCTGCAGACGGTGCTGTTCACCAAGGTCGTGCTGGCGCTGATGCTGGGCCACGACGCCCAGCGCTACCTCGACCTGCAGCGCGCCACGCACATGCGGCGCATGCGCGAGCTGTCGGAGGTCAAACGCGGCGGCGTCCTGGTGGACGCCCTGCTGGCCGACCACGCCCTGTTCCACCTGGAGGCCGACCTGCGCTGGATCGACGTGACCACGGCCCGGCTGGGCGCGCTGGCGGAGACGGTGCGCCGGGCATGACCATCGACGCGCTTCCCGCGCCGGGCCCGCTGCTGCGGGCCCGCGCGATCAGCCGTTCCTACGGCCGTACGCCGGCGCTGCGCGAGGCCAGCCTGTCGGTGACGGCGGGCGAGATCCTGGCGATCATGGGCCCTTCCGGCTCCGGCAAGTCCACGCTGCTGCACTGCCTGGCCGGCATCTTCACGCCCGACGCGGGCGAGGTCTGGTTCGACGGCGACCGGCTGGACACCCTGAGCGACGCCGCCCGCTCGCGGCTGCGCCGCACCGCGTTCGGCTTCGTCTTCCAGTTCGGACAGCTCGTGCCGGAGCTCACCGCGGCCGACAACGTCGCCCTGCCGCTGCTGCTCGGCAGGACCGCGCGCAGGCACGCCTACGAGCGGGCGC
The DNA here is from genome assembly GCF_041402765.1 of Nonomuraea sp. AD125B. Lineage (NCBI taxonomy): Bacteria > Bacillati > Actinomycetota > Actinomycetes > Streptosporangiales > Streptosporangiaceae > Nonomuraea > Nonomuraea sp. AD125B. The sequence continues at coordinate 326,441 of NZ_JBGLOU010000010.1, read as the reverse complement.
GCGGCTGGCTGGAACGGCTGGAGCTGGACGGCCTGGGCGAGCGCCGCACCGGCGAGCTGTCGGGAGGGCAGGCGCAGCGGGTCGCGATCGCCCGCGCGCTGGTGACCCGGCCCAAGGTGATCTTCGCGGACGAGCCCACCGGCGCGCTCGACTCCCTCGCCGGTGAGAAGGTCATGGACCTGCTCGTCGGCCTGGCCCGCCAGGAGGGCGTCACCGTGATCGTGGTGACCCACGACTCCCGCGTGGCCGCCTGCGCCGACCGGGAGGTCATCGTCCGCGACGGCAAGGTCACCGACCCCTACGCCACCGAGTACGCCGGCGAGGCCGTGCGATGACCTTCTGGCTGGGCCTGCGCCTGGCGCTGCGCGGCGGCAGGGAGGGGGCCGTCCGGCTGGCGCTCGTCGGCGCCGCCGTCGCGCTGGGGGTGACGGTGCTGCTGTCCACGCTGGCCCTGTTCAACGCCTTCCGCGTCACCGCCGAGCGCCCCTGCTGGGAGTGCACGGCGGGCTCGGCGCCGGCGGGCTGGGCGCTGGGCGCCACCCCGGGCGCGGTGCTGTGGAACCACCGCCAGGACTCCTACGCCGGCCGCCCGATCAAACGGCTCGACGTCGCCGTCCTCGACCCGGGCACGCCCGCCCCGGCCATGCCGGGCCTGCCGGCGCTGCCCGCGGCCGGGCGCTTCTACGTCTCGCCCGCGCTCGCCGACCTGATGGCCGCCGTGCCGCGCGAGCAGCTCGCCGACCGTTTCCCCGGCGCCCGCGCCGGTCTCGTCGGGCGGGCGGCGCTGGCCGGCCCCGACGACCTGGTCGCCGTCGTCGGCCGCACCCCCGGCGAGCTGGCCGGCATGGCCGGCACCGTCGCCGTCGACACCGTCGCCGACGACCCGCCGGCGGACGACATGACGGCCCTGTACGAGCACGGCTTCGGCATCGCCGCGATCGGCCTGATCGTGCCGCTGCTCGTCCTCATCGGCACCGCCACGCGCCTGGCCGCGGCCCGCCGCGAGGCCCGCTTCGCCGCCGTCAGGCTGGCCGGAGCCACGGCGCGCCAGATCAACGCGATCGCCTCGGCGGACGCGGCGCTCGGCGCGCTGCTGGGCGCGCTCGCCGGCGTGGCGCTGTTCCAGGCGGTACGGCCCGCCCTCGCCGGTGTCGCCGTCACCGGCTCGCGGTTCTTCCCCGACGTGGTCGCGCCGACCGCGCCGCAGTACGCGGCCGTGGTCGCGGGGGTGCCGCTCGCCGCGGCGGTCGCCGCCGTGTGGTCGCTGCGCCGGGTGCGGATCACCCCGCTCGGCGCGGCCCGCAGGACGCGGGCCTCGTCCCCGCGATGGTGGCGGGTGCTGCCGCTGCTGGCGGGGCTGGGGCTGTTCGCGGGCCCTGCGTTCGCGGGCGGCGGAAGGGAGCCGGACCCGGTGCTCGCCGACACCGGCCTGGCGCTGGTCATGGTCGGTCTGGTGGTGGCCGGGCCGTGGCTGACGATGCTGGCCGCGCGGCTGGCCGCCCGCCTGACGCGGGGCGCGGCGACCCTGCTGGCCGCGCGCAGGCTGGCGGCCGAGCCGAAGGCGGCCTTCCGCTCGGTGAACGGGATCGTGCTGGCGGTCTTCATCGGCACGGCCGTCGCCGGGATCGTCCCCGCCGTCGTCTCGAGCCAGCGGGCGGCCGGCGGCGGCACGCTGAACGAGGTCATGCGGGTCCCGTTCGGCTACGCCGACGCCGCCCCAGGCCGGCCGCTCCACCCGGACGAGGCCGACGAGCTGCTCGCCGAGGTGGCCGCCCATCCGGGCGTCACCGTGCTGCCGATCTACCGCAGGACCCCGGCACAGGAGCCGCTCACCGGGCCGCTGCCGTGCGACCCGGGGCCCGGCTGCCGGCTCGACTTCATGCTCGGCCACGTGGTCGAGTGCGACGACCTGGCCCGCTTCCCTGCGCTGGGCGCGTGCCCGGCGGGCGCGCGGGCGGTGGCGGCCGACTTCAACCGGCTGCTGACCAGCGACAACCTGCTGTCGGTCGACCGCAACCTGCCGATCGTGGACCCCACCAGCCCGGCCGCGCCCGCCGACGCGGGGAAGGCGGCTTCTGGCGGGCGCTCCCTGGCGGCGGTCCTCATCCGGGCCGACGACCCGGCCGTCCGTGAGCGCATCCGCACCTCGCTCACCCCGTACGTGGCCGGCTCCGGCAGCGCCGAGACGCCGCTGACGTTCGCCGAGGTCGCCCGGTTCCGCGAGGTGCTGCTGGACCAGGTGGAGCGGGTCGCGCTGGCCATCGTCGCGCTGACCCTGCTGGTGGCGGGCTGCGGCCTGCTGGTGGCGGTCGCCGGGGGCGTGGTGGAGCGCAGGCAGCCGTTCACGCTGCTGCGCTTGAGCGGCACGCCGACGCGGACCCTGTCCACGGTGGTGGTGCTGGAGACGGCCGTCCCCGTGCTGCTGGCCGCCCTGGTGGCGGCGGTCGCCGGCTTCGGCGTGGCCGGGCCGGTGATCGACCAGCTCGCGATCAAGAGCGCTCCCGCGGCGCTGCCCGGCACGGGTTATCTCCTGACGGTCGGCGGCGGGCTGCTGGCCGCGCTGCTGATCGTGCTGGCCGGCCTGCCCCTGCTCAAGCGCGTGACCGCGCCCGACAACGCCCGTTTCGAATGAGGACCAGCCGATGATCAGAACAGCCGTCGCCGTGTTGACCACCGTGCTGGCCGCCTCCTTGCTCGTCGCCGGGCCGGCGGACGCGGGCCGCTACGCCGCCGACATCAGGCGCACCGAGTACGGCATCCCGCACATCTCCGCGAAGGACCACGGCGGTCTCGGCTACGGCTACGGTTACGCCTTCGCCCAGGACAACCTGTGCGTCATGGCCTCATGGGTGCTGACCCTGCGCGGCGAGCGCTCCCGCCACTTCGGCGCGGAGGCGGTGTCCGACGACGTCATGGAGCCGATCTCCAACCTGGCCAGCGACGCCTACTACACCTACGTCCGCTCGTCGGGCGTGCTGCGCCGGGTGCTCGCCCGCCCCGCGCCGTACGGCCCGAGCGCCGAGCTGCGCGCGCTCGTGGACGGCTACGTCGCCGGCTACAACCGCTATCTGAGCGACACCGGCGTGGCCCGGCTGCCGGACCCGACCTGCCGGGGCAAGGGATGGGTCGGCCCCATCACCGCCGACGACGTCTGGATGAACCTGCTCGACCTGGCCCGCCTGGGCGGCAGCTCCTCCTTCAAGGAGGCCATCGCCGCCTCCGGCCAGGCGGCGAGGAAAGCGCCGCGGGACGGCAAGGCGGACCGGCCGGACGGCCGGACGCCCGCCCCCGGCAGCAACGCCTGGGCGCTCGGCCGCGAGGCCACCCGGGGCGGCCACGGCATGCTGCTGGCCGACCCGCACTTCCCGTGGAACGGCAGCCGCCGCTTCTACCAGGTCCATCTGACGATCCCGGGCGTGCTCGACGTGTCGGGCGGCAGCCTGTACGGCACCCCCATGGTGCAGATCGGCCACAACGCGAGCCTGGCCTGGACGCACACCGTCTCCCACGCCGGCCACTTCACCCTGTACCGGCTCACGCTCGTGCCGGGTGCGCGCACCACGTACCTGGTGGACGGCAGGGCCGAGCCGATGGGCCGGCAGGAGGTGAAGGTCGCCGTGCGCGCGCCAAGCGGCGCGATCGGCGAGGTCACCACGGCCGTGCACACCTCCCGCTACGGCCCGGTGCTCGGCATGGACTGGACGGACAAGAGCGCGTTCGCCCTGGCCGACGCCAACGCCGCCAACCTGCGTTTCGCCGACGAGTGGCTGTCCATCGCCGCCGCCCGCGACGTGGCCGGGCTGCGCCGCGCGCAGGACGCCCACCAGGGCATGCCGTTCGTCCACACGCTGGCCGCGGACGCCGGCGGGCAGGCGTACTTCGCCGACACCTCGATCGTGCCGCACGTCACCGACGAGCAGGCCGGGCGCTGCCGCGCCGGCGACGACCCCCGCATGCTCGTCCTGGACGGCTCCCGGTCGGACTGCCTGTGGGGCAGGGACGCCGACGCGGTCGAGCCGGGGATCTTCGGCCCGGCCGCCCAGCCCCGGCTGGCCCGCGCGGACTACGTCGCCAACGCCAACGCCGGCCCCTGGCTGACCAACCCCGAGACGCCGCTGACCGGCTACCCGCGCGTCTACGGCGAGACCGGGACGCAACGCGACCTGCGCACCCGGGTCGGCCTCGACATGATCGCCCAGCGGCTGTCGGGCCGCGACGGGCTCGGCGCGGCCGGCTTCACGCTGGAGGCCCTCCAGCGCAGCGCGACCGGCAAACGCAACCTGAGCGCCGAGCTGCTGCGCGTCGACCTGCGCGCGCTGTGCCGGGCCAAGCCCGTGATGACGGCGGGCGACGGCGCGAAGGTCGACGTCCGGCAGGCCTGCGCCACGCTGGCGGCCTGGGACGGGCGGGCCCGGCTCGACAGCCGCGGCGCGATCCTGTGGCGCGAGTTCTTCCTGGGCCTGAACCGCCCCCACCGGCGGGGCGACGGCACGCCCGCCCCTCCGGACGGCTGGTGGAAGGTGCCGTTCGACGCCGCGCACCCGCTCACCACACCGCGCGGCCTCGACGTCACCGATCCGGTGGTGGAGATCGCGCTGGCCGACGCGGTGCGCGCGTTCACGGCCGCCGGTCTGCCGCTGACGCTCACGCCCGGCCAGGCCCAGCGTTACGGCGCGGTGCCGGTGCCGGGCTGCACCGAGGGGGAGGGCTGCTTCGACCGGATCCGCACCGGCGGCGAGCTCGATGGCCAGGGCCGCTATCCGGACGTCGACACCGGCTCCAGCTTCCTCATGGCGGTGGAGCTGACGCCGGCCGGGCCGCGGGCCCGTACGGTGCTGACGTACTCGCTGTCGGCGAACCCGGCCTCGCCGTACCACGCCGACCAGAGCGAGCTGTTCGCGCGCGGCCAGTGGGTGACCGGGCGGTTCACCGAGGCCGAGATCAGCGCGTACCCGAAGCTCGCGACGACGAGACTGCGATAGTTCACTATATTTAGAGAATGCTGAATCTACCGTCGGTGTTCCTCTTCCAGGGCTGCGGCCTGCGCTACGACGACAGCGGCGGCGACGGCGTCCCGCTGCTGTTCACCCACGGGGCCGGGGCCGACCACGCGATGTTCCACGCCCAGCGCGACCACCTGCGCGAGCGCGGGTACCGCGTCGTGCTGTGGGACCTGCGCGGCCACGGCCTGTCCCGCCCGCCCGGAGTCCCGTTCACCGCCGGGCAGGCGGTCGCGGACCTGCGCGCGCTCGTCGAGCACCTGGCCCTGGACCGGCCGGTGCTGGTGGGGCAGTCCCTCGGCGGCAACCTCGGCCAGGCCGTCGTACGCCGGCATCCCGGCCTCGCGCGGGCCCTGGTCGTCATCGGCTCGGCCCCGAACACCGCGCCGCTGTCCTCCTGGGACCGGCTCCTGCTGCGGTCCGCCGCGCCGATCCTGGCGGCGATCCCCGCCAGGGCGCTGCCGCCGCTGATGGCCGCGGCCTCCGCCGTTACCGCCGAGGCGCGGGCCGACGCCCGGCGGGCCTTCGCCGCTCTGCCGAAGAAGGACTTCCTGCAGGCCTGGCGGGCCACCGTCGCCCTGCTCGACCCCGACCCCGGCTACCGTACGCCGGTGCCGCTGTGCCTGATCCGCGGCGAGCGGGACCGCACCGGCGACATCGCCTCCGCCATGCCCCGCTGGGCCGCCGCCGAAGGCGTGAAGGAGGTCGTCGTCCCGGACGCCGGCCACATCGCCAACCAGGACAACCCCCGCGCGGTCAACGAGGCGATCGAGAACTTCCTGGCCACCATCGAGGCGCCCGGGCAGGCCCGGCGATGAGCGCCGACGAGCGGCGGGCGTTCTGCACCTCCGTGGGCGACCTGCTGGCCTCCTGGAACCTGCCGCACGCGACCGGCCGCGTCTACGGGCTGCTGCTGCTCGGCGAGGAGCCGATCTCGCACGACACGATCGCCGCCGAGCTCGAACTGAGCAAGGGAGCGGTGAGCACCGCCGTACGCCAGCTCGCCTCCTGGGGGCTGGCCAGGGTGATCCCGCAACCCGGCAGCAGGCGGCTCCTGGTCGAGGCCACGGCAGGGATCGAGTCGCTGCTGGAGGCCAGCCAGGCCCGCGCCAGAACCCTGATCGCCGCCCTGCGCGAGGGCCAGGACCTGGTGGCTCCCGGCCCCGCGCGGGAACGGCTCGACGACGTGATCGGGCTGTTCGCCGGCTACGTGGACGTCGGCGGCGAACTGCTGGCCAGCCACCGCCGCCGGGCGCGGCCGCCTCAGTCGTAGAGCGCGTCCCGGGGCCCGCCGTAGACCGGGTTGCTGTCCAGCCGCTGCTCGGTCACCAGCAGCCGGATCGTCCCTTCGGCGTTCTCCTCGGCCTCCCACACCACCCAGCCGTCGCCGACGGGCTCCTTCTGGACGCGGTCGATGCCGTACCCGCCGGGGTTGCCCGGCGGCACGGAGATGATCGCGAAGACGACCTTCCTGCCGCGCCTGCGCAGCTCGGGCAGGACCTCGCCGACGGTCTTCTCGTCCACGCGCAGGCCCTCCAGCGAACGCCCCTTGGTCGTCGCGACGCGGAACTCCGGCTCCCTGATCTGGAAGGTGGGCGTGGGCACGGGCTCGCAGGCCGCCACCGGGCCCTCCATCAGGTAGGTCGTGGTCACGCCGCCCTTGCCGCTGATGGTCCACACGAACGTCTGGCCGGGCCCGAACAGCCTGGTGTTGATCCGCATCTGCCAGCCCTCGGTCTCGCCGGGGATGTTCTCCGGCATGCTGTACAGGCCGCGCGGGATGTTCTGCACCAACGTGCCGCGCGGCTGCCTGCACATCATGCCCTCCGGCACGTGGTCGACGATCGCGGGCACCTTCAGCTCCTTCAGCCGCCGCTCCAGCCCGGCGGCGTCGTCGAAGTCGCGGATCTGGATCGTGACCGTGCCGTCGTCCAGGGTGACGGCGTAGGAGCTGGGCGTGCCGTCGCGCAGCGCGATCGGGACCGCCACGATGCCCGCGGCCAGCGCGGCCGCGGCCGCCAGCCCGAGCACCGGCCGCCGCAGCAGCCGCCGCCGGACCGGCCGCGCCGCCGTCTCCTGTGTCGTCTCCTGCTCCGTCTCCTGTGTCGTCTCCTGCGCGGTGATCGCGGCCAGCAGCGCCCGCCCGGCCGCGCCGGACGCCTCGCCGCCCCGGCCGCCGGGCTCGACCCGCGCCAGCGCCCCGATCGCGGCGATGTCGCCGGTGCTGTCGTGCCTGTTGTCCCTGCTGTTCATGGTGTCGTCCCTCACAGCGACCTCTCCGACGGGATCAGCGGATTGCCCGCGCCTGCCTGCCCGCCCTGCTGCCCGCCCGCCTGGGCGAGCGCGCGGGCCAGGCGCCTGCGGGCGCGGTGCAGCCTGATGCGTACGGCGTTGCGCGACAGCCCCAGCGCCGCGGCGATCTCCTCGCGGTCCAGTCCCTCCCAGGCGACCAGGGACAGCAGCTCCCGGTCCTCCCCGGGCAGGCTCCTGAACGCCCGGCCGATCGCGTCCAGCTCGACCTCGGTGTCGGGGGAGTGGCCGTACAGGTCGGCCATCTCGGCGTCGAGCTCGGCGGTGCGCGCCCGGCGGCGGTTGTCGCCCCGGAAGTGGTTGGCCAGCACCTTGCGCGCCACCCCGTACAGCCAGGGCGTGGCCGCCGCCCCGTCCGGCAGCTCCTCGACCCGCCGCCAGGCGACGGTGAACGTCTCCGCCACGACGTCGGCGGCGTCCTGCGGGGAGTCGCAGCGGCGCGCGGCGTAGGCCGTGATCAGGCCGTAGGCCTGGTTGTAGGCGGCCTCGAACTTGGCCCGCCGCTCGTCATCCACGGGCGGTTCCCATGGCAGATCTCCTCATCGGATCATTTACAGTGACACCTCTGCCTATGTACGCCCGTCGGCGATCATTTCAGGATCAACCGCGCGCCTGACCCTCCACCAAGGAGCCCTTCGTGCAGCACATCGGGATCATCGGCGTCGGCGAGATCGCCCGGGCCGTCGTGGACGGTCTGAGCGACGGCGTCGAGAACCCGCCGCGCGTCCACCTGTCGCCGCGCGGCGCCCGCGCGGCCGCCGAGCTGGCCGGACGCTACGCCAATGTCGGGGTGTGCGCCTCCAACCAGGAGGTGGCAGACCGCTCCGACCTGGTGATCGTCGCCGTGCGCCGCCCCGACGCCCACGACGCGCTCGCCGGCCTGCGGGTGGACGAGCGCACGGTCGTGGTCAGCGTGGTGGCCGGACTGTCCCTCGCCGACCTGCGCCGGGCCGTGGGCCCCGGCGCCTCGCTGGTGCGGGCCATCCCGCTGCCTCCCGTACGGGAACGCCGCTGCGTCACCGTGACGTACCCGTCGCACCCGGCCGTGGACGCGTTCTTCGGCCGGCTGGGGGAGGCGCTGCCGGTCGCCGACGAGGCGGCCTTCAACGTCATGTCCGCGCTGACCGGCACGCTGACCACGCACTACGCGTTCCTGGCGACGCTCGCGACGTGGGCCGCCGGTCACGGCCTGGCCCCCGAGGAGGCCGAGCGTTACGTGCGCGGCCTGTTCGGGGCGGCCGGGCGTTCCCTGGCCGACGAGAGCCGTTCCCTGCACCGCCTGGCCGCCGACCACGAGACCCCGAACGGGCTCAACGAACGCGTCCGCACCACCTGGTTCGACCCGGCCAACGCCGAGACGCTCGCCAAGGTCCTGGACGCGGTCCTCGCCGACCTCGGCTGACCCGCGCCGGCGGGCTCAGGGGCGCATGGCCTTGACGAAGGCGTCGACGAGGGCGTCGGCGTACTGCGGGGTGAGCGGGCCGGAGCGCAGCAGCCAGCGCTGGTAGAGGGGGGCGTACAGCAGTTCGAGCGCCAGGTCGAGGTCGGCGCCGGCGGCGAGCTGCCCGGCTTTCTGGGCGCTGCGCAGCCGCTCCTTCTTGGCCTCGTCCACCGGCCCGGCCAGCTTCTCGCGGTACTGCGCGGCCAGCGCCGGATCGTTGATGATCTCCAGGTTGAGCGCGCGGACCGGCCCTTCGAAGGCCGGGTCGGCGAACTCGGCCACCGTGGCCCGCATCACCGTCTTGAGGTCGGCCTCCAGGTCGCCGGTGTCGGGCAGCGCGAGGTCGTGCTCCGGCCCGCCCTCGCTGAGCGCCAGGAAGGCGTCCAGCACCACCGCGCCCTTGGAGGGCCACCAGCGGTAGATGGTCTGCTTGCCGACGCCGGCGCGGGCCGCGATGGCCTCGATGCTCAGCTTGGCGAATCCGACCTCGGAGACCAGCTCGCGGGCCGCGGTGAGGATGGCCTGCCGGGAGCGCTGGCTGCGGCGGGCGGGGTCGGGCTGCTTGGCCATGCCCCGGATCGTACCACGCCGTAAGACGATCCGTACCGTCTCGCCGAATCTAGGCCACCCTGTTCACCGTGTACGTCACGAGGATCTTGGCCCTGACATCCCCATGAATGGCGGTGTAGTCCACGGTGACCTCCCGGAACCCGTTGATCTCGTCGAAGAGCACCCTGTGGTTGAGGTTGCCCTGGTAACTCACGTCGTCGGGCTCGGAGTCGACCACCATGCGTTCGGTCAGTTCGCGGCGGAATATCAGCATCTGGTTGAGCGCGCCCGTGCTCTCCGCATCGAAGTGGGAGATCTGCAGCCGTCTGGTGACGTTGTAGGTCAGGCTCTGGCCGGGCGGGATGAACAGCGCCCCGCTCGGATGCAGCGGATGATCGCGATCCGGGCGCAGGAACAGGTTCTGGCTGTCAAAGATCTGTTCGTCGTCCACGGCGCGGACCGACTGGGCGTTGATGACCCCTGCCGGCGAGACCTTGAAATCGTTCGTGTTCCTGATGGACGCCAGCGAGACGTCTATCGTCTTGGTGGCCACGACATCCTCCCCCGATGGACCTGCGTCACTTATGCCCCTCGGCATGACGCCCGCATCGGGGCCGCGCCGCGCCTTGCCCACTTATTACCGTCCTCGCCGCGCCCTCGGGCCGGGTGTCGCGATGTCGGGGGTCTGCCCTAATCTCATCGGCGTGGGGAGGACAGACGCGGGTGCGCCAGGCCCCGGCACCGAATTGCACGCCGTACTCGAACGCATCACCTACGCCAACGAGGAGACCGGCTACACCATCGCCCGCGTCGCGACCGAGCGCACCGGCGCCGACCTGCTCACCGTCGTCGGCCCCCTCCTCGGCGCGCAGGTCGGCGAGTCGCTGCGGCTGAACGGCCGCTGGACCTCCCACCCCCGTTACGGCCGCCAGTTCGAGGTGTGGTCCTACTCCACCGTGCTGCCGGCCACCATCCAGGGCATCCGCCGCTACCTCGGCTCCGGCCTCATCAAGGGCATCGGCCCCAAGATGGCCGAGCGCATCGTCGACCATTTCGGCACCGGCACCCTCGACGTCATCGAGCAGCAGCCCGAACGCCTCGTCGAGGTCCCCGGCCTCGGCCCCAAGCGCACGAAGATGATCGCCGCCGCCTGGGAGGAACAGAAGATCATCAAAGAGGTGATGATCTTCCTGCAGGGCGTGGGCGTGTCCACCTCCATCGCCGTGCGCATCTTCAAGCAGTACGGCGAGTCGTCCATCTCCGTCGTGCGCACCCAGCCCTACAAGCTCGCCGACGAGGTCTGGGGCATCGGCTTCAAGACCGCCGACACCATCGCCCAGGCCGTCGGCATCCCCCACGACAGCCCCGAACGCGTCAAGGCGGGCCTGCGCTACACCCTGTCCCAGGCCGCCGACGACGGCCACTGCTACCTGCCGGCCCCCAACCTCACCGCCGACGCCGTCAAGATCCTCGACGTGCCGCCCGACCTGGTCACCGCCTGCCTGCAGGAGCTGGCCGCCACCGAGGGCGTCGTCGCCGAGGACGTCCCCGCCGGCGACAACACCGTCCCCGCCGTCTACCTGCCGCCCTTCCACCGCGCCGAGCTGTCCCTGGCCGGCACCCTGCTCACCCTGCTGCGCGGCGGCCGCAACGCCGGCCACGACCGGCTCAAGGCCTTCGCCGACGTGGACTGGGAACGCGCCGAGTCCTGGCTGCACCGCCAGACCGGCACCGAGCTCGCCCCCGAGCAGCGCCAGGCCGTCCGCCTGGCCCTCACCGAGAAGGTCGCCGTCCTGACCGGCGGCCCCGGCTGCGGCAAGAGCTTCACCGTGCGCTCCATCGTCACCCTCGCCCGCGCCAAACGCGCCAAGGTCATCCTGGCCGCCCCCACCGGCCGCGCCGCCAAACGCCTGGCCGAGCTGACCGGCCACGAGGCCACCACCGTCCACCGGCTGCTGCAGCTGCGTCCCGGCGGCGAGGCCACCTTCGACCGCGACAACCCCCTCGACGCCGACCTCGTCGTCGTCGACGAGGCCTCCATGCTCGACCTGCTGCTGGCCAACAAGCTCGTCAAGGCCGTCGCCCCGGGCGCCCACCTGCTGTTCGTCGGCGACGTCGACCAGCTGCCCTCCGTCGGCGCCGGCGAGGTGCTCAAGGACCTCCTGGCCGCGCCGGAGATCCCGCGCGTGCGCCTGACCCAGATCTTCCGCCAGGCCCAGGAGTCCGGCGTCGTCGTCAACGCCCACCGCGTCAACACCGGCCGCCACCCCGTCCTGGAGGGCATGAAGGACTTCTTCCTGTTCCCCTGCGAGGAGCCGGAGGAGATCGCCGCGCTCACCGTCGACGTCGTGGCCCGCCGCATCCCCGGCCGCTTCCGCCTCGACCCCCGCCGCGACGTCCAGGTCCTGGCCCCCATGCACCGCGGCGCCGCCGGCGCGGGCGCGCTCAACATCGCCCTGCAGGAGGCCCTCACCCCCGCCCGCGAGGGCATGCCGGAACGCCGCTACGGCGGGCGCGTCTTCCGCGTCGGCGACAAGGTCACCCAGCTGCGCAACAACTACGACAAGGGCGCGGCCGGGGTGTTCAACGGCACCGTCGGCATCGTCACCGACATCCGCCCCGACGAGCACAAGCTGACCGTGCTGACCGACGAGGACGAGCACGTCGACTACGCCTTCGACGAGCTCGACGAGCTCGCCCACGCCTACGCCGTCTCCATCCACCGCTCCCAGGGCAGCGAGTACCCGGCCGTCGTCGTGCCGCTGGCCACCAGCGCCTGGATGATGCTGCAGCGCAACCTGCTCTACACCGCCATCACCCGCGCCAAGAGGCTCGTGGTGATCGTCGGCTCGCGCCGGGCGCTGGCGCAGGCCGTGCGCACCAAGGGCGCCGGCCGCCGGCACACCGGCCTGACCTACCGCCTGACCCCGCGTTGAGCTGGCCTGATCGCCCGACAGTGATGTAAATGTGACCGAACTCTCCCATATGATTCCTCGTCTTACATGCAGGAGCATTAAGGTTTTTGGGGTGCGATGACCATCCCGGGGGAGAGGACAGTTGTGAACGTAGCGACCGCTTGGCGGACACCGGCCGTCTCGCTCGCCCTGCTGGCCGCCGCCGCGCTGACCACGTCCTGCTCGTCGACCGGCGGCAACGCCGCCGGCGGCCGGCCCGACGCGCCCGAAGCCAGCGCCAGCGCCACCCCCGAGGCCCCCGTCGTCAAGATCAGCCCCGCCGAGGGCAGCGCCACCGTCAGCCCCGACAAGAAGATCGTCGTGGCCGCCGCCGGCGGCGCCCTCGAGAACGTCACCGTCGAAGCCGGCGGCGACGAGATCGAGGGCCGCTACAACGCCGACAAGACCCGCTGGATCTCCCGGACGCCGCTGAAGCCCTCCACCGACTACACCGTCACCGCCAAGGCCGGCGCCACCACCTCCACCAGCACCTTCACCACCGCCAAGCCCCAGCGCGCCCTGCAGGTCATCGACGTCACCCCCAACGCCAAGGGCGAGACCCTCGGCGTCGGCGCGCCCATCATCGTCACCTTCAACCAGCCCGTCGCCGACAAGGCCGCCATCGAGAGCGCCCTGAAGATCGACGCGGAGAAGCCCGTCGACGGCGCCTGGCGCTGGGTCAACGACACCAAGGTCATCTACCGCACCGCGAAGTACTGGCCCGCCCACCAGAAGGTCACCTTCAACGCCGGCATCACCGGCATCAAGGCCGGCAAGGGCCTGTACGGCACCAAGGACTACACCGCCACCCTCAAGATCGGCGCCAAGCAGATCAGCAAGGTCAACACCCGCACCCACATGATGTACGTCTACAAGGACGGCAAACGCGTGCAGACCATGCGCATCAGCGCCGGCATGGCCACCACCCGCGAATACACCACCACCTCCGGCGTCCACCTCACCATGGAGCGCGGCAACCCCGTCCGCATGATCTCCCCGGGCCGCAAGAAGGGCGACGAGGGCTACTACGACGTGATGATCAACCACGCCGTCCGCATCTCCAACTCCGGCGAGTACGTCCACGCCAAGGACAACGTCTGGGCCCAGGGCCGCCAGAACGTCAGCCACGGCTGCGTCAACGCCCGCCCCGACCAGGCCCGCTGGTTCCACGACACCATGCAGCGCGGCGACGTCGTCGAGATCACCGGCACCGACCGCGAGCTCGAATGGGACAACGGCTGGGGCTACTGGCAGATGCCCTTCTCCCAGTGGAAGAAGGGCAGCGCCCTGCACGACGACAACGCCTGACCCACCCCCGCTCCCCGAGGAACACCACCCCACGTGCGCATCCGCCCCGGCACCCCCAACGACGTCCCCGCCGTCCTGGCCATGTTCGACAGCGCCGTCGCCTGGCTGGCCGCCCGCGGCCGCACCGGCCAATGGGGCGACCAGCCCTTCACCGGCAACCCGCGCCGCACCGAGCAGGTCACCCGCTGGGCCCACGGCGGCGGCATGCGCATCGCCGAACGCGACGGCTCACCCGCCGGCTGCATCGTCCTCGGCGACGCCCACGACTACGTCACCCCCGCCCCCGAACCCGAGCTCTACGTCCAGGCCCTCGTCATCGACCGCCGCCACGCCGGCCACGACGTCGGCCGCACCCTCCTCGACCACGCCGCCCACCAGGCCCGCGAACGCGGCCTGAACCTCCTGCGCGTCGACTGCTACGCCGGCGACGACGGCCGCCTGGTCGCCTACTACGAAAGCTGCGGCTTCACCCGCCAAGCCCCCTTCACCGTGGGGGAGTGGCCCGGCATGCTCCTGCACCGCCGCCCCTGACCCCGGCGCAGACGCGGCCGACCTCGCCTTCCCCGTAACGCCGTGACCCCGGTACAAACCCCCCGCTAGGACCCCTCGCCCCGCAGCAGCGGATGCGTCCGCATCGCCACCTCCAGCTCACCCGGCAACTCGTCCCGGTAACGCCCCAGCGTCGACAGATCGCTGTGCCCCAGCACCCGCCGCACCGCGTCCATGTCCACCGCATCGGCCAGCAGATGCGTCGCCGTCGTGTGCCGCAGCCCGTGCGGCGTCACCGACCGCCGCCGGTCCGGGTCCACCCGCGCCAGCACCCGGTCGATCACCGCCTGCACGTCACCCCGCGCCAGCCGCCGCCCCCGCCACGACAGCAGCAGCGCCTTCTCCTCCACCTCCGCGGGCCGCCGCCCCCGCTCCAGATACGCCTGCAGCACCCGCGCCACGTCATCCGGCAACGGCACGTCCCGCGTACGCCCGCCCTTGCCGAAGATCCGCCAGTAACGCACCCCGTCGTTGGTGAAGAAATCCTCCACGTTCGCCCGCGTCAGCTCCGACACCCGCGGACCCACCGTCGCCAGCAGCAGCACGATCAGCCCGTCGCGCAGCTCCGTACGCTGATCGCGCCGCTTGCCGGCCTCCACCGGCTCCTCCGGCAGCCGCCGCGCCGCCCCGATCAGCCCCTGCGCCTGCTCCCGCGTCAACGCCCGCCGATGCGGACGCAGCCCGCCCCGCTCCTTGGCCGTGACCGTCGCGTGCAGCATCGGATTGACCTGCACCCACCCCACCAGCGCCGCGTGCTTGAACAGCGCCGACACCGACCGGCGGAACCGCGCCTGCGACGACGGCGACTGCCCCCTGCCGCCCGACCCGGCGGGGGAGCGGCCGTCCGGCTTGCGGGCGAACGCCAGCAGCACCGCGTCCACGTCCTCGCCCGTCAGATCGTCCAGCACCCGCTCCGCCCCGGCCAGCTCCACCAGCGTCGCCACGTCCCGCGCGTACACCTCCGCCGTCGACGCCGACAAACCCCCCGTCACCGTCCGCGCCCGCACCAGCTCCACATAACGGTCAGCCGCCTCCACCACCGTCAACCGCTCGAGCTCCGCAGGCCGCACCCGCCAACCCCCTTGCACGCCGCCAGGACCACACGATCACCCACGACCGTAACCGACCCCACCGACGAAAAACCCGCGGCCACCGCCACCAGCCCGAACCGGCCCGCCTCAGATGTCGCGGAACGTCTCGATCCGCGCCCCCAGCGCGTTCAGCCGCTCCGCCAGATCCTCGTACCCCCGGTTGATCACGTACACGTTCCGCAGCACCGACGTCCCCTCCGCGGCCATCATCGCCAGCAGCACCACCACCGCCGGCCGCAGCGCCGGAGGACACATCATCTCCGCGCTGCGCCACCGCGTCGGGCCCTCGACCAGCACCCGATGCGGATCCAGCAGCTTCACCGACGCCCCCAGCCGCGTCAGCTCCGTCAGATAGATCGCCCGGTTGTCGTACACCCAGTCATGAATCAGCGTCGACCCCTGCGCCGAGGCCGCGATCGCCGCGAAGAACGGCACGTTGTCGATGTTCAGCCCCGGGAACGGCATCGGATGGATCTTGTCGATCGGGGAGACCAGCTTCGACGGCCGCACCGTCAGATCCACCAGCCGCGTACGCCCGTTCGCCGCCCGGTACTCCGGCCCCCGGTCGCAGTCGAGCCCCATCTCCTCCAGGACGGCCAGCTCGATCTCCAGGAACTCCACCGGCACCCGGCAGATCGTCAGCTCCGACGACGTCACCA
This sequence comes from Nonomuraea sp. AD125B, assembly GCF_041402765.1. NCBI lineage: Bacteria > Bacillati > Actinomycetota > Actinomycetes > Streptosporangiales > Streptosporangiaceae > Nonomuraea > Nonomuraea sp. AD125B. The sequence continues at coordinate 310,580 of NZ_JBGLOU010000010.1, read as the reverse complement.
CCGCCGCCGCCAGCAGGCTCATCGCCTCGACCGGGTCCTCGCTGGGGGAGTAGTCCACGTCCCGATCGATCACCGGCACCCCGTGCACCGTCAGCGTCGTCGTCCCGACCCCCTCCACGCGCACGCCCAGCTCCTCCAGGAAGAAGCACAGGTCCTGCACCATGTAATTCGACGACGCGTTACGGATCACCGTGACACCATCATGACGCGCCGCCGCCAGCAGCGCGTTCTCCGTCACCGTGTCGCCCCGCTCCGTCAGCACGATCGGCCGCGACGGCGCCGCCGACCCGTCCACCCGCGCGTGATAGAACCCGCCCGTCGCCGTGATGTCCAGCCCGAAGTGCCGCAACGCCGACATGTGCGGCTGCACCGTACGGGTCCCCAGGTCACAACCCCCCGCGTACGGGATCCGGAACTGCTCCGTCCGATGCATCAGCGGACCCAGGAACATGATCACGCTCCGAGTGCGCCGCGCCGCCTCGGTGTCCATCGCCTCCAGCTCCAGCCGAGCCGGCGGCACGATCTCCAGATCACTGCCCTCGTTGATCCACCGCGCCCGCACCCCGATCGAGGCCAGCACCTCCAGGATCCGGTAGACCTCCTCGATCCGCGCCACCTTGCGCAGGATCGTCCGCCCCGAATTCAGCAACGACGCGCACAACAACGCCACGCACGCGTTCTTCGAGGTCTTGACATCGATGCTGCCCGACAACCGCCGGCCGCCCACCACCCGCAGATGCATCGGGCCCGCGTACCCCAGCGACACGATCTCGCTGTCGAGCGCCTCACCGATCCGGGCGATCATCTCAAGGCTGATGTTCTGGTTGCCGCGCTCGATCCGGTTCACCGCGCTCTGACTCGTCGCCAGCGCGTCCGCCAGCTGCAACTGCGTCCATCCGCGATGCTGCCGAGCATCCCGAATCAACCGGCCGATCCGTACCAAGTAATCATCTGTCATAAGAGACGACCATATCTCACATATGAGATGCATCCTCGACCGGAGTCCCCGACGCGCCGAACACCACCTACCACAGGAGGGACGAGATACACATCCACCCACGGCTCGCTAGCGCCGTGACCGCCCGATGAGGTGGGATGATGACCCCCGTTCTCGGCACCGCCACCACCCTCGAACCGCTGGAGGCCGGCAACATGGCCGCATTGATCAGTGAATTGCTGGACGACGACCCGATCCGCGGCTTCGCCGGCGTGGTGGACACCGCGGCCGAGGCATCCCCTGACAGCTACGCCATCGAGCCCGGAGGATGGGCCACGGCCCAGGACAACTGGATCGCCATCGACGAGCCGATCGAGCAGGGCTGCATCGTCAAGTACGAGGTGTGGGACGGCGAGCCGCCGACACACCCGCCCGCGGCCTCGACCTGGCAGGGGACCGTCTACCTGGAATCCGGGACCATCCAGCCCGAGGACAACGCCGGCACCGATCTGACCGGCAGCAGGTTCGACCTCGGCCGGCCCGACCGGCGATGGAACGTCCGCGTCCACCGCGACCGGCTCGGCCACGGAGCGTTCCCACCGGACGTCGTCCAGCGGACGTTGATCACCCTGCAGTTCTGGCCGTGAGAGGCCGGGCGCGGCGCCGAGCCCCAGGAGCCGGGGCCATTTCCGCCGCAGCGCCTGCCTGCGCATGGCCGGCACAGGCGGCCATCTGGTAGCCCTCGCCCCCGCGCGTCGGGTGCTGTCCGTCCCGACGCGACCGGCGCGGACATCACCGCGCCGACCACCGCCGCCACGCTCCGGGAGGACCTGCCGGCCCCCTACCCGGCACTCCTCGAACGAGCCTCCCGCCCGGCCGCCCAGACCCCGATCTGGCGACGGACCCCTTACGGCCCCACGAGTACTGTGACCGGCGTGAACCTTGATGTGATCATGTGGCCGGACTCCCCGTGGGCCGACATGCGCCAGGAATGGCTCCAGGCCGAGGAGTTCGGGCTGGGCCGCGGCTGGCTGTACGACCACCTGAACCTGAACGACCGGCCGATATGGCACGAGTCCTACACCACCCTCGCGGCCGCGGCGGCGGCGACCTCCCGCATCGGGATGGGCACCATGGTCACCGCGCCCAACTTCCGCCACCCCGTGACCACCGCCAAGGCCGCCCTGTCCCTCGACGCCCTCTCCGAGGGCCGCTTCGTGCTGGGCCTCGGCGCCGGAGGCCCCGGCGCGGACTCCGACGCCCTGGGCGGCGCCCCGCTCGAGCGTGCCGAACGCACGGCCCGCTTCGCCGAGTGGACCGAGCTCATCGACCTGCTGCTGACCCGCGACACCGCCGACTTCGCCGGCCGCCACTTCACCGCCCACCAGGTCGCCATCGGCGGCGGCGAAGCACGCAGGCCGCCCCTGGCGGTCGCCGCCACCGCCAGACGCGGCATGGAACTGGCCGTACGCCACGCCGACCTGTGGATAACGCAGGACATCAGCCAGAACCCGGCCACCTACGCCGGCACCCCGCACACCGAGGTACGCCGCCAGATCGCCCTCCTCGACGAGATCTGCGCCGAACAGGGCCGCCCCCCGGAGACCCTGCCCCGCCTGGCGGTGCTGGGGTACGGGGGCGAGCGCCCGCTGGCCTCGATCGAGGCGTTCCGCGACTGCCTGGGCCGGTACGCGCAACTCGGCATCTCGACTCTGGCCGTCCTGTGGCCCCGCGGCGAACAAGCCGGCGCGCAACTCGCGGTGCTGGAGCAGGCCGCCGCGGAATGCCGCCTGCCCTGACGGGGAAGGACGCGGCCGCCGCCGGGCAGAGTCCTGCCGGTAGCGCACGGGGTCCATGACCCCACCGACGCGAAGCGCGCGGGGGAGACGCGGGCGGCCGTCCGTCCGTCGATGGTGGCGAAGTAGGGGGTCCGCTGGTCGCGCAGAGCCGGCCGGCTCGGGCGCCGGGAACGGCCGAGCCCGCCACAGCTCGGCCGTCAAATCCAGGACCCGTGCGTGTCGTCCGCGCCGAGGCCGCGTCTCAGGACCGAGCCGGCCCTCGACGACCACGTTCCCCAGGCCGCCCGACGACATGAACAGCGTGGGGCCGCATAGCGCCGGATCGACCTCCTCCCGCGGTACGGCGGACGCCCCCTCGCGCCCGGGTCAGGTTCGCACGATGGCGACGTGATCGACCCAGTTCCACGCGAGGTTGGCGTTGTCCAGCAGCAGCCGGTCCACGTCGATGGAGTGCTCGCTGCCGTCAGCGGGGTCGGCGACCTTGAACGTCGAAGGATGCACGGACCCGTCGCCGTGCACCACGCCGCCGTACCCGTGGATGGTCAGATAGTGCCGCAGGAGCGGCGTGGCGGAGTTCCACCAGGGCAGCTTGCCCGGGATCACCAGGATCATCACCGGCCTGCCGCGCGACAGGGACGTGACGATCCGGTCGATTCCCGCCTCGTAGGTCTGGCCGTTGGCGACGTAGATCTCCTCCCACTTGTACTGCCAGTCGGAGTCGGGGATGTAGGAGTTGATCGCGGCGGGGATCCTGCCCGGCATGGTCGCGCCGAAGAGAGTCTCCTCGGTCTGGAGCTTGTCGGCCAGCTCCGATTGGGGCGGAGCCGAGATGCCGATCGTGGACAGCGTGGTCTGTACGACGCCCGGCCCGCACCAGTTGGCCCGTTCCTGCTGCTTGGCCGACAGCCTCATGTCCAGGGCCCGGACCGGAAGCTGCCACGTCCCGGCGATGCCGAACGTCGCCTGGGTGACGACGTAGGGACGCCTGAGGTCGGTGAAGGCGGTGTAGCACGCCCGGCTGGCGTTGGTGGTCATCGTGGGGCACGAGTCGGAGATGTCCGGTCCGCCCCCGCCGAACGTGAGCCGCAGGTTCACCTGGAAGTTGGTGTACGCGCCCGGGTTGATGAAGGCGACGCTGCGGACCTGCGTGCGGGCGGAGTTGAACTCCAGGCAGACCTGATAGGCGGTGCCGTTGTGAACGCGAGTTTCGCTGCAGGTTCTGTTCGCCGCCGGCGGGTACTCGTGCCAGATCCCGGCCTGTGCGGGTAGCGGGGGCACGGCGACGACGGCGAGCACCGTCCCCGTCAGGACCGCGAGTAACGCGGTGAAGATCCTTCGCATGGGTTCGCTTTCTTTGCAGGGGTTCGTCGCGGCCGCGGGACCGCGACCCGGTTCAGCCGCTCATTGATCGCCACCGTCAGCAGCACGGTCGCCGCCTTCGCCGGCCTGTCGATAGGGAAAGGGCGTTTCGCCATGATCGTCCCGGGCTGCACGGTGTCGAGGGTGGGCAACGAGCCGCCCCGCAGGACCGTGAGAAACGCCGCCGCGGCCGTTCCGTGCAACAGGGCGCGTCTCACCCGCTGCCTTCCGCCCGAGCGAAGAAGCGCCGGGCCCGCTGCCGCTCCGCTCCCGATAAGGGACTGTTCACGAGGATCTGCACAGCACCACCTCCGTGATGGCGTTCATTTGTGCGCGATAACGGTCCTGACCGTAACCTTGCGAGCGTCGCCCGTCAACGGATCAAGCCAAGGAGAAGACACCGTCCGGGCGGGCGCGGCACTGTGTTCCATCCCACAGGCTCTCACGTTGCTTCGAATTCGAAGCGGGTCTAGAGTAACGAACAGATGCTTCGAGTTCGAAGCAACACCTCTCCGAAAGCGAGCCCCGCCATGAAGGCAGTGCGTTTCCACCAGTACGGCAGCCCCGAAGTCCTGCGCCAGGAAGAAGTGGAACAACCCGTCCCCGGCCCCCGACAGGTACGCATCCGGGTCGCCGCGACATCGTTCAACGCGGTGGACGGCAACATCCGCGCAGGCTTCATGCAAGGCCCCATCCCGGTCACACTCCCGCACACCCCCGGCCTCGACGTCTCCGGCACGGTCGACGCCCTGGGGGAGAACGTGCAAGGCGTCGAGATCGGCGACGAGGTCGTCGCCTTCCTGCCGATGACGGGAACCGGCGCCGCCGCGGAGTACGTCCTCGCACCCGCCGACATCCTGGCACCGGCACCCAAAAGCATCCCGCTGCCCGACGCCGCCGCACTCCCAGTGGTCGGCCTCACCGCCTGGCAGGCCCTCTTCGACCACGCCCAACTCACCAGCGGCCAGCGCATACTGATCAACGGCGCAGGCGGAGCAGTCGGCGGCTACGCCGTACAACTGGCCAAGCGGACCGGCGCGCACGTCATCGCCACAGCCGGCCCGCGCAGCCACGAGCAGGTCAAAGCCTCCGGCGCCGACGAGATCATCGACCACACCACCACCGAGGTGAACACGGCGGTGAAAGAGCCGGTCGACGTCGCCCTCAACCTCGCCCCGATCGACCCGGAGCGGCTGGCAGCACTGCTCACCCTCATCCGGCCCGGGGGAGTGCTGGTCAACACCACCGTCTGGATGCCCGCGCCCTCCGACGACGAACACGGCGTACGGGGCATCGACCTGTTCGTCCGCAGCGACGCCGGCCAACTGGAGCAACTGGCAGCGTTGATCGACTCCGGCGAACTACGTGTCGACGTCGCCCGCCACGTCCCGCTGGCCGAACTGCCGGCGGTCCACGCCCAAGCCGCCGCAGGCGAACTGCACGGCAAGGTCGTCATCGTCGCACCCACCACCTGACCGCCGCCACAGAGAAGGGATGGCCACGGCGGGGGAGACGGGTCATCCGGCCCGGCTGCGGCCGGGCCGACGTTTGGCAGAACGTGGCGGGGTGGCGCGCATGTGAGCGCGGACGCGGGCCAGCACGCCACCGAGCGCGACGAGGTCCTCATCGCTCATCGCCTCGAACAACAACCCCCGCACCTGAGCGACATGCCCCGGGAGCACCCGCGCGACCAGCTCCCGGCCGGCGTCCGTGACAGCCACCATCACACTGCGCTCGTCCTCCGGCGACGGCGAGCGGGTGATCAAGCCACGTTTGTCCAGCAGACCCGCCTGATAGGTCAGACCACTACGGCTGTACACGACACCGTCCGCCAGGTCCGTCATCCGCAGCCTGCCCTCCGGCGCGTCCACCAGCCGGGCCAGGATCTGAAACTGCACCCAGCTGAGATCACCGTCGGCCCGCAAGTGCTCCTCCACCGCGTACTGCAGAAGGCTGCTGACCTCCATCAGGGCGAAGTAGGCGCCAAGTTGCTCACTGTTCAGGCCGGCCGTCGGATCGCTCACGCCCCTCACCCTACTGCTTCGAATTCGCACCGCCCGGCCCCGAAAGCACCACGCGCCGCAGCGCGCCGGCTCTCAGCCCTCCTGCTGCAGAGGTCCGGCGAAGACCACGATCTCGTCGATGTCTCCGGCAGCGGTGAAATGAACCATGTCGGTGCCCCTCAGCACCGCGGTGCCGTCGGCGGACTCGAAACGCCAGCCGAACCTGGCCCACTCATGAGGCGCGTCGACCACCGTCGTCCGCACCATGCGGCACCGGCCCGCCGGATAGCTCTGCACCACCTCGGTGATGAAGTCCTCCACGGCACCGCGTCCGACCCCCCGGCCGAGAGGGCCGTGAAACGACACATCGGGGGCGAGCGCCAGGCTGAGCAGCCGGGCCCGGCGATCCGGATCGCCGGTGTTGGCCGCGGCGATGAAGGCGTCGATCGCGCCGGCGTGCACCTGACCCGCCGGCGGGCGCGTCACCGTCCCCTCTCCGGTCAAACGCTGCTCTCCGGTCGTCATCATGCCTCCCCGCCTCGCGCGCCGATCCGCTGGAGAGCCTACTTGGGCTTGACGGACCGCGCTGGCCCGTCGCCAGCGGCGCGACCGGCCTGAGCCTCCCAGACTCTGCTGCACGACAAAGACCGCCGGCCGGCCAACGAGGGCGCGTCGCGCCTGCCAGTCCTGCTCATCCAGCTGGTGCTTTCGCCATGCGCAGAAGCCTCGGGTTCGGCCTGCGGGGGAGAGGCGCCGGATGAGGGCGTGCTCCTCGTCAGGTCCGTCGAGTCTTCAAGTCAGTCAAGGTCCGCTGCAGCGCAGGTCGTTGGCGAGCACCAGGAGCTGTCGCGAGCCGAACGTCGCGCTGGGCGTCCGATCCTTGCAGGGGAGGCACAACAACGGTCTCGCCGAGTGCGGGCCTGGGCAAAGATGCGTTCGTCACCAACCGGACAGAACCCACATTCTGTCCGGTATCGCACTATTTCCGGCATTATGCAGTCTCGCCGGGGAGAGGCCCCGGCAAACCACCTTCACAGCCGGTTGACGAACCGGGCGGCGGCCCGCTGGCTCATGCCGGTCTCGCCGCGTACCAGGAAGACGGCTTCCTGGATCTGGCCGAGGGCTTTGAGCTCGCGAGCCTGGTCGACAAGATCGATGCTCGGGTTCAGCCGGTTACGCGGCCGCTGGGTCAGGCGCACGGCGAGGATGGCGAGCCAGATGGCGGCTGCGGTGATGACGGCCGTGAGCGCGATGAGGCTCGGGGTCGTGATCTCCAGGGGGTACATGCGGTGCGTCTTCCCGGTGCGGGGTGCTTTAGTCGGCACATGTCTGTTTGCTCGATAATGAACATTATGTCAAGTAGACCGGAATCGGCCCCCGGCAGGCCCGGTCCCCCTCCGCGAGGTTCTGACGGGAAGGTTGACCTTGTGTTGAATCACTGTCCTTGCGCGGGATCGCCGATTTAGGGTGGAGCTCCTGCTATTCGCGCCGCGAGAGGAGCAGCACATGGGGATCGAGTCCGTCTTATGCCCGGTGTGTCAGGGGGTTCTGCCCGCTTCCGGTAAGGAGGCGTACACGAAGCTGCGGGGGCGGCTGATCGTGACGAACGGTTATTGCGGGGGTGGTTGCGCCGAGCGGGTGGCGCAGGAGCGGACGCGGGAAGTGGCGCGTCCGAGGCCGGGGGTGCCGGCGCAGGAGCCTGTTCCGGTGGCTGAGGCGGCGCCGGCGATGCCGCCGATGGTGGCTGCGGGGCGGCCGCGTGGGGCGTCGTTGCGGGTGGTTCGTTAACGGGTTGCGTCAGCGGGTGCGCTGACGGGTTTTTGTTGTTGCGCGGGCCGGCGCCGGGGTCACCGGTGTGCCCGTGGTCACGGGTCGAGGCGTTCGGCCGGGGTGCGGACGTGCGGGTGTCCGTTGTGGGGTGCTTCTCCCCCGCTGTCGTCTCGCTGATCAGGTGGTGTAGGGCCGGACGTGGGTGACGGCGGTCACGGGTAGCGGGCCGTACAGGTGGGGGTAGCCGTTCTCGGTGCGGATGTCGAGCCCGGTGGGGTCGATGTCGAGGACGAGCAGGGGCTCGGTGACGTGGGTGTAGTAGCGGTCGTGGACCTGGCGGAGCTGGTCGAGGTCGTGGCTGCAGTGGATGAAGCCCTCTTCGTCGAGGGTGCGGCCGAGGGTGGAGATGCGGTACTCCCCCGCGTCGGTGGCGTGGTGCCAGTCGGTGGCCAGGGCGAGGTGGTGGATGGTCATGGGGTCCATTCGGTCTCGAGGATGGCGTAGATGGTCTCGCTGGTCCATTCGCCTTTGACGTGCTCGTTGTCGACGAGGGTGGCTTCGTGGCGCATGCCGAGTTTGGCGAGGACGCGGGCGGAGGCGGTGTTGCGGGCGTCGAGGCGGCCGGTGATGCGGTGCAGGCGCAGGCCGGTGAAGCCGAGGGTGAGCATGGCGCGGGCGGCTTCTCTGGCGTAGCCGTGGCCGTGGTGGTCGGGGTGGAGGATGTAGCCGATCTCGCCTTGGCGGTGGGTGTCGCTGGTCCAGACGAGCAGGGCGGAGCCGATGAGTTCGCCGGTGCGGGTGAGGGTGACGGCGAGGTCGAGGGCGTCGCCTTCGGCGTGGACGGCGGTGCGGGTGGCTTTCTTGGCGAGGACTTCGCGGCTGGTGTCGCGGTCGCGGGGTTCCCAGTAGAGGTAGCGGGCGACGTCGGGGCGGGATTCGTAGGCGTGGACGGCGTCGAGGTCGTCGGTGGTGAAGGGGCGCAGGGTGAGGCGGGGGGTGGTGATGGGGTAGGTGGGTTGGAGCACGGGGGCAGTGTAGGGATTGGTCAGCGGGGTGGCAAAAGGGTTTCGAGTGCGTGGGTGAGCAGGGTGCGGGCTTGTTCGGCGGGGCGTTGTTCGACGACGAGTTCGAGCCAGAGGGTGGACAGGGTGGTGTAGAGGAGGCGGGCTCGGGGGTCGGTTTCCGGCAGGTGGAGTGCTTGGGCGATGAGGCGGGTGCAGCCGTCGGTCCAGCGGCGGGCGATGTGTTGCAGGACGGGGTCGCGGCCGGCGTGGACGTACAGCTCCCATAGGCCGAGTTGGCGGGTGCGGTCGGTGTCGGTGGTGAGGGCGTGGGGCAGGCCGGTGAGGCCGTGGTGGGTGATCAGGGTGGCGGTGGTGGTGAGTTCGGTCTCGACGAGCTGGGCGAAGGCTTCGGCGAGGAGTTGGTCGCGGGAGGTGAAGTAGTAGGTGGTGGCGGCGAGTGGGAGGTGGGCGCGTTGGGCGACGGCGCGGTGGGTGACGGCGGCGAAGCCGCCTTCGGCGAGGAGGTCGACGGCGGTGTTGAGCAGGGTGGCGCGGCGTCGGCGGGAGCGGGCCTGGGTGGCGGGGTTGGGGGTTTTCATGGGGTGCGTTGTCATGGGGTGCGGGCGGCGAGGTTGAGGACGATGACGCCGGCGATGATGAGGAGGATGCCGCCGATCTTGTACGGGGTGAGGGTCTCCCCCATGAAGGCGGCGCCGATGAGGGCGATGGCGGCGGTGCCGGCGCCGGACCAGACGGCGTAGGCGGTGCCCATGTCGAGTTGGAGTTTGAGTGCTTGGGCGAGGAGGGTGAAGGAGGTGATGTAGCCGGCGGCGACGGCGATGGTCCAGCCGATGTGGGTGAGGCCGTTGCTGAGTTTGAGTGCGCTGGTGGCGAGGATTTCTGAGGCGATGGCGAGGGCGAGCAGGAGCCAGGCCATGGTGTTCCTTTTGGGGGTGAACTGGTACGGGTGTCCCAGTTTATCGTGTGGCTCCGCTCCCCCGGGTGTGGCGGAACTGCTTGAAAACGCAGTCGAATACGTGTTCCACTGGAGGGTGTGGGTTGGGACGCGCTTCCGTTGGTGGACGCCGCCGATGAGCGACCGCTGATCGAGCGGCGCGCGGTGCTGCGCGACGGCTTCTACGAGACGCAGGCCCGGACGATGATCGAGCGGGTGCCGCCGGTGGCGGGCATCGCGCAGCAGTGGGCGGTCTCCCCCTATCGGGGTTGTGCGCACGCGTGCCGGGGTTGCGGGGCGCGGTCGGGTCATCGGCGGCTGGGGCTGGACGCGGGGCGTGATTTCGACACCCGGATCGTGGTGAAGCCGAACGCGGTGGCGCGGTTGCGCGCGGATCTGGCGCGCTGGGGCGGTGAGGAGCTGGCGGTGGGCGTCAGCGGTGACTGCTACCAGGAGGCGGAGGCGACCTACCGGCTGATGCCGGGGGTGATCGGGGCGCTGGCGGAGGCGGGGGTGCCGTTCACCGTCTACACGAAGGCGGCGCTGGTGTTGCGGGACGCGGCGTTGCTGGCGGAGGCGGGGGCGCGGGTGGCGGTGTCGATCGCGTTCGTCGACGAGCGGATCCGGCGGGCGGTGGAGCCGGGGGCGCCGACGGCGCAGGCGCGGCTGGAGCTGGTGTCGGCGCTGGCGGAGGCCGGGGTGGAGTGCCGGGTGCTGATGGCGCCGGTGCTGCCGTTGCTGAGTGACGCGGCCGATCAGCTGGGGGCGACGGTGCGGCGGATCGCGGGTGCGGGGGCGCGGGCGGTGGAGCCGGTGGTGTTGCGGCTGCCGGCGGGGACGCGGGCGTGGTACCTGGAGTGGCTGGGTGCGGCGCATCCGCATCTGGTGGCGCGTTACGAGGAACTGTACGACCGGGCGGGGCTGCCGTCGCCGGACTACGAGCGGCGCATCACGGGGCAGATCGCGCAGTTGTGCCAGGTGTACGGGATGGCGTTCGGGCCGGGTGAGGCGCGGGTGCGGGAGCCGCGGGTGGCGCAGCTCTCGCTCGTCTGAGCGTGCCTGTCCCCCTTGCGGGGGAAATCGGGTCGATCCGGCCGGGTGGGCGCTGCTAGCGTGCCGGCGCATGAACGAGACCAGCATGGGCGGCGGCGCCGGAGTGGACGTCGAGGCGTTCGTGGCCGACGGGTTCGTCAAGGTGGGGTCGGTCGTGCCGGGCGAGGTGGCCGACGCGGCGCGGGCGCTGTTGTGGCAGCGGATCGGGTTGTCGCCGGACGATCCGTCGGGGTGGACGCAGCCGGTGGTGTGGACGGCTGACATGACGGGTGAGGGGCCGTTCGGGCAGATCGTGCGCAGCGCGCGGCTGGCGTCGGCGCTGGACGCGGTGGCGGGCGCGGGCGGGTGGCTGCCGCGCGGCAGTGTGGGCAATATCCCGGTGCGGTTCCCGCGGGTGCCGCCGGCGGAGGATCGAGGCTGGCACATCGACGCGAACACGCCGCGCGCGGACGGCACGTACGGGGTGAGCGGCCGGCCGCACACGTTGCTGCTGCTGGTGCTGCTGTCGCGGGTGGGGCCGCAGGACGCGCCGACGCGGATCCGGGTGGGTTCGCAGCGGGACATGGCGGCGCTGCTGGACGAGCGGGTGCGGGACGTGATGGAGATCGGGGCGGCGTTCGAGGAGGTGGGCCGGGACCGGCCGGTGGCGCTGGCGACCGGTTCTCCGGGTGATGTGTTTGTGGTGCATCCGTTCACGGTGCACGCGGCGCAGGAGCATCTGGGGGCCGAGCCGCGGTTCATGGCGCAGGCGCCGGTGTTCCTGTCGCGTCCGCTGGAGCCGGGTGCGGGCTCGCCGCTGGCGCGGGCGGCCGGTTACTGACTTTCGCAGGCCGCGGCGATGGCTGCGGGGTCCCAGTAGAAGGGGCGGCATTCGAGCATGCGGCCGTCCCTGACGGTGATGAGTTGCACGATCAGGGTGTCGACGTCCCGTCCGGTGGCGCGGGCGCGGAAGCGCACCCGGTTGCGTACGACGACGGTGTGCTCGTCGCCCCAGTGCTCCTGCTCCAGGAACTCCATCGATTCCCAGGTCTCGCTGAAGCGGGCCAGGAACCGTTCCATGCCGTCGTGGCCGTGCCAGGTGCCGGTGAAGGGGAGCCCGGGCGCCTGGTGCAGGGTCACTTCCGGGTCGAGGTGGGCGGCGACCTGGTCGTAGCTCGCCTTGCCGGGTCCGCCTGCGGCGACGTACGCGGCTTCGGCGGCGTAGAACTTCTGCATCACCGTCCAGGCGTCGGCCGCCGGTGCGTCGTGGTGATCGGTGGTGGTGCTCATGGCGCCAGGATCGCCGCTCGGGGCGGTTGCGCGCTGGCGGGGATCAGACGTGCAACCCGTCAGCGGGTGGTGGTGGTGAGCAGGAAGGAGGCGGCGCCGAGCGCGGCCGCGGTGAGGATCACCGTGGCCAGGGCGGCCAGGATGAGCAGGCGCCGCGGCAGGCTGGGCCTGGGCGGCGGGCGGCGCTCCCCCGTGTCCATGTGACCGACGGTAACAAGGGGGTTGAGCTGGGCGGACGCCGGGTCAGGTGGGGGCGGGCGTGGTGCGGGTGGCGAGGTGGTCGAGCGAGATGTCGAGGACGTCGGCCAGCGCGGCGATGGTGAAGAACGCGGGTGTGGCGATCCGGCCGGTCTCGATCTTGCGGAGGGTTTCGGCGGACATGCCGGCGGCGGCGGCGACCTCGACGATGCTGCGTTCGCCGCGGGCCTGGCGGAGCATCGTGCCGAGGTGCTCGCCGCGGAGCCGTTCTTCGGGAGTCAGCGGTGGTCGCACCATGAGGCTCACTCTATACCGTTACCGGTATTGTTATCGTTCGCTCACCGGGGTAATAACCGGTGATCGAGTGACGCGGCACGCCGGTGGCCGTGCTCGCAGGGTCGCGGGCGGCGCTGTCCGGCGTGGCGGGACGGCTGCGACGGGTGTCGCGCCGGCCGGCGTGTCACCGCCGTGGTGACCGCCGTGGTGACCGTGCGGTCCGTGTCCGGGCGGGGCCGCGCGCAGGTCAGGCGGGCCGCTCGTGGTAATAAGCGCGGCGCCGGGCGCGCTCTTGTCCGCAGGTCCTGGGCCTGCGGGAGCGTACGCGGGCCGCGTGGTCCTCGCGAGTCGGCGCGGGTTCCTGCGCCGGGCCGTCCCGGAGGTCGATGCCGGTCCCGGCGAGCGCCGGGACGCGTCGTCTCCCGTGTTCGCCCCTCGGGGCGGATGCTGCTGGTCGTCACCGTTGTCATGGCGCCTCACAGTGGCGGAGCCGGCGTGCGCCTCGTGCGCCGCCGCCCGCCGTCGTCCCCAGGTTATGTCCGGCCCCTTATCCGGGGCAGTTCCTGCCAAAACCCACAGCAAGTTTTTGCCTGCCGATGGGGCGGGCCTGGCGTGACCGGGTGAGGGCGCGGCGCCGGGGCGCGCGTGAGCAGGGGAACCTCACGCGCACCCCGGCGCGGCCAGCTCGAACCAGACGACCTTGCCGCGCCGTGAGGGGGTGCTCCCCCACGCGTCGGCCAGCGCCTGCACCAGCTCCAGGCCGCGGGAGCCTTCGTCCTGCTCGCCGGCCCGGCGGGGGCGGGGCGGGCGGGGGTCGGTGTCGGCGACCTCGCAGCGCAGCCGGCCGTCGCGTGCCCACATGCTGAGCACGACGGGGCCGTGCGCGTGCCGGACCGCGTTCGTGACGAGTTCGCTGACCAGGAGTTCGGCGGCCTCTGCTGTCTCGCGGGGCGGGTCCCACTCGGCGAGCAGGCCGCGTGCCGCGCGGCGGGCGCGCGGCACCGAGGAGGGCGTGGCGGGCAGCGTCCACGACGCCGCGACCATGGGCATGGACGTGGGCAGGCAGGCGGGCATGGACGCGGGCATGAGTTGCGGCATCAGCGCCGGCAGGAGCGCGGGCATGGCGGCGGGCATGGCCGTGCAGGCGGGACTCATGCCGATCGCCTGTCGTGCCGGGTCGCCGGGGTGCGGGCGGCGCCGTTGCGTGGCAGGTCCCCTCCCCGCTCGGGCCGGCGGGTGGTGCCGGGCGGCGGGTGCGGAGGCTGGTGCTGGCACATGTCGGATCCCCCATCCTTGGTGCGTCCCGTCTCCGGGGTTCTCCTTCACCATGCCCTCACACCCCGCCCCACCAAGAGGTGAGAAATCCCTATATGAGTACCTACGTACGGGCCGGGCCCGCACCCGGCAAAGGAGTTGACCCTCACCCCTCGTGAGGGTCCATGGTGGGAGGCATGAGTCTGTCGGTCGGTCAGGTCGCCCGCCTCGCCGGCGTCACCGTACGCACCCTGCACCACTACGACGAGATCGGCCTGCTGGCCCCCACCGAGCGCACCCGCGCCGGCTACCGCCGCTACACCGACGCCGATCTCGCCCGCCTGCAGCAGATCCTCCTCTACCGGGAGCTCGGCTTCCCCCTGGAGGAGATCGCCGTCATCCTCGACGAGCCGCGGGCCGACGAGCTGACCCATCTGCGCCGCCAGCACGAGCTGCTCACCGCCCGCGCCCGCCATCTCGGCGACGTGATCGCGGCCGTCGAACGCGCCATCCACGCGCACACCAGCGGCATCACCCTGACCCCCGCCGAGCGTTTCGAGGTGTTCGGCGGCTTCCGGCCCGAGGAGCACGAGGCGGAGGCCGCCGCCCGCTGGGGCGCGGACCCCCGCTACGCCGAGAGCCGCCGCCGGGTGGCCTCCTACAGCAGGGCCGACTGGCTGGAGCTGAAGGCCGAGGCGTCGGCGATCACCGGCGCGCTCGCCGAGGCGTTCAAGGCGGGGCTGCCGGCCGGCGGCGAGCACGCGATGGACCTGGCCGAACGTCACCGCGGCCATGTGCATCGCTGGTTCTACGACTGCGGCCACGACCTGCACCGCCGCCTCGGCGACCTGTACGTCACCGATGTCCGCTTCACCGCGTTCTTCGACGCGGTCCTGCCGGGCCTGGCCGGTTACGTGCGGGAGGCCATCCACGCCAACGCGGCCCGCCACCCCTGATACATGCCCTTGCGGGCATATAACCGAGCGGGTATATTCGCTGGCATGCCCTTCGACGTCCTCGCCGAGCCCGCCCGCCGGCACATCCTCGACCTGCTCCTCGAACGCCCCCGCAACGTCACCGAGCTCACCGACAGCCTCGGCCTCACCCAGCCGGGCACCAGCAAGCACCTGCGCGCCCTGCGCCGCGCCGGCCTGGTCACCGTCCGCAAGGACGCCCAGCGCCGCTTCTACGAGCTCACCCCCGCTCCCCTGGCCGAGATCGACGCCTGGCTCACCCCCTACCGCCGGCTCTGGACCCGCAGCCTCGACCGGCTGGAGGCCCATCTGGACGCCATGCCGGACGAGCCCGAGGAGGACGTGCGATGAACGAGGACCTCACCCTCCACCCCGACGGCCGCACCTGTCTGCGTATGCGCCGCCGCCTGCCGCACCCGCCGGAGAAGGTCTGGCGCGCCCTCACCGAGCCGGACCACCTGGCCGCCTGGTTCCCCGCGGAGGTCACCATCGACGGCGAGCGGATCGGCTACGGCTTCGGCCCCGACGGCCGCGTCACCCACCGCGAGCCGCCCCGCCTGTTCGCCCACACCTGGGGCGAGGACCATCTGCGGTGGGAGCTGGAGCCGGACGAGGGCGGCGGCACCCTGCTCACGCTCACCCACACCTTCTCCGACCGGTACGGCGCCGCCAGTTTCGCCGCCGGCTGGCACACCTGCCTCATGGCCATGCTCGCCCACCTGGACGGCCGCTCCCCCGCCGCCGGCCCGCCCGAAATGGGGCGGCTGCACGAGGACTACGTCCACATCCTCGGCCTCGACGGCGCGACCTGCGACGGCGGCACCGTACGCGTGGAACGCCAGCTCGTCCGCCCGGCCGATCACGTCTGGCGGCATCTGGGCGGCGACCGCGCCGCCGTCGGCGAGCCGCCGCCCGCCCCGTTCACCGTGCCCGCCGTCCCGGCCGGCCCCGTGACCCGCGCCGAGCCCGGCAAGCTCCTGGAGTACGGGACGCCGGGCGGCGGCGTCCGCTGGGAGCTGGGCGAGGGCACCGGCCACGGCGCCCGTCTCGTCCTCACCTGCACCGGCGACCCGGCCGCGCTGCCCGCCTGGCGTTCCCGGGCCGCTGAACTCGCCGCGGAGCTCGCCGGAGAAAGCTGAGAAGACTCAGGCGGTCAGGCCCAGCGCCGCCGCCGTCAGCGCCCGCGCCCGCCCCGACTCCGTCAGCACCTGCGTGGAGTCCGACAGCTGGTCGACGCATCCGGCGGCCGGCAGCGCCCGGATCGCCGGGTCCGACACCGACGCCATCAGCGCCTCGGCGAACCGGTCGCCGCCGATGACCCGGAACGGCCGGTCGTGGAAGCCGCGCACGCCCTCGTCCAGCCGTTCGGCCAGCGCCAGCCGGTTCTGCAGGGCCGCCAGGCGGGTGTAGGCGCCCGACAGCAGTTCCTCGCGTTCCCGCCACGACCGCGCGGACACCGCCGCTCCCAGGCACTCCCCCAGTTCGGCCGATCCGGGCAGGCGGGCCAGGGCGCTGCCGAGCCATTTGGCGTAGGGCGGGTAGCGGCGGCGCAGCAGCAGCGCCAGCCGCATCACCTCCCGGGCCAGCCGCGCCCCCACGACCGCCGACCCGAGCTCGTCGCCGACCTCCCCGCACCGGCCGGGGAACGGCTCCTCCTGGGCGATGCGCCGCCACTGGCAGGCCAGCACGTACCGCCACACGTCCTCGGGATACCAGCGCAGCGCGGCCCGCGCCGCCTCCAGCGCGCCGAGGCCGTCGTGGAAGACCTCGCCGCGGGTCACCTCCGCCAGCCGCTGCCACGGCACCGACAGCCAGTCGAGCAGCGACATGCCCGCCCGCGGGTCGAACCCCAGGTGTTCGCGCAGCCACGCGCCCGGCTCGCACACCCGTACGCCGGGCCGGGCCCGGCCGTGATAGGGGAACACGGTCGGCAGTCCGCGGAAACGTTCCGGCAGTCCCGCCAGCACCCGCGCCTCCACCTCGGCCACCTGCTCGCCCGGCACGAACAGCAGCACCCTCGGCCCCCAGTCGTGGTCGGCCGAGCGGGCGGTGTCGAACGCCAGCACCTCAGAACCCGGCCCCACCAGCGCGGCGCTGTGCGCGGTCCGCGGCACCAGCGGCGCCACCACCTCATGGTAGAAAGCCCGCGACAACTCAATACCCGGCATGAAATCGGACATCACGCCGTCAACTCTGCACCAGCACCGCCCGAACCTCACCCGATTTTCGCCCCCGCCCCCTGGGGGGCTCTCAGGTGGTGACGGAGGAGGTCATCACCTGGCGGCGCCGGTAGCCGATGCGCTCGTAGACGCGGATCGCCGCCGGGTTGTCGTCGTCCACCATCAGCGCGGCCCGCCCGTAGGTGTCGATGAGCCGTCCCGACACCCACCGGCACACCCGTTCGGCCAGGCCGCGCCCGCGGTAGGGGGCGCGGGTGGCGACGCCGGCCAGCAGCCCGACGTCCGGGGCCGACCAGGCGTCGGCGGCGACCGCGGCGATCACGCCGCCGTCGCGCAGCCCCGCCCACCGGCGCACCCCGGCGCCGCCGGGCACGGCGTAGGCGTCGGGGGCGTCGGCCGCGAGCAGCGCGGTGATCTCCGCCTCGGCGCCGTCCAGCCACCCCACGCCGTCCTCGCCGTCCTCCCCGGTGTCGCCGGTGTCGCCGGTGTCGCCGGTGTCGTGGTGGAGCTCGGTGAGGCTCATCCAGGAGAAGCACGGCCCCGCCCGCAGCCCGTCCACCGCGCCGGCGACCTGCCGGATCAGCTCGGCCTCGCCGAGCGGCCGGTACGACGGCCCCAGCTCGGCCAGGGCGTGCCGCACCAGCGGCGCGGCGTCGCGCGGCGGGCCCTGCACCACCAGCCGGTCCCAGCGTGAGATGCCGGGGCAGCCGGCGACGACCGCGCCGCCCGCCGCCCATGCCCGCGCGCCGGGCCGCAGTCCCTGCGCCGCCCACATCACCAGGTCGTCGTCCCCGCACGCCGACCGTACGTCGGCGGGGGTGCGCAGCTCCCGCGTCACCATTGCGGGCAGGTCACAGGATGGCGCCCGGCCGGTAGGCGGCCGCCTCCGGATGCGCGGCCACGATCTCGGCCACCCGCTGGGCGACGGCCTCCACCTGGTCGGCCGCCGCGCCGGTGAACGACACCCGGTCGGCCAGCAGCCCGTCCAGCCGCTCCCGGTCCAGCGGGAAGCGCTCGTCGCCGGCCAGCAGGTCCAGCAGCTCGTTGGCCGCGCCGCGCGAGCGCATCGCCAGCGCCGCCGCGACGGCGTGCTCCTTGATCAGCTCGTGGGCCTGCTCGCGGCCCATCCCGGCCCGCACGGCCGCCATCAGCATCTTCGTGGTGGCCAGGAACGGCAGGTAGCGGTCCAGTTCGGCGGCGATCACGGCGGGGAAGGCGCCGAACTCGTCCAGCACCGTCAGCATCGTCTCCATCAGCCCGTCGAAGGCGAAGAACGCGTCCGGCAGCGCCACCCGCCGCACCACCGAGCACGACACGTCGCCCTCGTTCCACTGGTCGCCCGCCAGCTCGGCGGTCATGGAGGCGTAGCCGCGCAGCACGACCGCCAGGCCGTTGACCCGTTCGCAGGAGCGGGTGTTCATCTTGTGCGGCATGGCCGAGGAGCCGACCTGGCCTTCGGCGAACCCCTCGGTGACGAGCTCGTGGCCGGCCATCAGCCGGATCGTCCTGGCCAGCGACGACGGCGCCGCCGCGGCCTGCACCAGGGCGCTCAGCACCTCGAAGTCCAGCGAGCGCGGGTAGACCTGCCCGACGCTGGTGAAGGCGCCGGCGAACCCCAGGTGCTCGGCCACCCGGCCCTCCAGGGCGGCGAGCTTGGCCCGGTCGCCGCCGAGCAGGTCCAGCATGTCCTGGGCGGTGCCGACGGGGCCCTTGATGCCGCGCAGCGGGTAGCGGGTGATGAGCTCCTCCAGCCGCCGGTAGGCGACCAGCAGCTCGTCGGCCGCGGTCGCGAACCGCTTGCCGAGCGTGGTGGCCTGCGCGGCCACGTTGTGCGAGCGGCCGGCCATCACCGTGGCCTCGTGCTCCTTCGCCAGCGTCGCCAGCCGCGCCAGCAGCGCCACCATGCGGTCGCGGGCCAGCAGCAGGCTGTCGCGGATCTGCAGCTGCTCGACGTTCTCGGTCAGGTCGCGCGAGGTCATGCCCTTGTGCACCTGCTCGTGCCCGGCCAGCGCGTTGAACTCCTCGATGCGCGCCTTGACGTCGTGGCGCGTCACCCGCTCGCGCGCCGCGATGGACTCCAGGTCGACCTGCTCGACGACCTTCTCGTAGTCGGCGACCGCGCCCTCGGGGACCGCGACGCCCAGCTCCGCCTGCGCCCGCAGCACCGCCAGCCACAGCCGCCGCTCGGCGACGATCTTGTACTCGGGCGACCACAGGCGGGTCAGCTCCGGCGAGGCGTAGCGGGCGGCCAGGACGTTCGGGATGCGCGGCTTGGAAGTCACGTTCGACAAGTGTAGGCATCGTCCCCGGCCACGTCGCACGCCCGGGGGCGGGGAAAGGCCCGGCCGCCGTCGCCGGCGACCGGGCCCCGTACCTGCCGCGCGCCGTCAGGACGGCGTCGGCTCCAGCACCTTCTCCTCCTTCACCGGCGCCGCCGGGCCGCGCCGCAGCCGCTCCTTGGCCCGCTCGACCATCGTGTAGAGGGTCGGCACCAGCACCAGCGTGAGCAGCGTCGAGGAGATCAGCCCGCCGATGACCACGATCGCCAGCGGCTGCGAGATGAACCCGCCCGACCCCGTCACGCCCAGCGCCATCGGCGTCAGCGCGCAGATGGTCGCCACGGCCGTCATCAGGATCGGCCGCAGCCGGCGCCGGCCGCCCTCGATGACCGCCTCGACCACGCCCATGCCCTGCTCGCGGTACTGGTTGATGAGGTCGATGAGCACGATCGCGTTCGTCACGACGATGCCGATGAGCATCAGCATGCCGATCAGCGCGGGCACGCCCATCGGGGTGCCGGTCGCGACCAGCAGCCCGATGGCGCCGGTCGCCGCGAACGGGACCGACACCAGCAGGATCAGCGGCTGCACGAAGCTGCGGAACGTCGCCACCATGATGAGGAACACGATCGCGATGGCCGCCAGCATCGCCATGCCGAGGTCGGCGAAGGCGTCCTCCTGGTCCGCCGACGCGCCGCCCAGCGTGTAGGAGGCCGACGCCGGCAGCTGCAGCCCGTCCAGCTTCTCGCGCAGCTCCTGCGTCACCGCGCCCAGGTCGCCCGCGTCCACGGCCTTGGCCGTCACCGTCGCCGAACGCTCGCCGTCGATGCGGGTCACCTGCGTGGGGCCGGCGACCTCCTTGACCTGCGCCACCGACGACAGCCGCACCAGGCCCGAGGCCGTCATCAGCGGCAGGTCCCGTACCTCCTTGACGTCCTGCGGCGCCTCGGCGCCGCGCAGCACCAGGTCGCTGTTGCGGCCGTCGAGCGTCACCTGGCCGAGCGGCGCGCCGCGGAACGCCTGCGCCACGCTCTGCCCGATCTGCGCCTCCGACAGCCCGCGCGCCGCCGCCTTCTGCCGGTCGACGACGACCTCGATGCGCGGCGCGGACGCCTCCATGTTCGACGAGACGTCCCGCAGCCCCTTGACCTCGCCCATCGCCTTGGCGACCTGCTCGGACGCGGCCTGCAGCGTGTCGAGGTCGGGGCCGCGGACGATGACGCTGATGCCGTCGGCGTTGAAACCGCCTCCGCCGCCGGCCGCGCCGACCGTGACCTCGCCGACGCCGGTCAGCTTGCCGATCTTCTCGCGCAGCCGTTGCTCCACCGCCGGGGTGTCGGCCCCGTCGGCGAGCGTCACCGAGTACGAGGCCCGGTCCGAGCCGCCGCCCCCGCCGAACGCGGCCGCCATCGCGTTGCCGCCGCCCACGTTCGCCTGGTACGACTCGACCTGCTTGTCGTCGGCGAGCACCTGCTCGACCTTCTTGGCCGCCTTGTCGGTGGTCTCCAGGTCGGTGCCGACCGGCATCCGCTGCGACAGCGAGATCGTGTTCTGCCCGGAGGAGTCCAGGAAGTTGGTCTGCAGGGCGCCCGCGACGCCCATCGTCGCGACGAACACCGCCACGCCGATGAGCACCGTCGTCAGCTTGAACCGGGTCGCGAACCGCAGCACCGGCAGGTAGGCGCGCTGCAGCGGCGAGCGCAGCTCCTTGGCCTCGGCCTCCTCACGCAGCTTGCGCGCCTGCTCGGGCGTGAGCTGCGGCGCCTTCAGGAACCAGTACGCCAGCACCGGCACCACCGTCAGCGACACCACCAGCGACGCCAGCAGCGCCACCGTCACGGTGATCGCGAACGGGCTGAACAGCTCGCCCACCATGCCGCCGACGACCGCGATCGGCACGAACACCGCGACCGTGGTCAGCGTCGAGGCGGTCACCGCGCCCGACACCTCGCGCACGGCCGTCAGGATCGCCTGCAGCTTGGCTTCGCCGTAGCCGAGATGCCGTTTGATGTTCTCCAGGACCACGATCGAGTCGTCCACGACCCGGCCCACCGCGATCGTCAGCGCGCCGAGCGTCAGCATGTTGAGCGAGTAGCCGCCCGCCCACAGCACGATCAGCGCGATCACCACCGACAGCGGGATCGACACCGCCGTCACCAGCGTCGAGCGCACCGACAGCAGGAACACCAGGATGACCAGCACCGCGAACACCAGGCCCAGCAGGCCCTCGGTGGTCAGGCTCTCGATCGACTGCTCCACGTAGGGGGCCTGGTCGAACACGACCGACACCGCCGTGTCCGAGCCGTCGCCCAGCGCCTTGGTCAGGTCCGGCAGCAGGTCGCGGATCTCGTGGGAGATCGACACGGCGTTGCCGTCGGGGGTCATCGTCACCGACACGCCGAGGCTGGAGCGGCCGTCGGTGCGGGTGATCGTGGTCGCCGCCGCGAGGCCCTGCTTGATGGTGGCCACGTCGCCGAGCTTGACCGGCCGCGGCGACCGGGCCTGAGCCTGCGCCTGGGCTTGCGCCTGGGACGTGGGGGTGCGGGCCTGCTGCTGCTGGCCCTGCTGGGGCTGCGTCTGCTGCTGGGCCTGCGGCTGGGGCTGGGCCGGCGTCAGGTACAGGTTCTTCAGCTTCTCCAGGGAGTCGACCCGGGTGCCGACCTGGACCGTGAGCGCCCTGCCGTCCTCGATGAGGGTGCCCGCCGGGATCGGCGTGCCGTTGGCCCGCAGCGCCTCGGGGATCTGCGCGGGCGACACCCCGGCCAGCGCCATCTTCCCGGCGTCCGGCTCGATGGTCACCACCTCGTCGCGGACACCGGTGACGGTCGCCTCGCGCACGCCCTCCACGCCCTGCAACGCCGGCACCACGATCCGGTTGAGCTTGTCGGCCATCGCCTGCTGGTCGCCGCCGTCGCCGACCGCCAGCACCAGCACCGGGATGTCGTCCGTGCTGCCGGCCGCGACCTGCGGCTCGACGCCGTCCGGCAGCGTCACCCGGTTCAGCGCCTGCTGCATCTTGTTCAGCGACGCCTCGATGTCGGTGCCGTACTCGAAAGCCACCTGGATCTGCGCCACGCCCTCCCGCGAGGTGGACGTCAGCTCCTCCATGCCGTCGAGCCCCTGGAAGGAGTCCTCGATCGGCTTGGTGACCTGCTCCTCCACGATGTCGGGCGACGCGCCCGGGTACGGGGCGATCACGAACGCGCCGGGGAACGACAACGACGGCAGCAACTGCTGCTTCAGCTGCGGGATCGTGAACGCGCCGAACGCGCTGAGCACGACCGCGATCAGGATCACAAGAGTGCGGTTGACCAGGCTCAACCTGGCGAAAGCGGTCATAAGCCCCCTCCAAGAGTTCGGCTTAGACTAACACTTCGCATCACGCGAATATTTAGACACATCAAACCTTCCTGATAACCTTCTCAGGAAGCGAGAGGTGAAAGTGAACGACGAACGCGAAGACCTGATCCGCAGGATCGCCGAGACGCAACGCAACCTGGGGCGCGTCTTCGCCCAGCATCAATCCCCCCTGTTCACCTCCAACCTCACGATGCGCCAGCTCAAGGTCGTCATGCTCCTGTCCGTACGCGGCGGCTCGGCCAGCGGCCAGGAGATCGCCGCCGGCCTCGGCGTCGGCCCCGGCACCGTGACCGGCATCGTCGACCGCCTCCTCGCCCAGGGCCTGGTCAGCCGGCACGAGGACCCCCACGACCGGCGTGTACGCCGGGTCGAGCTCACCGCCGCCGGCGCCGCCTTCCTCGAGGAGGTCAACAGCGTCGGCAGCCAGCAGATGCGCCGCATCATGGACCATCTCGACACCGAGACCCTGCGCGCGCTCGACGAGGTCACCCGGGCGATCTGGGCCGCCGCGGAGAAACTCGGCGACTCCTGACCCCCGCTCCTGACCCCCGCTCCTGACCCCGGCGGCTCCTGACCCCGGCGGCCCCTACACGGGGGAGCCGCCGGCCAGGCGGGACAGGACGGCCGGCAGCTCGCCCTCGTAGGCCACCGTCAGCCGCCGCGTCGCCCGCGTCACCGCCACGTACAGGTCCCGCCCGCCCATCGGCGACTGCTCCAGGATGCCCGCCGGGTCCACCACCACGACCGCGTCGAACTCCAGCCCCTTGGCCTGCGTCACCGTCAGCACCGTGACCGGCGCGTCCAGGTCGGCCGCCGGGAACTCCCGCCCCACCCGCTCACGCAGCGCGTCGGAGGTCACCACCCCGACCCGGCCCTCCCCGATCGCCGCCCGCTCCTCGGCCACCAGCTCCTTCAGCCCCTCGACCAGTCTCCCCATCGGGACGCGCACCGCGCGCGGCGCCGACTCCCCCGACCGCACCGACTCCGGCGGCTCCTGCGCCGGGTCGAAGGCGCGCAGCACGTCCGCCGCCACGTCCATGATCTCCACCGGCGTCCGGTAGTTGACCCGCAGATGCTCCATCCGCCACCGGCCCCGCAGATAGGGGTCCAGCACCTCGCCCCACGAGCGCGCCCCGGCGGCCGAGCCGGTCTGCGCGATGTCGCCCACCACGGTCAGCGACTTGGCCGGCACCCGCCGCATCACCATCCGCCACGCCATCGGCGACAGCTCCTGCGCCTCGTCCACGATGACGTGCCCGTAGGCCCAGCCCCGGTCGGCCGCCGCCCGGTCGGCCGTGGTCAGCTCCGCGCCCGGGTCGGCGTGCCGCCCGGCCAGCACGTCCGCCCGCGCGAGAATGCCCTCCTCGGCCACGCCGGTGGTCTGCAGCACCTCACTGGCGAACAGCAGGTCCTCGTCCTGCTCGACCCGGCTGCGGCGGGAGGCCGCGCGCGCCGCCGAGTCGTCCTCGCCCAGCAGCTCGGCCGCCTCGTCCAGCAGCGGCACGTCCTCCACCGTCCACGGCGCGTCCGCCGGCCGCAGCAGGGGCGCCCAGTCCAGGCCGGGCGGCATGACCGCTTCGAGCGCCCGCGGGTCCGCCAGCAGGCCGGCGATCAGCCGCTGCGGCGTCAGCTCCGGCCACAGGCCCTCGACGGCGCGGCGCACGGCCGGCTCGCCCCACAGCCGCTCCGAGGCCAGGTCGATGTCCAGCTCGTCCAGGTCGCCCTCCAGGTCCAGCGGCTGGGCCAGCTCCTCCATCTCCGGGTCGCCGTTGGCGAGGTCCTCGATGTGCAGCGACTCCTCCAGCGCCCGCGCCTCGGCCCGGGCCAGCTCCTTCAGCAGCTCGCTCACGTACAGCTTGCGGGCCATGTTGTGCGGCAGCCGCACCGCCCGCGCCCGCTCGTGCAGCCGCACGCACGTCTCGTGCGGCACCCGCAGCGCCAGCCCGTCCAGCTCCACCACCAGGTCGCCCTCCGGCGGCCGGCGGCGCAGCTCCAGCGCCGCGGCCACCACCCCGGCCATCCGCAGGTCGCCCTTGACCACCGCGGCGGCCGGCGCGTCGGCCGCCGTCGCCCGCACGCCCGGGAACATCTCCCCGGCCGTCGTCATCACCACCTGCGTCTCCCCCAGCGATGGCAGCACCTGGCCGATGTAACGCAGGAACATCGCGTTCGGGCCGACCACCAGCACGCCGCGCCGCTCCAGGACGTCGCGGTGGGTGTAGAGCAGGTACGCCGCCCGGTGCAGCGCCGCGACCGTCTTGCCGGTGCCGGGTCCGCCCTGCACCACCAGCGCGCCCTGCAGGCCGGCCCGGATCACCCGGTCCTGCTCGGTCTGGATGGTGGCCACCACGTCGCCCATCCGGCCCGTACGGCCCCGCCGCAGCGCCGCCAGCAGCGCCGCCTCCCCCACCAGCGTGCGCCGGTCGCTCTCGCTCATCCGCTCCAGGTCGAACACCTCGTCGTCGATCGCGATGACACGGCGGTCCTTCAGATGCAGGTGGCGGCGGCGCAGCAGGCCGCCGGGATCGGTCGCCGTGGCCACGTAGAAGGGCCGCGCCGCCGGCGCCCGCCAATCGATCAGGACCGCCTCGTGCCGCTCGTCGCGCAGCCCGATCCTGCCGATGTAGGTGCTGGGGCCGGAGCGCTCGTCGATGCGGCCGAAGCACAGGCCCCGCTCGACCGCGTTGAGCTGCGCCAGCCTGCGCGCCTGCTCCGAGGCCAGGGCCTCACGCTCGACCATCGCCTGACGGCTGCCGCCGCTTCGGCCGTACACCTGGCGCAGTGTCGCCTGCGCGCGTTCCCTGGCGAGGTCGAGCAGTTCGTACAGCCACGACACAGTGCGCTGCTCGGTGTCAAGGGCTTCGGCGAGACCATCTTGACGGTTAGCCATCGAGTGGTATACTCCTATCGGGAAGGCTGTGAAAGCTGGCGCATAAATGCGAGTGTTCGAGCTTACTCCGCGCCGCCACGCCCGCGCAATCTCCCGCGCCCTCCCCTACGCCCCCCCCGCCCGGGTGCTAGCTTGTGCGACCGTGTCGCACTATCTGCAGGAGCTGTTCTCCCTCCACGGCCGCCGCGCCCTCGTCACCGGCGGCAGCTCAGGAATCGGCTACGCCATCGCCGAGGCCCTCGGCCGCGCCGGAGCCGAGGTCGTCCTCGTCGCCCGCCGGCCCGCCGAGCTCGACCAGGCCGCCGGCCGCCTGCGCAGGCACGGCGTCACCACCACCCGCGTCAGCGCCGACCTCGCCGACCGTCACGACGTCCAGCGCGTCTGCGACACCATGGACGACGCCGCCGGCGAGATCGACATCCTGGTCAACAACGCGGGCAACAACATCCGCAAACCGATGGCCGAGCTGACCGCCGACGACTACGAGCTGACCGTCGCCGTCAACCTCACCGCCCCCTACCTGCTCGGCCAGCACTTCGGCCCGCGCATGGCCGCCCGCGGCTGGGGCCGGATCATCAACATCGGCTCCCAGCAGTCCATCAGCGCCTTCGGCGACAGCGGCGCCTACGGAGCCGCCAAGGCCGGCCTCGCCGGGCTCACCCGCTCCCAGGCCGAGGCCTGGTCCGCCGCCGGCGTCTGCGTCAACACGATCATCCCCGGCTTCGTCCTCACGCCGCTGACCGCGCCCGCCCAGGCCGTCCCGGGCCGCGTCGAGGCCCTCGCCGCCCGCCACATGACCGGCCGCAACGGCGTCCCGGCCGACTTCGCCGGCGCCGCCGTCTTCCTGGCCGGGGACGCCTCGGCGTTCGTCACCGGGCAGATGCTGTTCGTCGACGGCGGCTTCTCCGTCCACTAGGGTGCCAGGAGGATCGCAGCCAGCGTCGCGTGCCGGTGACGGGCCGCGTCAGGCATGGAGGCGCCGGATCAGGAAGGCGGTCACGATGACCCTTTCCCCGTTCCCCACCCGTGGGTGAGCACGACAAGCACAGGCTCCTGGCCTGGCACCTCGAACTGCAGGCGGCGCACCGGCGCCTGCACCGGGCACTGCGCCTCGCCCGCGAATCCCTGCGGGCCGGCGACACCGCCGCGGCGCGGGCGGACCTCCTGCTTCATTGCCAGGGCTTCTGCGCCGCCCTCGACGGCCATCACGTGCGCGAGGACGCCGGGCTCTTCCCCCAGCTGTCCGCGCGCCACCCGTCGCTGCGGCCCACGCTCGCCAAGCTGCGGCAGGACCACGAGCTGATCGCGCAGCTGCTCCGGCGCTTCGACCACGCGATCACCTCGGACGCCGCGCCGGACGAGCTGGCCCTGCACCTGGACGGCCTCTCGGCGATCATGCACTCCCACTTCCGGTACGAGGAGCGCGAGCTCCTGGGCGTCCTGGCGGCCCTGGACCTCGACGCCGACCCGCACGACCTCCTCGGACCGCTCTGACAGGAACTCGCGCGACAAAGCGGTAAAAGACGTCCCTTACTACGATGTCCGGATGCTGTCCGCTCCCCCCACCGCCGCCACCGGCCCGGGCCGGCCGCACACCCGCCGCCTGGCCTGGCTGGACGCGCTGCGCGGACTCGCCTCCATGGTGGTGGTCTTCGAACACGCGCTGGCACCGCTCTGGCCGGAGGCACGCGAGCCGGTCAAGGCCGTCTTCGACCCCGGCTGGTACGGCGTCATGGTGTTCTTCCTCGTCAGCGGCTACATCGTGCCGGCGTCACTGGAACGCCGGGGCAGCCTGCGAGCCTTCTGGATCTCCCGCTTCTTCCGGCTGTGGCCGCTGTTCACCGTGTGCGTGGCCGGCATGCTGCTGCTCGCCGCGGCCGGCTGGGACGACCTGCACACCTGGTGGAACAGCCGGCCCGCCGCACTGGCCCTGGCACACGCCACCATGCTGCAGAACCTCATGTACGCCCCCAACGTCGCCAACGTGCTGTGGACCCTGTCCTACGAGATGGCCTTCTACCTCCTGCTGACCGCCATGTTCACCCTCGGGGCACACCGGCGCAGCACCACGGCCGCGCTCACGTTCGCCGCGGCTGCCGTGCTCGGCGCCGGGCTGCTGCCGGTGACCCTCCTGTCGGCAGGCGGCGCGGGCCGCATGCTCACGGTCGTGCTCGCCGTCACCGCCGTGCTGGCCGCCGGGCTGACCGCCGTGCTGCGCGGCGGCCGGCGCACCCGGCAGGCCGGAGCCGTGGCCGTCGCGGGCACGATCCTGCTGCTGCTGGCCGTCAACCAGAGCTACCCCGGACCGTGGCAGGGACTGCTCATCCTGGCGACCATGTTCGCCGGCACCGCCCTGTACCGCGTCGAGACCGGCCAGTACGGCCGCCGGCACCTCGCCTGGACGGCGCTCGTACCGCTGGCGGGGCTGTGGCTCGCACGCGCCGAACCGGGAGTGCAGACGGCGATCGCGGCGGCCTGGCTGACGTTCGCCGCCGCGATGGCGCTGCGCCGGCGCGCGATGCCGTCGTGGCTGACGTGGCTCGGCCTGGTGTCCTACTCCATCTACCTGCTGCACCCGCTGCTGCTGGAGAGCGTGGAGTTCTTCCTGCCGGACCCGCGGGCCCTGCCGCTGGCCGCACGCCTGACGCTGCTGGGGGCGGTCTACGCGGCGCTGCTCGGGCTGTCCGCGCTGACCTGGCGCTGGGTGGAGCTGCCGGCGCAGCGGCTGGGCAGACGCCTGGCCGGCAGGTAAAGAGGGCTTCCCCTCCACTAGTTCATCGAATATCGTCGATGGACGATGAACGCCAACAACGGACCCCTGCCACGCGAACAGGCCGAGGAGTACGCCGGCTGGTTCAAGGCCCTCGCCGACCCCACCCGGATCCAGATCGTGTCCCTGCTGGCCCGGCGGCGCGCGCCGATGAGCGTCGGCGACATCGTGACCGCCTCCGGAGTGGGCCAGTCCACCGTCTCCCACCACCTCAAGATCCTCGCCGAGGTGCGGTTCGTCCTGGTGGAACGGCAGGGCACCTCCAGCCTCTACCGGATCAACGACACGTGCGTCAGCTGCTTCCCCACCGCCGCCGACGTCGTCATGGGCAACCCCGCGCCGCCCCCACCCACCTGCCCGTGAAGGAGCCCCGAGCCATGGCCCACGACGAGATCATCGACCACTACTCCGCGCTCGCCCGCGCCGCCGACGCCGGCCGGACCCTCACCGGCACCGCCGGCTACGACGACCTCGAAGGGCTGCCCCAGGCAGCGGTACGAGCCGCCCTGGGCTGCGGCAACCCGGTGGCCGTCGCCGAGCCGCGCGCCGGCGAAACCGTCCTCGACCTCGGCTCCGGCGGCGGCCTCGACGTGCTCCTGTCAGCCCGCCGCGTCGGCCCCGTCGGCAAGGCGTACGGGGTGGACGCCAGCGCGGACATGCTGGCGCTCGCCCGGCGCAACGCCCAGCAGGCCGGCGCGCACAACGCCGAGTTCCTGCCCGGCACCATCGAACGGCTGCCGCTGCAGGACCGCTCGGTGGACGTCGTCATCTCCAACTGCGTCATCAACCTCTCCAGCGACAAAGCCGCCGTGCTGGCCGAAGCGTTCCGGGTGCTACGGCCGGGCGGACGGTTCGGCGTCAGCGACGTGGTGACCACGCACACGACGACGACCGAGCAGCGCACCGGCTGCGCCGCCGGAGCGCTCCCCGTGGGCGAATACCGTGAACTGCTGGCCGCCGCGGGCTTCACCGGCGTACGCATCACACCGACCACCGGCCACGACGACGGCACGCACGCGGCGATCGTCCAGGCCGCCAAACCGGCCGCCCCGCCGCACGTGGAGCTCCGGCCGATGCGCGCCGCCGACGCCGGACAGGTGCTGGCCGTCTACCAGGCCGGCCTCGACAGCGGCCACGCCAGCTTCGAGACCACCGCCCCGAGCTGGGAGGACTTCACCGCGGCCCGGCTGCCCGGCTTGCGCTACGTGGCCTGCGACACCCGCACCGGCCAGGTGCTCGGCTGGGTGGCCGCCTCACCGGTGTCGTCACGCTGCGTGTACGCCGGCGTGGTCGAGCACAGCATCTACGTCCACCCCCGCCACCAGGCCCAGGGCATCGGCCGGGCGCTGCTGACCGCGTTCGTCGCCGCCAGCGAGGACGCCGGCGTCTTGACCGTCCAGTCCGGCGTCTTCCCCGAGAACACCGCCAGCCTGGCCCTGCACCAAGCCCTCGGCTTCCGCGTCGTCGGCACCAGGGAACGCATCGGCTGCCACCACGGCCTCTGGCGCGACGTGCTGCTCATCGAACGCCGCAGCGCGCTCAGTGATCCTCACCGTGAAGCACCTTGACGACCTGAGCACGCGCCTGCCGGAGACCGACTCCCAGGGCGGCAGCCGTCGTCTCGTCGTACAGGAGGCCGAGCAGGAGGTGCTCGGTTCCGACGTACCGGTGCCCGAGCCCGGCCGCCTCACGGCGAGCCCGCTCCAGGACCTGGTCGAGGCCGACCTCCGTCCCTCGGGCGGCTGAGGCCGTGAGGCCGCGTCCGAGGCTCCTGAGCGTCATCACGGCCACCCCCTCACCCACGCCGGCCAGGCCCACCAGGAGGTGCACGGCCGTGACGCGGTCATGGCCCAGCACCCCCGCCTCCTGCCCGGCCAGGTCGAGCGCCCGCTGAGCACGAGCCGTCAGCAGCCCCGCCAAGGGCCGGTCGAGGACCGTCCGCCTCCTCCACATGGCGTCTCCATCCGTCTCACAGGGCGGAACCGTCCTCAGCGAGGCGCCTTTCCACGCGGCTGCCCCGCGGCAGCGTCACCGCCAGGATGTTGCTGGGAATGTCGAGCTCGATCCGGTGCCAGCGCCCGCGCGGGACGATCGCGGCGGTGCCCGCCGTCAGCCTGACCTCCTCCTCCTGCTGCCCCGGCCCCTCCGCACGCAGGTAAAGGCGGATCTTGCCGACCAGACACGAGACGATCTCCTCGGCCTCCGGATGAACCTCCCAATGGCCGACATGCACGTCCCCGCCCACCTTGGCATGGAACGCCGTCAGCCGCCAGCCGTCCTGGTCGGGGTCGGCGGTCCTTCTCCCGGCGCGGATCCGGCCCTCCCGGTCGAGATGGATGGACGAGGCGAACAGATCGATCGGGGCGACGGTCATGGCGAAGCGCCCTCCCTCCGGCGTCGTACGGGCCTTGAGCCCCGGTGACCGGCATTCTCCGCCGGCCGCACCACGCAGGACGTCCCGCGAGGGAAGCGAACTCCCTCTACCCCACCGGGACCAACGACCGGCCCGAATACCACGCCGGAAGTACAGGCGCTTCACCCGCCACGCTCCGGGCAGATGCCGGTCATGAACGCACAAAACACGACAAGCGACGACCTCCCCGCCGCAGTGGGCCGAGTCAACGGAGAAAGCGACATCGTCGCCGAACGCTCCGGAGGCGACGTCCGCACCTCCTCCCCACGCCCCATCCCCGCCGAACCCGTCGAACCCCCGGTCGACCCCGAACGCAAGGCCGAAGAGGAACGCCGCGACGCCGCCGACAACACCGGCGAACAACCGGCCCGCCCAGGAACCGAACCGACCGACTGAGAACATACGGCGGAGCCCTTTCTGGAGGACGTCGTCGGGTAAGCCCTCGTTCCCGAGGGCCCCGGACGGTCGAGCACCGAGAACAAGGGCGAGGCCGGCTCAGAGCTGGGCGTCCAGCCACTCCTGGAAAGCGGGACCGGCGAGCTCGGCATGCGGACCCCCCTCCGGCTCGGTGAGGTACGTGGCGTCCCGCCAGGTCGCCACGGCGGTGATGCGCTCCTCCGGCTCCCCGATCCTGCGCAGGTTGCCGGTCTCCCTGATCACGAAGTACGTGCTGCCGAGAAGCTGCGATCCGTCCAACCGGTGCACATCAACGGCAGCCCCGGACTGCTCGTCGGCGTCAACGGCGAGATCGACGGCGTCATCGCCGTACGCGCGGAGAACGGCCACGTCACCGGCGTCTACCACGTACGCAACCCCCACAAGCTGTCGCACCTGGAACAGGAGACCACCGTCACCCGCACATCCTCCACCAGCAGATCAGACGCCTCCATCGCGGCGAAGCCGCCGTACGGGTCACCCAACAGATCGTCACATCGGTGAGCAACTGATCCACATCCACCAAGTCCCGGTCGATCTCCAGCGCGCCCTGCCGCCACTTTGTTGACTGTGTTTTTGTTTGGTTCGCTGGGTGGTGAACCAAACAAACCGCCTTTACAAAGTAGATCACTAGTTCCGGGGCGGGGACGGCGGGGGAGGAAAAGGGGCGAC
Organism: Nonomuraea sp. AD125B; assembly: GCF_041402765.1. Lineage (NCBI taxonomy): Bacteria > Bacillati > Actinomycetota > Actinomycetes > Streptosporangiales > Streptosporangiaceae > Nonomuraea > Nonomuraea sp. AD125B. The sequence goes on along the minus strand of NZ_JBGLOU010000010.1, from coordinate 278,730 downwards.
GATCGACGACCGGAAGGAAACGGATGGCGGCCCACGTCCCACCCCCAGCCGAAGCCCCGCTCAACGTCACCGTGTGGAGCGAGAACTACCACGAGCCGCGCGAGGAGGAGGTACGCCGCCGCTACCCCACCGGCATCCACGGCGCCATCGCCGACGGGCTGCGCGAGGAGCTGGGCCCCCGGGCACGGGTCCGCACCGCCGTACTGGAGGAGCCCGAGCACGGGCTCACCGACGAGGTCCTCGCCGCCACCGACGTGCTCACCTGGTGGGGGCACATGGCGCACGAGGAGGTGGAGGACAAGGTCGTCGAGCGCGTACGACGCCGCGTGCTCGGCGGCATGGGCCTGCTGGTGCTGCACTCCGGCCACTACTCCAAGATCTTCCGCTCGCTCATGGGCACCACGTGCACGCTCAACTGGCGCGACGCCGGCGAACGCGAGCTGGTCTGGACGGTCTCCCCCGGCCACCCCATCGCCCGCGGCGTCCCCCACCCGCTGGTCATCGAGGCGCAGGAGACCTACGGCGAGCCGTTCGGCATCCCCCAGCCTGACGAGCTGGTCTTCGTCAGCGGCTTCGCCGGCGGCGAGGTGTTCCGCAGCGGCTGCTGCTACCGCCGCGGACTCGGCCGCGTCTTCTACTTCAGCCCCGGCGACCAGAAATACCCCGTCTACCACCACCCGGACGTACGGCGGGTGCTGGCCAACGCGGTCCTGTGGGCCGCCCCGGACGCCGGGACCGGCGAGCCGCTCCAGAACGCCCACACCCCGATCACCTGGCAGGGGGCACGATGACGTCAGCGACGTTCGCGACCGTGGAAGCCGACCGGCCGCTGCGCGCGGTGATCGCCGGAGCCGGGTTCATCGGCGGGCAGTGGGCGCCCGAGCTGCTCGCCCACCCCGGCGTCGAGCTGGTCGGCTGGGTGGACGTGGCCCCCGAACGGGCCCGCGCCGCCGCCCACGCCCTCGGCCTGGACGACTTACCCACCGGCGCGTCCCTGACCTCGCTGCTGGACGGCGAGGAGCCCGACTTCGTCGTCAACTGCACCGTCCCGCAGGCCCACCACGAGGTGACGGTGACGGCGCTGCGGCGCGGGGTGTCGGTGCTGAGCGAGAAGCCGATGGCGGTCACCCTGGAGGAGGCCCGCGCCATGGTGCGCGCCGCCGACGAGTCCCGCCGGCTGTTCGCCGTCAGCCAGAACCGCCGCCACCAGCGCGGCCTGGTCGCCTACCGGCGCACCGTGGCCGAGCTGGGGCCGCTCGGGCTGATGACGTCGGAGTTCTTCATCCCGTACCGGGGGGCGGCGTTCCTGTCCACGCTGGAGCACCCGCTGCTGCAGGACATGGCGATCCACCTGTTCGACGCGGCGCGGGCGGTGTCGGGAGCCGATCCGGTGTCGGTGTACTGCGAGTCGTTCCGGCCGGCGTGGACCTGGTACCCGGGCGCGTGCTCGGCCACGGCGATCTTCGAGATGACCGGCGGGCTGCGCTACACCTTCACCGGCAGCTGGTCGGCGCCCGGCCTGCCGACGTCGTGGACCGGCTCCTGGCGGGCGACCGGCCCGCGCGGCACCGCCTTATGGGACGGCGACGGCGACCCGGTCGCCGAACCGGCCAAGGGCGAGGTCGTACAGGCCCGCAAACGGGAGGACGACCCCTACCCGGAGCGGCCCCGGCGCTTCGGCGGGCTGGCCGAAGGGCTGGAGGAGTTCGTGACCGGGCTGCGCACCGGGCGGGCACCGCAGGGCGAGTGCCACGACAACATCCGCAGCCTCGCCATGGTGACGGCGGCCCTGGAGTCGGCCCGCACCGGGATGCGAACGCCTGTCACGACCTAGCGGGATGTGGTTCGCTGGACGGATGCCGATCTTCCGCGCCGCGCTCGTCGCCGGCCTCCTGGCGCCCGCGGCGGCCGCGCTGCTGACCCTGGCCGGCCGGCCGGAGCCCGCCGGGCCGCTCATCGGCGTGCTCGCGGGCCTGCTGTTACGGGGGTCGCCCGCCGCGGCGGCCCTGGCCACCCTGTGGGGAGGCGCGTGGGCGGTGCTCACGACCGCGCTGGCCGGGATCGAGACCGCCGACGCGATGGGGAGCTGGCTGGAATGGCCCGGCTGGCCGGGGTGGGCGTTGGGGGCCGTGCTCGCGTACGCGCTGGCCGCCCGGCAGGGGCCGGTGAGCGCCCGGCACGAGTCGGGGGAAGCGCGACAGGGGCCGGGGGAAGCGCCGCCTTCACGGCTCCCGGCGGTGGCGGTCGCCGCCGGGGCGGGCGCGGTGCTGGCGGCGGGGCAGCTCGCCGCCGCGCAGGCGGCCGGGCTGACGCTGTGGGAGGACTACCACCCGTACGACGGGCCCGGCTGGTACCGGGACCTCACCTCCGCCCTGTGGTACCCGGCCGCGTCGGTCGTGCTGGCGACGGTGCTGGCCGGGCGGCTGCGGGGCGGGCGCGAGCCGTCGGCCGCCGTGCCGGTCGCCGCCTGGCTGGGCGCGGCGCTGGCCGGCGGCCCGATGCAGTACGCGCAGGCCCTCGGCGTGACCGTCGAACCCCCGGGCGTGGCGCTGCTGGCCTCGCTGGCGGGCGGCGGCATCGGGGCCGCCGCCGGAGCCCTCGCGCTGCGGCACCCGGGGGTCGCGGCGGGGCTGGTGTGCTTCGTCGCGTTCCGCACCCTGCAAGCCCTCGACCGCGCACCGGGAGAGTTGCCGGAGCCCGTCGAGGTGATCGCGGACCCGCTGCTCCTGGTGACGCCGTTCGTGATCGTGGCGGTGATCGCGGCCCGCACGGCACGACGGGCCGCGAGGAGGGGGCCCGGCCTCGTCGCGGGGCTGGCCGGCCCCCTCCTCGTCTGGTCCGTCTACGCGGCGGTCGGGGCCCGGGCCTACGACCACAGCACGCAGAGCAGCCCGTACGCGCAGGCACTGCTGACCGCGTTCCTCGCCCCGGCCGTGGCGCTGGCCGCCGCGCAGATCGCCGTGTTCACAGGCCGTAGCGGCTCTTCAGATGACGCCACCAGTCACGGAACATCCACGCGTCGAAGTCCGTGATCGACGTCGCGCTGCCCGCCTTCATGAGGAAGCAGCACACGCCGGTCGGCGTCCAGTCGTAGAAGTCGTCCAGCCCGAACGAGTGGCCTATCTCGTGCAGCAGGATGTGCATGTTGGCGGCGTTCAGGTTGGACATGTAGTACTCGCTGCCGACCCGCTGCCCCCAGTCACCGCCCGCGCCTCCGGAGAAGCCGGCGGTCAGCCACAGCGACATGTCGTAGTGGTGCGACGCGCCGCCCGGGCAGTTCGGGTAGTTGCCGCTCTGGTTGAAGAAACGGCCGCACGGCTCGGAGCACTGGGGCGCGTTCTCGCGGATGTCGTTGACGTAGATGTCCACGCTCGTGTCGCTCCACTGGAGCTGGGCGCGGTCGCGTACGGCCCAGCCGACGACCTTGAGCGGCACGTCCGCGTACGGCCAGCCGTTGTGCCCGGCCATCACGTCCATCCACTTCTTGAACTGGCGGGCCAGCGCCGCGTGGATCTGGTCACGCTGGGCGGCGGTCACCGTGGCGCTGGAGTCCCAGCGGACGCAGTAGTTGACGGAGCCGCGGTTGGCCATGATCTGGTCCCAGCCGTAGTTGCGGAACCCGTACGGGTTGGAGTACGTCGACTCGACGTGCCGCCACACCTCGTCCAGCGGGGTGACGAGGGAGGAGGGCGGGTTCCAGCCGCTGGTGCCGCCGCCGGTGTCCGGCGTGAACGCCCGCACCTCCAGCAGCCCGACCGACCCCTGGCCGCTCTGCAGCACGACCCGCAGCCGCGTGGTGCTGACCTGGGAGAAGGACGCGGTGTTGTAGGTGTCGGCAGCCACCGGGTACGAGGCGGAGATGTCGGCGTAGGCGCTGCCGGTCCAGTACTGGAGCTTCCACGACGCCGGGACGCGCACGCCGCCGCCGTCGTCGAAGAAGTAGACGTCGGCCGAGCGCAGGTTCTGCGCCGACGACCAGGTGAGCTCGGCCCACTGCGTGCCGGTCTGGGGCCAGGTGCCCCAGCGGCGGTTGACGGTGTCGTTCGAGCGCGGCGGGTCGATGCCGTCGTTGATCGCCGCCACGCTCTCCCACGCCGAGGTGTAGGAGGCCGACGGGGTGGCCGAGCGCGCGACGTTGGTGTCCGCCACGGCCTCCCGCAGCGGGAAAAGTAACGTCACGAGCAGCAGAAGGGGCAGGATTGCCAGGCGTCTCATAGGATCGGGTCCCCTTTGGTAGCGCTAACATGCCCTGATACGTGACTCCGTCGTCCCGTGCGAGCTTTGATCGCACGTCACCGGCATGACGTCAACCGGCGTACGGACCCGGCGCCGGACGACCTGCCGCTTCCCCCTGAAACTTTCACCTCGTTCAGAGGCGGCCGGGCAGTCCCCCGCTCACCCGGAGGTCAAGACGGCGGCGATCCCCGCGGGCAGGCCGAGCAGGCGCAGCGCGCCCGGGACCGCGGGGCCCATCGCGGCCGCGGCCTCGGCGGCCTGGCCGTAGCGCGTCGCGGCAGTGGACCGGTCGCCACGCGCGGCGGCCACCCGGCCGAGGCCGACGAGGATGCGTACCTGGGTGCCGAGGCTCCTGACCCAGTGCGGGTCGTTGCGTTCCAGCGCGCGGGCGTAGAGCCGCTCCGCCTCGGCCAGGTCGCCGGCCAGCAGGGCGAGGTCACCGAAACCGCGCAGGGCCGCGGCCAGACCGGACGAACTGCCCGCCCGGCGAGCCAGCGCGGCGGCCGAGGCATAGCCGGCCCGCGCCGCCGAGAAGTCCCCCGCGCCATCCCCGGAGATCAGGTAGTCGGCGCGGTTCACCAGGAAGTCGGCCTGGTCCTCCAGCGCGCCGAGCTGACCGCTCAGCGTCAGGGCCCGATCGGTCAGGGCGATCGCCTCCGCCTGGTCGCCGCGCCCGCTCGCCAGCCCCGCGAGGACGTCCAGCGCCAGCGCCAGACCCCAGCGGTCGCCGGTCCCACGGAACCCCTCGGCGGCCGCGCGGAAGGCGTCCTCCCCCGCCGCGGCGCCGCCCGTCCCCAGCGCGTCGAAACCGCCGACATAGTGCGACAACGCCCGCGCCCACGGGTCCGGACAGTGCCGCTGCGCCGAGACCAGCGTGAAGGCGTCCCCCGGATCCCGCTCGCCCGCGTTACGCATCATCCACAACAGCAGTGCGGCCGGATGACGGCCCGCACGGTCACCCGGCCACGCGGCGGCCAGCGCCTCACCCGCCGCCGCCGCGTGCCGCAGCCAGAGCTCCCGCCCGGCCGGGACGGCGGCCGCGTGCAGGACGCAGATCGCGTACTCCTCACCGAGCCCGCCGTCCTGCGGCGGCTCGCCGGACAGCAGCGCGATCGCGTACGGCGCCACCGAGGCGGACACGCCCCGGATCCACAGGTACGCCGAGGCGGCCGCCAGCAGCCGCAGCCCGAGCCCCCGCTCCCCCGCCCCGGCCGCCCACCGCAACGCCGCCAGCAGGTTGCCGTGCTCGGCGCCCAGCACCGGCAGCCAGTCGAGCTGCTCGGCGCGGAGCAGATGCGCGTCGGCCGCCCGCGCCAGCTCCAGCAACTGCCGGGCATGGGCGCGCCGGGCCTCCTCGCCCTCGCCCGCCTCCTCCAGCCGTTCGGCCCCGTACGCGCGAATCGTCTCCAGCATGCGCACCCGGCCGTCGCCCGCGACCTCCAGCAGCGACTTGTCGGCCAGCGACTCCAGCACGTCACCCCCGGCCACGCACACCTCGCGGGCGGCCCGCCCGCTCGCGCCGCCCGCGAAGACGGTGAACCGGCGCGCCGCCCGCTGCTCCTCGGGCGACAGCAGCTCCCAGCTCCACGCGACGACCGACCGCAGCGTACGGTGCCGCTCGTCGGCCGTGCGGACGCCCCGCGCCGTGACACCGAGCACGTCGTCCAGCCGCGCGGCCAGCTCCCGCACGCCGAGGGTGCGCAGCCGCGCCGCCGCCAGCTCGATCGCCAGCGGCAGATCGTCGAGGGCCGCGCAGATCCGCCGGACGAGACCAGGATCGGCGGCGAGCCCACGCCCGGCGGCGGACGCCCGGTCGGCGAACAGGCGGACCGCCGCCGCACCGTCGAGCGGCCGCACCGGCCAGACGCGCTCGCCGATGACCGCAAGCGGTTCCCTGCTGGTCGCCAGCACCCGCAACCGCGGACAGGCCGCCAGCAGCCGCCCCGCCAGCGCCGCGGCCTCGTCGATCAGATGCTCGCAGTTGTCCAGGACGAGCAGCAGCTCCCGGTCCGACAATGCCGCGACCAGCCGCTCCAGCGGCGCCCGCGCCCCGCCCGCGAGCTGGAGCCCGTCGTGGCGCAGGCCGAGCGCGGCCAGCAGCGCCTGCGGCAGCCCGCCGCCGTCGCTCAACGCCGCCAGCTCGGCGAAGCACACCTCACCGTCCGCGCCCGCGGCGACCTCGACCGCCAGCCGGGTCTTGCCGACGCCGCCCGGCCCGGTCAGCGTGACCAGCCGCGCCGTCCGCAGCAGAGCGGCGACCCCGGCCACCTCGCGTTCCCTGCCCACGAACGAGGTGAGCTGCGCGGGCGGCGCGGCGGGCGACGGCGCGGGACCGGCGGCCAGCAGCTCGCGGTGCAGCCTGGCCAGCTCCGGCGACGGGTCGGCGCCCAGCTCGCCGGCCAGCCGCCGCCGGGTCTCCTCGAACACCAGCAGCGCCTCCGCCTGCCCGCCCCCGGCCGACAGGGCCCGCATGAGCAGCGCGGCCGTCCGTTCCCTGAGCGGATGGCGGCGGGCCAGCTCCCGCAGCTCCGGCACCGCCGCGCGGTGCTCGCCCAGCCGCAGCTCGCCCTCGATGCGGTCCTCCAGCGCGGCCAGCCGCAGCTCCTCCAGCCTGGCAGCGGCGGCGTGGGCGCTCTCGCCGTCGGGCAGCCCGGCCAGCGCCGGCCCGCGCCACAGCCCCAGCGCCTCGCGCAGCAGCCGCACCGCGGCCCCGGCGTCGCCGTCGCGCAGCGCCGCCCGGCCCTCGGCGGCGAGCCGTTCGAAGCGGACGGCGTCGACCGCGTCCGCCGGCACCACGATCCGGTAGCCGGCGCCGGTCCGTTCGATGGCCGCCTCCGGGCCGAGGGCCGCGCGTAACCGCGACACCTGGGACTGCAGCGCGTGCGCCGACGGCTCCGCCCCCTGGCCGAGCTCCCCCGCCAGCCGCTCGGCCGGCACCACCGCACCGGGACGCAGCAGCAGCAGCGCCAGCAGGGCGCGGCGGGCAGGCCCGCCCAGCGGCGCCTCGGTGCCGTCGTCGTGCCAGGCCCGCGTCTCGCCGAGGATTCCGAACCGCATGCCGGTGATTATCCACCGGCCCCGCGAGCCGAGCCCGGGAGCCGGGCCTGGTGAGCCGCGCCCGTGAACAGGGCCCGTGAGCTGAGCCCGTGAGCTGAGCCCGGTCAGGCGACGCCGAGCGGGCCGAGCCACGTGCCGCCCGAGACGTCGATCGTCTGGCCGGTCACCCAGCGGCTGTCCGGCCCGGCCAGGAAGGCGACGACGTCGGCGACGTCCTCGGGCTCGCCGAGCCGGCCGAGCGCGGTGATCGCCTCCAGCCCGGCGACGAGCTCGGGCGTGAGGGTGTGCCCGGCCGTCATGTCCGTACGCACGACGCCGGGCGCGACCGTGTTCACCGTGATGCCGCGCCGGCCCAGCTCGTTGGCGAGCGTCGGGGCCAGCGACTCCAGCGCGGCCTTGCTCACGGTGTAGGCGATCTGCATGGTGACGGCGAAGCGGCTGGCCGTGGAGCCCATGTTGACGATCCTGCCGCCGTCGTTCAGCAACGGCAGCGCCCGCTGAATCACGAAGAACGGCGCGACCACGTTGATCGCCAGCACCCGCTCCAGCTCGTCCGGCGAGACCTGCGCGATGGGGGCGATGGACGCGATGCCCGCGTTGTTGACCAGCACGTCCAGACCGCGGTCGGCGAGCCCGGCGGCCAGGCCGTCGAACAGCCGGTCCAGCGCGTCGTCGGCGCCGAACCTGGCCTGGACGGCGAAGGCCCGGCCGCCGCCCTCCTCGATGCGCGCCACCGTCTCCTTGGCCGCCTCGGCGTTGCCGCCGTAGTGGACGGCGACCAGCGCACCCTCGGCGGCGAGCCGCAGCGCGACCGCCCGCCCGATCCCCCGCGACGCCCCCGTCACCAGCGCCGTCTTCCCCGTCAGCATGCCCATCGTCCTGTTCCTCCGTGCACGGCCGGTCCCCTGGTGGCCCCGGTGATGGGTTTGACGATGGCGAAGCCCTCTCACCGGACGCTCACCACGACCTCACCGGCGGAGCGCCTTTACAATGTAGATTCATAAGCGGTCAGGCGAAAATCTCCTGGGACGGGGTCAGGCTCGCCGACATGTTGCGTTCCATCATGCGCAGCGCCGCCTCGCCGAGGTCCTCGTGGATGGCGGCCACGCAGTCCGGCGGCACCGTCAGGTCCACGTGCCGCACGTACGCGTCCAGCGCGCTGTAGAGCACGCACTGCTCCGTCACCTGCCCCGTCAGCACGACGGTCCCGACCTCCAGGTGGGTGAGCAGGTACTCCAGGGAGGTGCCGAAGAACGCGCTGTGGCGCACCTTGGGCAGGAAGGCGCACTCCGCCGGCGGCAGGATCGGCTCCACCAGGTCCGGCCGCTCCCCCTCCATCGCCCGCTTCTCCAGCTCGTGCCGGTCCGCGGAGAAATCGCCGTAGTTGTCGTTGACGTAGATCAGCTCCACGTCGTCGCGCTCACGGGCGCGGGCCACGAGCCCCGCCAGCGGCTCCACGATCGGCGCGACGTGCCGGGTGAGCTTGTCGGCGTCCTTGTGGTCATAGGGATTCAGCATGTCGATGACGACCAGCGCGGATTTAGTCATGACCCTCACCTTCTCCGGACGGCCGCGGCTAATCCATGAGACACCCCGCCAGGCGGGCCGGCCGCCAGTGGTCTTGGCGGCCCCGACGGCGGCGTGACCCGCGAGGCGATCGCGCCGCGCGCTCCCTCAGGGAGTCGGCGGACTCACCACGCCGCTGACGCCGGAGACCGCGATGGTGCCTTGCCCAGGGTCAGCGCGGTGAGCGCGAGAGTCGAGGGCGATGTGGCGATTGTCGCTCATCACCCAGAGCCGGCCAGGTGGGACCTGAACGCTGAACTTCACATACGACGCGGGCAGGCCGGCGACGTACGGCTCGTGCAGCGCCCTGCCGTTCACCTTGAGCCGCCCCTGGGAATCGCAGCAGACCACGGTGCTTCCCGGCACGCCGATGACCCTCGACACGTGCAGGGCGTCCGGGGTGATGCCGCGCCAGTCGTCCGGCATGAAGGCGATGACGTCACCCAGGCGGGGAACGTAGTCATCGGCGGTGCGCCGCACCGTGAGGCGCGCCCCCATCTCGATGGTCGGCTTCATCGACTCGCTCGGCATGGTCATGCGGAACTCGCCGGCAACCGTGCGCAGAAGGCCACAGCCTGCGGTGGCGATCAGGACCGGAAAGACAACCGCCACGGCGGCCGTACGTAAAGGAATCATCAGGGCATTATCCGGGACGACGTGCCTGGCGGCTCCACACCAAGGCCATGGCCTGGTCCGTCGCCACTGGCCCGCACCTCCCGGGAGCTCGGGTCCCACGGGGCGGGTGTTGTCACGTCGCGCTGGCGGTGCCACAGTGCCAGTGATGCCCAGTTGGCAACACTGGGGGCGAAATGTCCTTTTTGTGGCAGAATGCGGGACTGCGTTGCGTCTCCCGCCACCTGGAGGAACCTCATGCGCAGACCCCTAGGGGTGCTCGCCGCCGTCACCACCGTCGCCGCCCTCGCCGCCTGCGGCCCGTCCGACGACGCGGGGAACGCCGCGGCCGGCGCGGCGTCGAAGGTGACCGCGCCGGCGGACACCGCGACGCCGGCCCCGTCCGCAAAGCCGGAGAAGAAGCCACAGAAGGAGTCGGACGACTGCCAGGTCGGCGTGGCCCGCCCGGAGGTCGCCGCGCTCACCATCGTGGCCGCCGCGACCCGACGCGACTGCGTCCGTCCGGCGCTGCTGCGCATCCGCGTCAAGCGCGCCGTCCCCGGCGCCGACCCGGTCGTCAAGAGCGGCGCCACCAGGGACGGGAAGATCACCCTGCGGCTGCCGTGCAAGCCCGGCACGTACTACACGGTCGCCACCGACTACCGGGGCGGGACCGCCACGTCCAAGGCCGTCCGGCTGACCTGCGCCACGCCCACCCCGACCCCCACTCCTACCCCCACGGCCCCGCGGACGCAGGCGTCCGGCGAGCCGACGGCCAAGGCGTCCGCCACGTCCGTCGGCACGGCGGTGGAGAACGAGGTCGTCCGCCTCACCAACGCCGAACGGGCCAAGGGCGGCTGCGGCCCGCTCACCCACGACGCCAAGCTGCGGCGGGCCGCGTTCGGGCACTCGGCCGACATGGCGAAGAACGACTACTTCGAGCACGACTCGCAGGACGGCCGCGACATGGTCGACCGCATCCGCGCCACCGGCTTCACCGGCTCGGCCTGGGCCGAGAACATCGCCATGGGGCAGCGTACGGCGGCCGAGGTCGTCAAGGGCTGGATGAACAGCGACGGCCACCGGGAGAACATCATGAACTGCGCCTACACCCACATCGGCGTCGGCGCGGCCAAGAACGGGCAGGGCCCGCTCTACTGGACGCAGGACTTCGCCAGACGTTGATTCGGCCCGCCGCCGGGCAGTGTCGCTGACCACCACATGCCGGGGCGCGCGTGACCTACCGTGATGGTATGTGCACGCACGGCTCCGCAGGACGTACAGCGAAGGACCGGCCATGACCCAGACCACTCCCCCCGGCCCGGCGAGGACCGGCGACGGCCCCCACAGCCTGAAGCGCGTGATGGGCCCCGGGCTGCTGCTGCTGTTCATCATCGGCGACATCCTCGGCACGGGCGTCTACGCGCTGATGGGCCAGGTCGCCGGCGAGGTGGGCGGCGCCGCCTGGCTGCCGTTCGTCGTCGCCTTCGCGGTCGCGCTGATCACCGCCTGCTCCTACCTGGAGCTCGCCACGAAGTATCCGGAGGCCGCGGGCGCCGCGCTCTACGTGGACAAGGCGTTCGGCAGGCACGCCCTGACCTTCCTGGTGGCCTTCGCCGTCATGTGCTCGGGCATCACCTCCGCCTCGGCCGCGGCGCGGGCCTTCGCCGCCAACCTGGTCGAGGGGTTCGGCCTGGACGGGGGCAACCTCCTCGTGCTGCTCATCGCGGCCGGCTTCATGCTCCTGGTCATGGCGGTCAACCTGCGCGGCGTCGGCGAGAGCGTCAAGGCCAACGTGGTGCTCACCCTGATCGAGCTGTCCGGGCTGCTGCTGGTCATCGTGCTCAGCATGTTCTTCATCCTCGGCGGGCAGGCGGACTTCTCCCGCGTGGTCGCCTTCGAGACCGCCGCCGACAAGAACGTGTTCCTGGCGATCAGCACGGCGACGTCGCTGGCCTTCTTCGCCATGGTGGGCTTCGAGGACTCGGTCAACATGGCCGAGGAGACCAAGGACCCGGTGCGGACGTTCCCGCGGATGATGTTCGCCGGGCTCGGCATCACCGGGCTGATCTACGTCCTGGTGTCGATCTGCGCCGTCGCCGTGGTGCCGGTCGGGCAGCTCGCCGGCAGCGAGACGCCGCTGGTGACCGTGGTGCGGACGGCGACGCCGGACTTCCCGATCGCCGGCCTGATGCCGTTCATCTCCATGTTCGCGGTCGCGAACTCCGCGCTGATCAACATGATGATGGCCAGCCGGCTCCTCTACGGCATGGGCAGGCGGGGCGTGCTGCCGCCGGTCCTGGCCTCGGTGCACCCGGTCAGGCGTACGCCGCAGGCGGCGATCCTGTTCACCACCGTGCTGGCCGTCGGGCTCATCGTCTTCGTCTCCCTGGATCCGCAGAGCCCGGTCGTGGCACTGCTGGGCGGGACGACGTCGCTGCTGCTGCTCGCCGTGTTCGCCGCCGTCAACGTGGCCGTGCTGGTGCTGCGGCGGGACCGGGTCGAGGTCGCGCACTTCACCGCGGGCCGGGTCCTGCCCGTGCTGGGCACGGTCACCTGCCTCTACCTGGTGCTGCCGTGGTCGTCCGGGCGGCCGGCCGGCCAGTACGAGATCGCGGGCGTGCTGCTGGTGCTCGGGGTGGCCCTCTGGCTGGTGACCCGGCTGTTCACCAGCCCCAGGACCTGACGCGCGACCCGCGTGTCAGGGGCCGAGGATCAGCCGGCGCACCGCCTCCTCCCCCTCCCCCAGCACGGCCGCGGCCCGGTCGAGCGAGTCGTCCACGGCGGCGGCGAACGCCCCCGGACCGCCGAGCGCCGCGACCGTCGCGGCGGGCAGGAACTTGACCAGCAGCGCCGCCGTGCCTGGCGGCAGGCTTCAGGGGCGTGGTTGACGCCGGATCTCGTTCCAGGTGCACAGGCGGTTGGCCGTGGCAAGTGATCCTGGCGCTGGAGGCCGGGCCAGGGCATGGCAGGCCCGGCCGGTCAGATCGCGGTCTGCTGGTCACCCCTTCAAAGGGATCGACATGCAGGGATGGCTACCGCTCAGCCACTCGCGGTCGATCTCTTTGCCGGTGATCCTACCGACGAGTGCCAGCGCTGAGGTGATGCTGGTCGCCAGGGCGGGATGGTAACCGTTGAGCGACCACTCGTAGAGGGTGGCGAATTCCGGCGGGAGCGGTTCCTGGCCTTCCAGGTCTCCCTCCACCCCCCCGCCTTCCTGGAGGGCGATGAACCATTCCTCGAAGGCGGTCCAGGCCGGCGGCAACTCCGGGTCCGTACGCCAGCCTGAGTCGTCCAGGTCGAAGAGCAGGCCCTGGGCGGCAGTGTCCAGCGCGTCAGGGACTCGGCCGGACCGCCGATCGGGGATGGTGACGCTGAACCTGGTGATCTCCTCGCCGTCCACCGCATACCGGAGGTCCCGTACGCCGCCCGGACCCCAGGCCACCCCTACGGCGCGCCCGCCATCGCCGGACAGCTCCGCCATGGCCGTGCTGCAAGCGGCGCCCTGAGGCTCGATGATCTGGAGCCAGTCGTCGTTCAGGCGATCGGCCCAGATGATGGTCGCGCCATCACCATAAGAGTCGAGCAGGATCTGCGAGAGAGCCGCGCGGTCGCACAGCCGCGCATCACCGGCCTTCACCCCCAGACGACGCCCTAGACCGGATAGGTCCAGCCCGGTCACCCACACGCCGCTGAAGTGCTCCGTCCACCCGTACTCGTAGAGCAGGTGCCATAACCGTTCCGATCGTCGCACGATCCACATTCCTTGGGATTAGGGGCCGCCGGGCCGGGCGAACCGGCCTGGCCCGGCGGCCGGTTGTCAGGGTTTGATCACGAGCCAGTACGAGTGGCCCACCCGGACGCGGTACCGCGAGAAGAAGATGAGCAGGTCAGTGCCCGCCTCCTGATTCTGCTTGGCGTTGAGCGCTTCCACCGAGAAGTTGCCCCAGCCGTGCTGCGGGTGCACATAGCCGCCCCCCTTGTCGGTTGACGCGAAGGGAAACTCATCACAGTCCTGGTGTTTGGTCTCATCCTCCTCGGTGCTCGGCCGCGGACGATCGGAGAAGTACTGCGTACAGACCGCGTCTTTGGCGTCCAGATTGGCCTTGTACTTCTCCGTGGGCTTGCCCTGGTTGTTGAACTTCTGGATCCGCTGCAGCGACTCGCCCAGGGGTGTTTCGCGTAGCGTGCCCTGCGGTGTCAGCCCCCAGTTTCCGGGAATGATCTTGCCGTCCTTCGGCGGCTTCGTGTCGTCCGGGGTGGTGAATGCCCGGTTGATGTGCTGGGAGACCGCACCGAAAGTCGGATCGTTCAGAGCCATTTCGTAGATGCGGCTCGATCCGTTGATGATGCAGCCGCCCTTGCTCTCCCAGGTGGTGATGTCGTCGCAGGTGGCGGCGGGGGAGTTGGCCCGCTTGGCCATCGATGCGGAGGTGGCGTCACTCACCGATCCCGGCGGGCCCCACAGTGCGACGGACTGCGATCCCGAGACGAACGGGGTGGGATCGTTGAAGGTGATCCACGGGCGGACCGTGCAACTGCTGACCGGGTTCGCGTGCGAGCGCAGGAGGAACTCGTCTCTGCCGTCCTCCACCCAGTCGTCGACGCTGTCGACCCGCTTGAGCGTGCCCTGGTAGCCGGATCCGGGGACCAGGGTGCACGCGTTGCTGCCGCCCTGGACGTCCACGGTCAAGGTGAGCACCCGTTCCAGGTCGTCCTCATCGAACTTGCCTTCACAGCCGCCGAAGAGGCACTCGAACCAGCCGGCGACGCCTTCGCCGGCTCCGCCGTCCATGTTGCTGATCTTGGTGAAGACCTTGATGTTCTGTGCCGTCACCGATCCGCCGCCGACGATACCGCCGTACCTCTGGCCGAGGTAGGTGTGCATCACCATCGTGGCGTCGAAGTGCAACTGGCCATCGACCTCAGGCGTCGCCACCTTGGTCTGCTTGACGGTTCCGTTCTGCTTGGTGCTCTTCACCTTGGTCTCGAACATCATGAAGTACTCGTGGCGACTCCAGCACGCGCTGTAAGGCGTGGCGTGGTCCCAGGCGCGCACCTTCGTGCCCTTGCCGGTGCGGGCATCGCGGTCCGCCTCGCAGTCTTCCAGCGATTTGTGGTGATAGTTAAACGTCGCCGCCTGGGTGGCGCTCTTCGGGGAGGCCGTCGGCTCGCTGGACGGCCGGGCCACCGGAGTGCTCCCTGACATTGCCCCGATCTGCTCGGCCGACAGCGGGCGTGGGTAGACGCGTACGTCGTCGAGGTCTCCCTGCATCGTGCTGCCCAGGGTCATCGGGGCGTTCGCGTTCCACGCAGTCAGGGTGACGGGAGCCGTGGTGACGAGACTGCCGTTGAGGTACAGCGAGGCGGTCTTGGCCGTGGCGTCGTACACGCCGGCCAGGTGGAACCACTCACCGACCGGTGGCTCGACACCGGACAGCACGCCCTCGACCGTCGCGCCGACGGCATCGGCGCTGGTGAAGGTGAACACCAGCCCGTGCTGCGGAGTGTTGCCGAGCCTGAAGGGAGCCTGGTGGGCGCCCTTCTGTTCGAGGATGGTGTAGTCGCCGTCCTTGTCGCTCCAGCGCAGCCAGGCGGCGGTGGTGAAGCTCTGGTCGGTGCGGATCACTGGTCCGGCGGTCTGGGCCAGGGGTTCCTCGCCGGGCTGGGTGACGTCCACGGTGACCTGCTGCCAGTCGGACCAGACCGAGGACGCGTCGTCGGTGACGGCGCGCAAGCGCCAGCGCAGCTTCCACCCGTCGGTGAGCGTGCCTGCGGGGACGGTGATGCTCGCCTGGGTGCCGGAGGCGATGTTGTCCACGGCGCCGGCCCAGATCCGGCCGGTGCCCTGTCCGGTCGCGGCCGGGTCGTGCTCGATCTCGGCTTCGGCGCGCAGTGCCTGGCCTGTCGGATGGGTGAGGGTGGCCTGGAGGGTGGGGGTGAGCCTGGTGGTCACCGTCACCCCGTCCACCACCTTGGACGGGGTGACGGCCAGGCCGGTGGCGGTGGGCCTGGGCAGCGTGACGGTGAAGGACTGCCAGTCCGACCAGGTCGAAGCGGCGGTGGCCGAGACGGAGCGGGCCCGCCAGCGGACCTTCCAGCCGTCAGTGAGCGTGTCCGCCGGGACCGTGATGTTCGCCTGGGTGCCGGCCGGCACGTTGTCGGCGCTGCCGGTCCAGATCTGGCCGCTGCCTTGATCGGGTACGGCCGGGTCGTGCTCGATCTCGACCTCCGCGCGCAGCGGCTTGCCGGCCGGGTCGCTCACCTGGATCAGCAGTGCCGGGGTGCGGGTGGGGGTGACGGTGACACCGTCCACCTGCTCGGACGGGCTGACCTGCAGCGCGCCGACGGCCGGTTCGGAGACCGCGTCCGGCACGTCGATGGTCAGGTTCTGCCAGTCAGACCACGGCGAGCCGACCGTGGTGGCCGTGTTGATCGCCCGGACGCGCCAGCGCACCTTCCACCCGTCGGTCAGTTTCCCGTCGGGGACGGTGGCCGTGGCTTGGGTGCCGGAGGTGACGTTGTCGGTGGCGCCAGTCCAGATCTGGCCGGTGCCCTGACCGGAGGCGGCCGGGTCGTGCTCGACCTCGAACTCGGCGCGCAGCGGTTGCGCGGCCGGGTCGGTGACCGTGGCGCGCAGGGCGGGGGTCAGGCTGGTGGCCGTGGTGACGCCGTTCACCACCTGGGACGGGGTGACTTGGAAGGCGCCGGTCGTGGGGTTGGGCACGTCGACGGTGGCCGTCTGCCAGTCCGACCACGCCGAGGCAGACGAGGTGGCGGCGTTGGCCGCGCGGGCGCGCCAGCGGATCTTCCAGCCGTCGGCCAGTTTCCCGGCCGGGACGCTGACGGTGGCCTGTCCGCCGGAGCTGACCGCCGGGGAGGTGCCGGCCCAGATCTGGCCGCTGCCCTGCGCGGTGGCTGCCGGGTCGTGCTCGATCTCGAACTGGCCGGTGAGGTTGCCGCCGGCGGTGTCGGCGACGGTGGCAGCCAGTTGCGGGGTGAGCGAGGTGGCGGTCACCGTCCCGCCCGCGCTGGTGGCCGGGCTGATCTGCAGCCCGGCGACGGTGGGCGTGGAGCCGAGTGTGTAGGTGACGGTCAACGTGGGCTTGTTGGTGGCGTTGAACGAGTCGAAGGCCCGGTCGTACGGCGGCCGGCCGCCGTCCAGGGTCTCGTCCACGCCGCGCAGCATGAGCCCGTGGTTGGCGCTGCCGGACGCCCACGCCTGGGCCATCGCGGCGAGGTTCCAGCTCATCGTGCCCGGCGCGCCGCAGGTGGCGCTGTCATTGGCGACCGCTTCCCCGGCGGTGGCGGTGCCAGGCTGGTTCTCCCAGGTCAGCTCGACGTCGGTCCAGGCGGCGGTGACCCGCTGGGCCTTGATGCCGGATCGGGCGTCGCCACAGCCGATGGCATCGGTGCGGCGCATGCTCAGCGTCGCCGCCGACACGTTGGTGTTGGCCAGCGCGGCGGTGTCGAACTTCAGGAAGGCGCGCTCCACCCACGGCGCCGGTTCGCCTTCGTCGTAGGTGCCCACCCACAGCGTCGTGTTGCGGTAGGTGCTGTAGCCGGGAGTTCCGTAGTTGGAGATCCACACATCGGTCATTCCCGGCAGGGTGACCGCCGCGGCCACGCTCACCGGGTAGGCGGTGCCGGCGTCGGCCAGGAACGCCTGATCCGGCTCGATCACCAGCTCCGTACGGCCGTCCTTGGTGACCAGGTCGCTGGCGGCTGCGCCGCGTCTGGCCGGCCGGCCCTTGGCGCTGTCCCATGCGGCTGCCGGCGCCGCCGCGGCGACCAGCTTCTGGTTCTTGCCCTTCAGCAGCAACCGGCCGTTCTTGCCCTCCGACAGGGTCAGGCCCTCGTCCTCGACGCCGATCCGCAGCTTCAGCGGTTTCGACGGCCGCTGGCGCAGCACCACCTCGTGCCGGAACCCGTCCGGCAACGCCGTCACCACCAGATCGGCACCCGCGCCGGCGGCGTCGGTGTAAGTGGCCACACTGCCCTTGACCGTGGGCTTGGGCAGCGGCGTCGGCCAGCGCAGCGCGTACGACTTGCCGTCTGCCGTCATCTTCACGAACGCGTCCGTGCCGCCCGCGGAGATCTCCACGACCGCGCCCTCGGCGAGGGTCTTGGTCCGCAGCTTGCCACCCTGCTCGACCAGGGTGGTGTCGATCGGCACCCAGCCGCCGCCCTGCCGGGCGCGTACCGGGCCGGCCGTGACCTCGGTTTTGTACGTCTTACCATCCGGCTGGGCGTAGGTGAGGCTGGTCGCCGTCGTTTCAGCGTGAACCTCGACCGCCTTCCCCAGCCTGACAGCCTCCTTGCTCGCGACGATCCGGGTCGGCGTCAACGCGGTGTTCGACACGCCGTGGCCCGTCTTCCCGTCGATCCACCTCCCGGTGCCGCTCAACGTCGCGTCATGCCCATGCCCTGACGCATCGGCGGAGGTGGTCCCGGAGCCCTCGTCGAAGGGCCAGTGCGCGGCCACCCCACCGGCGGTGGTGAAAACCCAGGGCTGGGGCTCGACCTTGTTGTAGGCGTCGTCGGTCGCCTCGCTGACCTCCGCCTTGTACGTCACGCCCGGCGCGAGAGGGCTGCTGGGCGTGAATGTAATGGTTTCGCTAGCCCCGTCCATGGCGGTCGTGCCCGCCACGTCCGTACCTGCGGGGTCCTTGAGCGTGATCCGCGCCCCGGTCACGGGCTCGTCGAATGTCGCCGACACGGTGGTGCCGGTATCAACCTCGACGCTCTTGTTCGGCGGGCTGACCGCAGTCACCTTCGGCGCGAACTCGTCCATCTCCTGTTCGGCCTCATCCGGATCCCAGCTCTCACCCGGGAGGGGCTGGCGGTTGCTGCGGTCGACAGGGAACGGGTCACCGCCCTGTGCGTCCTGCTGGAGAAGCTGCTCCTCGGTGAGGCCAGAGAGCGGGGTGACGTCCTCATCGCTCTCCTGCGCCAGGCTCACGGCCTCCGCGTACGAGATCGGCTCTGTCCGCCTCGGCCCGCTCTCCGCGAAATGGATGGCCACGCGGTCGTTCGGGGTGTAGTCGATGAAAAGAATGGGAGCGTGGTTGGGCTCGCGGTCCCAGCTGCCCCCTTCCTTGGAGCGGTAGCGGCGCCAGTTGGTGGCGTCCGACTCGCTGGTGGCCCGCAGCTGGAAGCCGTACTCGGGGTCCAGCTTCGCGGCCCACGCGCGGACCGTGTCCTCGACCGAATACAGCAACTCGCCCTCGCCCCAGCTGCAGTCGCTGCTGTAGGCGGCGTTGTTGATGACCTGGAACTCCGACGTCGTCGACGGCTGGTTGGACCAGGTCAAGGTGTAGATGTCCCACGGGCTGGTGATCCGCCGTGCGACGATTCCCGAGCCGACGGCCGAGCCGCAGGTGTTGGACAAGTAATTCCACAACATCAGGTCGGCGTTGTGGATCGCCACGTCCTCCAGCTCCGACACGGCCACCTTGAACTTGAGATAGGTGCGCCAGGTCTTGGTGCCGCTGTTGGACTTGCCGACAAGGGTCCTGTCCAGATCACTGTTGTACCAGCCGTCCTGGAGGTCGACGCTGTTGATGAACGTGTCGTCCGTCAGCGAAGCCCCCACCCACCCCGGCGAGGCGGCGGTCAGAGTGATCGGGTATCGAACGGCAGGATCGGAGAGAAAGGCACTATCAGGAGTGAGGATCAGGGCCGAGCCGTCCTCATCCAGGGTGACGCTCGCCTTGCCTGTTCGGGCCTCGTCGAGGGAACCGGCCGGGTCGGCCGCCTCGGCATCCAGCATCGGCACCGGACGCAGGTCGGCGATCTTCTTTCCGTCCTTGCCGAACAGCGCCGGCTGCCCCGATTCCGTCGTCGCGTACGACATGCCGGTGGGCAGATCCACCGGGATGCGGAAGGCCACCGGCTCCTTGGGCCGCTCATGAATGACGATTTCCTGGCGGAAGCCGGTCCCGGTGGCCGTGACACGCAGGTCCACGCCCTTGCCGTAGGCCGACTCGTATGTGGCGGTGTCGTCGGTCAGCTTCGGCTTCGGCAGCTGGCGGGGAGTTCCGATTTCCGCGGTGCCGGCCTCGCTCCGGATGCGCAGCAGCTTTTTGTCACCCCCGGCAGAAAGCACGAGGTGACCCGGAGCCGCCTCGGGGGCTATGGCGCCGCTTTTCTGCCGCAGAGTGGTGTCGATCGGAGTAAATCCGGTGCCGTCCTCCTTCTTCATGCGGAAGGGCTGGGAACGCAGCTCCATACGGAGCGTTTCGCCATCCGGATTGGCGTACACGGTCGCGTTCTCCGACCGCTTTGACGGGATCTCGACGCGCTTTCCGGTCTCGCGAGCCTTCCGCTTGGCGGTTTCGACCGCCATGTCCGGGGTGGGCTCACCAGCTCCAAGTCTGGTCGTGGGCTTGGATTCGGCGGCAGCGGCGGCCGGCTCTTGCCGCGCCCAGGCAGGCACGCTCGTCATGGCGGCGAACATGGTGGTGGCGAGTCCTACCGCGACAACTTTGCCGAAACAACGCGCAAGGCGCTTCGGGGCAAAGGGGCGTGACGACGCAGCCGCCTGCTCATCTAACGCAGGTAACAACAACTAATACTCCTCATTCATGGCAGCACGAAGGGCCCGCGCATTTGGCGGGTCTCGAAGTGGCTGATGATCATCACATAGATATCAGCGGGAACGCCGGATGGGAAGAGATCGGCGCGGGTAATTGATCAAGGGCAGGCCGGGCGAATCGACGGCCGTCTTTCCGCCCAGCCGGCCAGGCAGGATCCGATGGTGGGGTTCTCGCCCTTGATGGCGCCATCGTGCAGGTGATGTCCGGCACGCCCGATCACTTACCGCCTGCGATCACTGATACTCAGCCTCTTGAAATCGATGATCTTGGTCCGTAAGCTGGATGACCCTCGGAGCGTTCTGGACGACGATTCCCTCACGAGCGAACAGTTCGGTGACTCTCCTGCAGAACGGAATGTGTGCGCCTCTCAAACTCCGGCCATGCTCCTCTTTCCCGCCGCCCCTGACCAGGTTGACTACTTGCACGGCGGGGGGTGGTGGGCTGATCAGCTGAATGGGCGGCTCGCCGGACAGCCACAGGAGTTCCGGGCCATCAAGAGATCGCACCTGGCCAAACAGCGCCGGAGACACCGGCCATTCGCAGCCTGAACTTACGGATTCGGCCGACCAGCAGAACCGTGGCCGGCTCGACCCCGGCCGCGGCCCGTGCGGGGCAGTTCGATCCAGGCCGTGCCCGGTTTGCGGAGGGCCGGGGTGTGGACGTTGAGCGCCTTGGCGAGCGCGGGCACGAGCCGGAAGCGGGCGGTGTGGCACTGGACTGCCACCTTGCTCTTCCCCGTCCGGCAGGGCGAACCGGCCGGGGCGGCGCAGGAGGTCATCGAGCAGTCGTGGGCCTCAACCGCGGAGGTAGTCGTCGTCGCTCCCTGCCAGAGCGATTCAACCGGCTACTCGTTTGATCGACCTATGAAACAGCGCTTGCCCTGGACGCGCTCGGCCGGAGCCGCCGTTTCAAGCGGAGGGCCGACCGGGGACGCTACTCGTTTTTTGCGAGTGAACTATAAAGAACGTAGTAGTGTGCTGGGCATGGAACTCGGTATCGCCTTACCCACCTCCGGGCCCCTGGCCGGCCCCGCCGCCATCGCCCGCGTCGCCCGTGAGGCCGAGCAACTCGGCTACGACTCGGTGTGGACCTACGAACGACTGCTGCGGCCGACCGCGCCGGTCGCCATCGGCGGCGGCGACCCGCAGCCGGTGCCCGAGATCTACCGGCTGGCCTACGAGCCGCTGGAGACGCTGAGCTACGTAGCCGCGATCACCGACCGCGTCAAGCTCGGCACCAGCATCATCGACGCCCTGCTGCACCCGGCCGTCGTCCTCGCCAAGCGCCTGGCCACCCTCGACCAGCTCAGCGGCGGGCGGGCGGTGGCCGGGCTCGGCCAGGGCTGGATGCCGCAGGAGTTCGCGGCCGCCGGGGTGCCGATGAGCCGGATCGGGCGCGGCATGGACGAGGTCGTCGCCGCCATGCGGGCCTGCTGGGGGCCGGACCCGGTCGCGTACGAGGGCGACTTCACCCACATCGCCGAATCCGAGATCAACCCGAAGCCGGTGCAGCCGCGGCTGCCGGTCCTGCTCGGCGCCATGACGCCGGGCGGCATCCGGCGGGCGGCGCGCATCGCCGACGGCCTCAACCCGGTGGTGATCACCCGCGACACGCTGGTCGACATGGCCAAGGCGTTCCGGGCGGCCGTCGAGGAGCAGGGCCGCGACCCGGGCTCGGTGACCGTGGTGGCGCGGGCCAACGTGCCGCTCACGGCCGAGCCGCTGGGCGACGATCGGCCGTTCCTGGGCGGCTCGCCGCGCCAGGTCGCCGACGACCTCGCGGGGCTGGAGGGCACCGGCGTGGACCACGTGCTGTTCGCCACCGCGGGCAGCGGGACGGAGGCCGGGCTCGACGAGACCCTCTCCCTCTACTCCGACCTCATCCGCCTGGCCCGCCCGTAGACGGAGGACCGCCGGCGGCGAACGGGGGCCGCCGCCGGCGGGTCGCCCACCTGATCGCCGCCCGGGGCCGCGAAAGCAGGTTCACGTCGTGAGCACGACCTTGTTGCACTCGTCCATCTTGTGCTTGAACAGCTCGAAGCCGCGCGGTGCCTCGCTGAGCGGCATGCGGTGCGAGATGACGAAGCTCGGGTCGATCTCGCCGGAGCGGATCCGGTCCAGCAGCGGCCGCATGTAGCGCTGCACGTGGCACTGACCGGTGCGGATGGTCAGCGAACGGTTCATGACGGTGCCCATCGGGAACTTGTCGACGAACCCGCCGTAGACGCCGATCACCGACACGACGCCGCCGTTGCGGCAGGCCATGATGGCCTCGCGCAGCACGTACGGCCGCTCGGTCTCCAGCCGGGCGGCCTGCTTGGTGCGGTCGTAGGCGTACATCGCCGGGGTCGGATGGTGGGCCTCCATGCCGACGGCGTCGATGCAGGCGTCGGGGCCGCGCCCGCCGGTCATGTCCCGCAGCGCCTCCAGCACGTTCACCTCCTCATAGTTGAGGACCTCGGCGCCGGTCCGCTGGGCCCGCTTGAGCCGGTACGGGAAGCGGTCGATGACGATGACCCGGTCGGCGCCGAGCAGGAACGCGCTGGCCGCGGCGAGCTGCCCGACGGGTCCCGCGCCCCAGATCGCGATGGTCTGGCCCGGCTTGATGTCGCACATCTCGGCGCCCATGAAGCCGGTGGGGAAGATGTCGGACAGGAACAGCACCTTCTCGTCCGGCAGGTCGTCCTCGATCTTGATCGGGCCGACGTCGGCGAACGGGACCCGGGCGTACTCGGCCTGCCCGCCGGGGAAACCGCCCAGCATGTGCGAGTAGCCGAAGATCCCGGCGGGCGCGTGACCCATCAGCTTCTCGGCCATCCCCGCGTTGGGATTGGAGTTCTCGCACACCGAGTACAGCTCGGCCTCGCAGGCGAAGCAGGAGCCGCACGCGATCGGGAACGGCACCACGACGCGGTCGCCGGGCCGCAGGTTGCGCACGCCGGGACCGACCTCGACGACCTCGCCCATGAACTCGTGGCCGAGGATGTCGCCCTTCTTCACGGTCGGGATGTAGCCGTCCACCAGGTGCAGGTCGGAGCCGCAGATCGCGGTCGAGGTGACGCGGACGATCGCGTCGCGCGCGTTGAGGATCTGCGGGTCAGGGACGTTCTCGACCTCGACGCTGTTGCGGCCGGTCCACACGTTGGCCTTCATGCGCGTGCTCCGATCGGCTGGGCGGGACGCTGGTGGAGCTGACGCCGGGCGCGGTGGCCCTCGGGGCTGCCCTCGGAACGGACCACCTCGCCGGTCTCCATGACCTGCTTGAAGCGACGCAGGTCGTCACGGACCTGCTGCTCGGGATGCTCGCCCAACATGCGGGCGACCGCGGCGGCCAGCTTGCGGCCGCGCATGCCGTACTCCAGCGAGACGTCCACGACGGTGCCGCGCCCGCCGGGGCCGTCGGTGAAGCTGACCAGGCCCGCGTTGCGGACGCCCTTGCCGGGCACCGCGAGGCTGGTCCACCCGAGCGCACGGGCGAATCTGTCGGTCATCATGCGTCCTAACGCAGGTTGTGGTGGTGTGTGGGTTCGCTGCGGGCGGTCACGCCGGGTGTTCGGCGGCGGCGGCCTTCGGGCCTTTGGCGAACTCCTGGACGATGCGCTCGCAGAAGGCCGGCAGGTCGTCGGGCGACCGGCTCGTGGTGATGTTGCCGTCGGTGACGACCGGCTCGTCGACCACTTCGGCCCCGGCGTTGCGCAGGTCGGTGCGCACGCTCGGCCACGAGGTCGGCCGGCGGCCCCGCGCGACGTCGGCCTCGACGAAGTTCCACGGGCCGTGGCAGATCGACGCGACCGGCTTGCCCGACTGGACGAAGTCCCGGACGAACCGCACCGCAGCGGGTTCCATCCGCAACTTGTCCGGGTTCACCGTCCCGCCCGGCAGGAGCAGCGCCTCGTAGTCGTCGACCGACACCTCGCCGACCAGCCGGTCCACCGTGAAGGTGCCGGCGTCTTCGAGATCATGGTCGCGTGCCTGGATCTCGCCGCTGGTGATGGAGACCACGACGGTGCGGGCGCCGGCGTCGTCCAGCGCCTGCCGCGGCCGCTCCAGCTCGACTCGCTCCACCCCGTCGGCCGCGAGGATGGCGACCCGGCGTCCGTTCAGCTCTCCGGCCATGTCAGGCACCCGCCATCGCCGGGTGCAGGACGACCTTCGTCCAGCCCTCGTCTCGCTTGTCGAAGTGCTCGTACGCCTCCGGCGCGCGGTCGAGGGGCAGCTCGTGGCTGACGATGAAGGACGGTTTGGCCTTGCCCGCGGCGATCAGGTCGCGCAGCTGCCGGTTGTACTTCTTGACCGGGGCCTGGCCGCTGCCGATGTGCTGGCCCTTGAACCAGAACATGCCGTAGTCGAAGGCGAGTTTGCCCTGTTTGGCCAGCTCGTCGCTGGCCCCGGGGTCCTGCGGGGTGAAGACGCCGACATTGCCGATCTTCCCGGTGAAGCGTACCGAGGCGACCAGCCGGTTCATCGTCAGGTTGGGCTGCTCCCGGCCGTCGGGGTCGTGCGCCTGATAGCCGACGCACTCGCAGCCGTTGTCCGCGCCCAGCCCCATCGTCTCGTCCAGAACGGCCTGCACCGGGTCGACCTTGGAGTCGTCGATGGCGATCGCGCCGATCGATTCGGCCAGCCGCAGCCGGTCGGGGTGGCGGTCGACGACCATCACCTTGCTCGCCCCTCTGATGGTCGCCGAGAGGGCGGCCATCAGCCCGACAGGCCCCGCGCCGTAGATGACCGTCTGGTCGCCGGGCTGCACGCCGGCCATCTCGGTGGCGTGGTAGCCCGTCGGGAAGATGTCGGCGAGCATCACGTAGTCGCTCTGGCGCTGCTCGGCGTCCTCGCCCAGCCGCAGGCAGTTGAAGTCGCCCCAGGGCACGCGCAGCAGCTCGGCCTGCCCGCCGCCGTACGGGCCCATGTCGGCGAAGCCGTAGGCGGCGCCGGCCATGTTCGGCTCAGGCTGAGCGGTCAGGCAGTAGTTCGTCAGCTGACGCTCGCAGTTCTTGCAGTGCCCGCACGAGATGTTGAACGGCAGGACGACCCAGTCGCCCACCTGGACCTTGTCGACCCCGTCGCCGACCTCGACCACCTGACCCATGTTCTCGTGCCCGAACCAGCGGCCGGGCTCGAAGTCGGTCCGGCCCTCGTACATGTGCAGGTCGGAGCCGCAGATGTTCGCGGACGTGATCCGTACCAGGACGTCGGTCGGCCGCTCGATCCGCGCGTCCGGCACGTCCTTCACACTGACCTGCCGCGGCCCCTCGTACACCACTGCCTTCATGACGATCCCCCCGTCGCCGGTGCCTCCCACCCCACGGGCAGTCCCCAGACCGATACCCCGCGAAAACCCCCTGAACCCACAGCCGGACGCGTTAAGTGATCTTATGGGCACCAACCGTCACGCAAATAGAGGGTTCGGCCCCCGCCGTCGGCCGGCTGCTGTTCTGCAAGCCGGCCGCCTCGCCCTGTTCGCCCGCATGGACCCGATACAGCCCGCATGTGTCGCGCCACGAAGGGTATTCACTGCCGGGATTCCGCCCGGCTACCGGCGAGGAGCGCCCATGGCCATCAGTCAGCAGCGTCGGCCGGAGATCGTCGTCGGACTAGTGGCGACCCCGCCGGACTATCCGGCGCAGGTGGTCGCGCGGCTCGCCGTCGAGCTGGCCGCCCGGCTCGCCGAGCGGGTGGACCCGGACGTGCGGTGGATCGTCCGGGCAGGCTGGGGCGACGTGGCTCCGCGCCGCGACGGCGGCGTCGAGGCGCTGCTCGACGATCTCGCCCGCCGGCGTGCCGACGCCCGGTGGGACGTCGCGATCTGCCTGACCGACCTGCCGCTGCACACCGATCGGGTGCCGCTGGTCGCGCAGACGTCTGCCCGGCGCCGTGTCGCGCTGGTGTCCTTGCCCGCGCTGGGGCTGCGCCAGCTGCGAGCGCTCCGCGCGGCTGTCCCGGATCTCGTGGGCCGGCTGCTCGCTGACACGTCCGAGGAGCGGGTGCCGCCGGTCGGCCGGGCACCGGCCGAGCTGACCGGCCAGGTCGCCGCCATTCACCGAGTGGTAGGCGAAGCCGGCGCCGGGGAACTGGGCTATGTCGCCTCGCGGCTGGCCGGCCGGGTGCGGCTCCTGATCGGAATGGTCCGGGCCAACCGCCCGGGGCGCGCCCTGCTGGGCCTGTCCAAACTCCTGGCCGGCGCCTTCGCCACGGCCGCGTTCGCGCTCACCACCAACACCATCTGGGAGATGGGAGTCGCGCTCGGCGGACTCCGCCTCACCGTGATCATGCTTCTCGGACTGACCGCGCTGGTGACCTGGCTGATCATCGCGCACGACCTGTGGGAGAAACCGAGCCGGGAGACACCGGCCGAGCTGGCCCGGATGTTCAACCTTGGCACGATCCTCACCCTCACCCTGGCCGCCGTGGCGTCCTATCTGGTGCTGTTCGCCGGAACGACACTCGCCGCGGCGCTGCTGATCGACACCTCCGTGCTGGAGCAGGACCTGCAGCGGCCGGTCGGCCTCACCGACTACCTGACCCTGGCCTGGATCAGCAGCTCGCTGGCCACCGTCGGCGGCACGATCGGCTCCGGGCTGGAGGACGAGGACACGGTGCGGGCCGCCGCCTACGGTTACCATCCCGAACCCGGCGGCTGGCGGGACGAGAAGGACACGTAGCTTCCGCCCCGGGCCAGGGCCCGGGCCTCGTGAAACTCCTGCCCATCGTCACCGTTCAACCGTACGGTGGACAAGACGAACCGCGTTCTGCGGGAGAGCGAGGATCTGATCAAGAAGGTTTTGGACTCGCCTGCCCTGATCGCCGATTGGCGACACGCCCACCGGGCCCCCGTCAGCGGCAGAGCTCGCCGAGGTTGTTGCGGGCGGCCCATTCGCGCAGCTCGTGGAAGGCCTGCCGGAGGTCCTCGCCGACCGGGGTGAGCCGGTAGAGGACGGCCGTGCTCGGCCCGTCGGCGAGCTGCCGCTCCACCAGGCTCGCCGCCATCAGCTCGCGGAGCCGGTCGGAGAGGATGCCGTCGGTGATGCCGGGGATCATCTTGGCGAGCTCGCCGAACCGCGCGGGCCGCTGCATCAGGGCCACGATGATCATGCCGTTCCAGCGTTTGCCGAGCACCTTGAACACGTCCACGAACTGCACGTCGCACCCGCTGACCTGCGCGTGCTGATCCGCGGCCACGACGGGGGAAGGACGCTCGGTCATGGCCGCCAGCCTACCCGCCCCCGCCGCTCCGGCCCGCCGCTCCGGCCTTTACCGGCCTTGGCCGGTCGTTCACCGGCGCTGGGGGCGGCGGCTGGCAGCCTGGGAGAAGGAGTGGAGGTGGTGGTCATGCCGGGACTCGCCGTCACGGGGTGCGCGCTGCTGCTGGCCGGGACCGCGCAGGTCCCCGCCGCCGCGCCGACGTCTCCGTGCCCCACGCCCGCCGCCGGGCGGCCCACCGTCGTGCTGGTGCACGGCGCCTGGGCCGACACCTCCAGCTGGAACGGCGAGATCAAGGCCCTCCAGCGGGCCGGGTACGACGTGCGGGCCGTGGGCAACCCGCTGCGCGGCCTGACCGAGGACGCGCAGACCGTACGCGACTTCCTCAACGGGCTGAGCGGCCCGGTCGTCCTCGTGGGCCACTCCTACGGCGGCTCGGTGATCACGAACGCCGCCGCGGGCGACCAGGACGTCAAGGCCCTGGTGTACGTGGACGCGGCGGTCCCGGACGTGGGCGAGACCACCGCCCAGCTCAGCGGCGCCGGGTCCGCGCTCGGCGGCGACCCGGCCACGCTCTACGACCGGGTCCCGCGATCCGGCGGGGCGGCCGACCTGTACCTGAAGCGGCAGGTCTTCGTGCGCTCCTTCGCCTCGGACCTGCCCAGGGGCGAGGCCCGGCGGCTCTGGGCGGCGCAGCGGGCCGCCTCCACCGCCGCCTTCCAGACGCCGTCGAAGGCGGCGGCCTGGAAGACGATCCCGTCATGGTCCTTCATCGCCACCGGTGACAAGATCATCGTCCCGGCGTCGCAGCGGGCCATGGCCGAGCGGGCCGGCTCCCGGGTGACACAGTTCGCGGGCGGCTCGCATCTCGCCCTCGTCTCGCAGCCGGCCGCCGTGACCCGGGTGATCCAGGAAGCGATCTGTTCCGTACGCTGACCGCGGGTCAGGCGCCGGCGGCGTGGCGGGCGGCGCGGTAGCCGAAGACGACGGCCGGGCCGATGGTGGAGCCGGGGCCCGGGTAGGTGCGGCCCATGACGGAGGCGGTGGTGTTGCCCGCCGCGTACAGGCCGGGGATGGCGGCGCCGTCCTCGCGCAGCACGCGGGCGTGCTCGTCGGTGAGCAGGCCGCCCTTGGTCCCGAGGTCGCCCGGATAGACGCGGAACGCGCGGAACGGCCCCTTCTCCAGCGGCCCGAGGTTCGGGTTGGGCTTGACCCGCGGGTCGCCGTAGTAGTTGTCGTAGACGGTGCGGCCGCGGCCGAAGTCCGGGTCCACGCCGGTGCGGGCGAAGCCGTTGAAGCGCTCGACGGTCGCGGCGAGGCGTACGGGGTCGACGCCGATCTCGGCGGCCAGCGCCTCCACGGTCGGGGCCTCGGCCAGCAGGCCCGCCCGCTTCCACTTGCCCGCCTGCCCGGCGACGGCGGTGTTGAGGTAGCGGCGGGTGTGCCGGACGTCGGTGATCAGCCACATCGGGCCGGCCTCGCCGTGCTTGAGCATGTCGTGCCCGACGTCGATGTAGGACGCCGACTCGTTGGTGAAACGCTCGGCGGCGGCGTTCACCATGATCGAGAACGGCAGGGAGCGCTCGGCGACGAGGAAGCGCGGCTCGCCGTCGGGGCCGAGCAGGGACGCGCCCCACCAGGCGTCGTCCATGAGCGCCAGCGCGCCGCCCGCCTTCGCGCCCATCGCGATGACCGTGCCCTGGTCGCCCTCGGGGGCCGAGGAGTAGCCGGGGATGCCGTGGTGCTCGCGCCGCCAAGCGCCGTTGCTGGCGAACCCGCCGGCGGCCAGGACGACGCCGCGCCGGGCGCGGATCCGGCGGGCGCGGCCGCCCCGTTCCACGACCGCGCCGACGACCGCGCCGTCCTCGATGACGAGGTCGACGATCGGGGCGGACAGCCAGACGGGGGTCTGCTGGGTGCGAACGATGTGCATGAGCGAGGCGGCGAGCGAGCCGCCGATGCCGGTCGGCCGCCTGCCGCCGGCGTACTGGCCGAGCGTACGGAAGACGAACCGGGCGCCGCGTACGAAACCGCTCGGGGTGGACCAGGCGCGCGACAGCAGCCACACGTCGTCGGTCATGAGCGGCAGCGGGATGCCGCTCTCCTTGGAGCGGGCGCTGTCGTACCAGGCGCCGAGCAGCTTGGTGTCGAACGGCGCGACCTCGAGCGCCCGGCCCACCTTGCCGCCCGGCCGGTCGGGGTAGTAGTCGGGGTAGTCGGGGGACCTGCGCCAGCGCACGCCTAGCCGGCCGAGGAAGGCGACCACCTCGGGGGCGGTCCGCACGTACGCCTTCCTGCGCTCCGGCGAGGAGGCGGGGCCGGTCTCCTCGATGACCTCGTCCATGTACCGCAGCGCCTCCTCGGCGGAGTCGCGGACGCCGGCGCGCAGCATGAGCGGGTTGGCGGGCATCCAGAGGCCGCCGCCGGAGACGGACGTGGTGCCGCCCCAGCGCGGGGTGCTCTCCACGACCAGGGCGTCCAGTCCGCGGTCGGCGGCGGCGATGGCGGCGGTCAGGCCCGCCGCGCCGGAGCCCGCGACGAGCACGTCGACGATGCTGTCCCAGTGGTCGGTCAACTCGGCCCCTCTCGGCTCGCGGAAGTCGCCCTCCTCGAACCGGACGCAATTGTCCGGTTGGGACCGTAGTCTGGGCGATGACCGCCCACCGGGTCAATACGCCTCAGACCGTCTTGACGGCACCGCCGTCGATCACGTAGTCGGCCCCGGTGACGCTGGCGGCGTGGGGCGAGGCCAGCCACGTCACCAGCGCGGCGACCTCGCCGGGTTCGACGAGCCTGCCGGTGGTCATCCCGGTGCCGGCCGGCAGCTGCGCCAGGAGCTGCTCGTGCTCGACGCCGAGCGCGCCGGCCAGCGCCGCGCCGTACCCGTCGGGGGACTCCCACAGCGCGGTGCGGGTGGCGCCGGGCGAGACGGTGTTGACCCGCACGCCCTGCGGCCCGAACTCCTCGGCGAGGGCCTTGCCGAACGCCGTCAGCGCCGCCTTGGCGGTCGTGTACGTGACCGGCCCGGCGTGCGGCAGACGCGCGCCGTTGGACGAGATGTTGATGACCGTGCCGCGGCTGCGCACCAGGCCGGGCATGGCGGCCCTGGTGGCGCGTACGGCGCTGAGGAAGTTCAGCTCGTGGTCGCGCAGCCAGTGGTCGTCGGTGGCGTCGAGGAAGCCGCCGACGGGGCGGTCGCTCACGTCGCCCCCTCCCACGTTGTTGACCAGCAGGTCGAGCTCGCCCAGCTCGGCCAGGGCGCGCTCGATCAGCGCGGCGGGGCCGTCAGGGGTGGACAGGTCGGCGGCCAGCGCGACGGCCCCGGTCTCCTTGAGCTCGGGCGTGATCGTGCGGGCCGCGGCGACGACCCGCACGCCCTCGTCGCGGAGCGCCCGCACGATGGCGAGCCCGATGCCCCTGCTGGCGCCGGTCACGACGGCGGTCTTGCCCGTGAGTCGCAGATCCATGACGTTCTCCTTCGCAAAGTCGCGTCACTCCAGATGCGATCACCTTAGGACTTGCAACACCCATGATGCAAGTTAGGGTTGAGTGGCGACCATGGCGTAACCTGTACGGATGAGCGGAACGACACGGGCGCTGAGGTCCGACGCCGAGCGGACGGTCAGGACGATCCTCGCCGCGGCCGAGCGCGTGCTCAGCAGGAACCCGGCGGCGAGCATGGAGCAGATCGCGGAGGCCGCCGGGGTGGCGCGCACCACCGTGCACCGCCGTTTCGCCTCCCGCGACGCGCTGGTGGCCGCGCTGGCCTCCTGGGCCACCCGGCAGTTCGCCGAGGCCGTGGACGCCGCCCATCCCGAGACCACGCCGCCGCTCGTCGCGCTCTACCAGGTCACCGCCAACGTGCTGCGCGTCAAGATCGACTGGGGTTTCGCCATGAACCTGGCGTTCACCACCGACGCGGCCGCCCAGGTGCACGCCGACGTGGCCGAGCGCTGCGAGCGGCTGTTCGCCAGGGCCCGCGACACCGGGACGTTCCGCGCCGACGTCGATCTGAGCTGGGCGCGGCGGGTCTACTACGCGCTGCTCCACGAGTCGGCGCAGGACCGCGACGGCGACCCCGAGGCGCTGGCGGCGCGGCTGGTGGACACCCTGCTGCGCGGCATGGGCACCGGGCAGGGGCTCTGACCCCGGGCGGAAAAGCATTGGCGCCGCGGATCGGCGGCTGGCTAGCGTGACGTGCGCGGGGCGGAGACGTGTGCCCGCCCGCGGCCGCCGTTCCGCCAGATGGGAGATCTGATGAGTTCGCAGCTCGCCGCGCTCTGCTTCGGCGCGCACGACCCCGTAGGACTCGGCCGGTTCTGGGCCGGGCTGCTGGGCAGGAAGCTCACCGACGGCCGCCACGACGGCGTCGTGCTCCCGCCGGACGACGAGACCGGCTTCGAGATCCGCTGCCTGCCGACGCTGGAGAAGAAGGTCGGCCAGAACCAGGCGCACTTCGACCTGACCAGCGACTCCCCCGAGCACCAGCAGCGGACGGTGGCGCGGGCCCTGGAGCTCGGCGCGCGGCACATCGACGTCGGGCAGCGCCCGGAGGAGGGCCACGTGGTGCTCGCCGACCCCGAGGGCAACGAGTTCTGCGTGATCGAGGCGGGCAACAAGTTCCTCGCCGGATGCGGGTTCATCGGCGCGCTCGCCAGCGACGGCACCCAGGCGGTCGGCTACTTCTGGAGCCAGGCGCTCGGCTGGCCGCTGGTCTGGGACCAGGACGAGGAGACCGCCATCCAGTCGCCGCGCGGCGGCACGAAGATCACGTGGGGCGGCCCGCCGGTCGCCGCGAAGCACGGCAGGAACCGGCTGCACTTCGACCTCGCTCCCCCGGAGGGCGGCGACCAGCAGGCCGAGATCGAGCGGCTGCTCTCCCTCGGCGCGAGCCTCGCCGGCGGCGACCGGCCCGGCAACCGGCACGGAGGCGGCCTGGTGGAGATGCTCGACCCCGACGGCAACGAGTTCTGCCTGCTCGCCCCCCGATGATCAGCCCAGTGATCAGCCCAGTGACAAGCCGGGTGATCAGCCGAGTGCGTGGTCCAGGTTGAAGGCCGCGCTGATGAGCGCCAGATGGGTGAAGGCCTGCGGGAAGTTGCCGAGCTGCTCGCCGGTCTGCCCGATCTGCTCGGCGTACAGGCCCAGGTGGTTGGCGTAGGTGAGCATCTTCTCGAAGGCCAGGCGGGCCTCGTCGAGGCGGCCGGCCCGCGACAGCGCCTCGACGTACCAGAACGAGCAGATCGAGAACGTGCCCTCGGGGCCCTCCAGCCCGTCCGGGCTCTGCTCGGGGTCGTAGCGGTAGACCAGGGAGTCGGAGACCAGCGCGTCGCCGAGCACGTCCAGCGTGGACAGCCACTTGGGGTCGGTCGGCGAGACGAACTTCGCCAGCGGCATCATCAGCACGGCGGCGTCGAGCACCTCCTCGCCGGCGTGCTGGACGAACCCCTGCAGCCGTTCCGACCAGCCGTGCTCCATGATGTCGCGGTAGATCGCGTCGCGGCTCTCGCGCCAGCGCGGTATGTCGGCGGGCAGGCCCCGCTGGATCGCCATGCGCATGGCGCGCTCGATCGCGACCCAGCACATCAGGCGGGAGTAGGTGAAGTTCTTGCGCCCGCCGCGCGTCTCCCAGACGCCCTCGTCCGGCTGGTCCCAGTGGGCGCAGACCCAGTCGACCAGCGTGCACAGCTCGTCCCAGCGCCGGCTGGAGATGGGCGTGCCCCACTTGTTGTACAGGTAGACCGAGTCGATGAGGGCGCCGTAGATGTCGAGCTGGAGCTGGCCGACCGCGTCGTTGCCGACCCGGACGGGACGCGAGCCGCGGTAGCCCTCCAGGTGCGGCAGCTCCTCCTCGGGCAGCTCGCGGCGGCCGTCGATGCCGTACATGATCTGCAGCGGCCCGGCGGGGCAGCTGCCGTCCAGCCGGACGTGTTTGTCCAGGAAGCCCATGAACGCCTCGGCCTCCTCGGTGAAGCCGAGGCGGAGCAGGGCGTAGACGCAGAACGCGGCGTCGCGCACCCACACGTACCGGTAGTCCCAGTTGCGCCGGCCGCCGATCTGCTCGGGCAGGCTCGTGGTGGGCGCGGCGACGATGCCGCCGGTCGGCGCGTACGTGAGCAGCTTGAGCGTGAGCGCCGAACGGTGCACGATCTCCCGCCAGCGGCCCCGGTAGCGGGAGGCCGACAGCCACTTGCGCCAGAACGCGACCGTGGCGGTGAACAGCTCCTCGGCCTGCTCCAGCGGGCAGCCGCGGGGCTCGACGCCGGGAGCGGCCCGGTCGAGCGCGAACACGGCCCGCTCCCCCTCGCGCAGCACGAACCGGGCGGCGGCGTCGCGGCCGTCGTGCTCGACGGGCACGCTGGAGAACAGCGTCAGGCCGAGCGTCGGTGACGTGAACACGGTCAGGCCGCCGTCCTGGGTGACGGTGTGCGGCAGGCGGCCGTAGTCGAAGCGGGGCGCGACCAGGGCGCGGAAGGGCAGCCGGCCGCGTACGACGGTGACCCGCCGGATCAGCCGGTGCCGGTCGACCTCGGCGTTGTCACGTTCCACGGGCATGAAGTCCTGGATCTCCCCCACGCCGTCGTCGGCGAAGAACCGGGTGATCAGGACGTTGGTGTCGGGGAAGTAGAACTGCTTGGTCGTGTACGGCACGTCGGCGGCCAGCTCGAACGAGCCGCCCCGGTCGGCGTCCAGGATCGAGCCGAACACCGACGGGGCGTCGAAACGGGGGCAGCAGTACCAGTCGATGGTGCCGTTGGTGCCCACGAGCGCGACCGTACGCAGATCGCCGATCAGCCCGTGTTCGCCGATCGGCAGGTAGCGGGGGTCGCCCCGGCGCCCATCTGCCTGCATGTTTCCAACATAAACCGCGAAAAGCCCCAGGTCTCGCCGGACGCGCCCGGTGACGACCCGCCGTCAGGCGCCGGCGAGACGCCAGAGCGAGGTGACCTCCGCGGCCCGGGCGGCATGGAGGGGATCGGCGGTGTCCCGCACCCGTGGATGCCGCGGCCGGATGTCGGTCCTGCCTACCACGCGCAGGCCCGCCGCCTCGACGGCGGCGAGCAGTTCGCCGCGCGTCCTGAGCCCGAGGCGTTCGGCCAGGTCCGACAGGATGAGCCATCCTTCACCGCCCGGTTCGAGATGCGCGCCGAGCCCGGCCAGGAAGTCGCGGAGCATGCCGCCGCCCGGGTCGTAGACGCCTCGTTCCAGGGCGGAGGTGGGCCGGGCCGGGATCCAGGGCGGGTTGCAGACCACGAGGCCCGCCCGCCCGTCAGGGAAGAGGCCGGGCCCGACGACGTCGATCTGCCCGGTGAGACGCAGCCGGCGGATGTTGTCGCGTGCGCAGTCCAGGGCACGCGGGCTGATGTCGGTCGCCACGACGCGGCCGGCCCCCCGGCGGGCCAGGACGGCGGCGAGCACTCCCGTCCCGGTCCCGAGGTCGAACGCGGTACGGCGGCCCGCCGGCGCGGGGAGCGGCGCGCGGGCGACGAGGTCGACGTATTCGCCCCGCACCGGGGAGAACACGCCGTAGTGCGGGTGGATGCGGGCGCCGAGGGCCGGCACCTCCACGCCCTTGGTGCGCCACTGGTGCGCGCCGATCACGCCCAGGAGCTCGGTGAGCGAGACGGCCGTCGGCCCGGACGGCGGACCGTACGCCTCGGTGCACGCCTGCCGCACGTCGGGGGCTCGGCGCAGGTTCAGGCGGTAGTCGTCCTCCAGCAGGACGAGGAGCCTGCCGAGCACGCGGGCCCGGTGGCGGCGGGCCCTGCGGTGCAGGTGGAAGGACTCGGCCGGGCTGCCGCCCCGCCGGGGAGGTCTCCTGTCGACGCGGCGGCCCATCGCCGCCAGCAGGTGACGGGCGCCGGGGAAGTCGCCCCGCCACAGCAGGGCCGTTCCTTCGCACGCCAGCCGGTAAGCGGTGTCGGCCTTCATGCGGTCGTCGGCGCGGACGACCCGGCGGGGAGGCGGGGTCGCGCTCTCGGAACGCCAGCGGGCGGAACGGGGGGTGTTGGTCTCGGTCCAGTGGATCGTGGACACGTCGTACTCCTCGTGGTCGAACGTGCGGGGACACGAAGAGCACTTCGACGAGGAGCAGCACGAACGGCCCGTGCTACGGCACGGGCGCGTGGGTCAGGGCAGGTGAGGCTACCGCTCCCGCGTCGAAGCGCGGGAGACGGCGTCGCCGAGAACCATGCCGAGCGTCACGACCAGCCCTTTCGGAGAGGTGAGATGAGGTGATCAAAGGCTCGCACACCCCGCTCTCCGCGGGCAAACCGGCCTCACGGAGGCAGGCGTTCGAGCTTCGACCAGCCGGTCCAGCCGCGTTCCCTGAGCAGTTCCATCAGCCGGCGGGCCGTGGGGAGCGTGTCGAGCGCCCGCGCGTCCATCAGCGTGATCAGCGGCGGGTCCAGATCGACGTCGCCGAGGTAGTCCTCGCCCTTCTCCTCCGCGAGCCGAGTGAGCCACGCGGCCAGCTCGTCGGCCCGCTCGGCCGTCCCCGGGTCGTCAGGGGCGTGGTCCAGGGCCCGGCCCAGGGTGAGGTAGAAGCCGGCGAGCCGCGGGTCGGCAAGCTGCTCCCGCTTGCGGGCGATCCACTCCGCGACCCGCTCGGGCGCGTGCGCGGCCAGCAGGACCCAGCCGTCGCGCTCGGCCCGTACGAGCCGTTCGCCGACGCCCAGCGCCCGCAGCCGGGCCAGGTATCCCGCCACCTCGGGCGGCAGAGCCAGGCCGTCACCGGCGGTGAGCCCGGCCAGGTGCTCGCGGCGTCGCTGCCGCTGCCGGATCTCGGCCTCCAGCCGCCGGTCGATGTCGGCGACCGCCGCGGCGAACTCCTCCTCGCCGGCCCGCAGCAGCTCCCGCGTCCGCGCCAGCGGCACCCCGGCGCGGGTGAGGGTGCGGATCCTGATCAGCTCGACCACGGCGCCCGCGTCGTACCTGCGGTAGCCG
The DNA here is from genome assembly GCF_041402765.1 of Nonomuraea sp. AD125B. Taxonomy (NCBI): domain Bacteria; kingdom Bacillati; phylum Actinomycetota; class Actinomycetes; order Streptosporangiales; family Streptosporangiaceae; genus Nonomuraea; species Nonomuraea sp. AD125B. Next base: position 242,516 of record NZ_JBGLOU010000010.1, on the reverse strand, counting down.
AGGTGGTCCCGCTCCGGCTCCGGCAGCAGCCCCTTGGCGTGGTAGTGCCGGACCGTGCGCACGGACACCCCCGCGTACGACGCCAGCTCCCCGATGGTCAGCACCGTTCCAGCCTCCCACGGATGATCCTGGCGATCTCCGGCGCGTGGGTGTGGACCAGCCCGTGATCGGCGTCGAGCCAGGACACGGCGACCTGCGGCCGCTCGCGGGTCAGCCGCTCGACGCCCGAGCGCCAGTTCCGGTTGAGCCGCGGCATCGGCTCCTCGTCGCCGTCACCGGCCATCGCGGTGGACATGATCATGCTGATCGGGCAGCCGATCCTGCGGTAGCGGTCGAGGACGGTGGAGCGGACCTCGTCGATCTCGGCGTTCAGCGCCTCGATCTCGGAGGCGGTGAGCAGCACCTGGCGCGCGGTGCCCCGCAGTGCCTCCTGCTGTGCCGCCTGGTCCTCCCACATCACGCGCAGCCGCGGCAGGAGGTCATCGGTGACGAACGGCTCCGGCACCGGGTTCGCCCCGTCGATGAGCACCAGCCCGGCGACGGGGTGGTCGGCGGCGTGATCGGCCGCGTGGTGGACGGCGAGGTCGGCGCCCATCGAGTAGCCCACGAGCACGGGCGCCACGCCCGGCTCACTGCGCGCCAGGTCCGCCAGCACGGCGGCGAGGTCGGCGCCGAACGCCGCGAAGGAGTACCGGTCGGCGGGCGAGGCGAGGCCGTGGCCCCGCAGATCGAAGGTGACCACGTCGTGGTCGAGCCGCAGCAGCCCGGCCAGCTCGCCCAGGTCCGCCTGGGTGGAGCTCAGCCCGGGGCACAGGACCAGCAGCCGTCCCGTGCCGCCGCGCGACACCGGGATGGTGACGCCGTCGTGGTGGATCGTGTGCTGCCGGAGCGTGGGGTTCGTTGTCGTCATGCGCCCATGGTGGGAGGTTGACCCCGCGTCAGGGCCAAATCCGGCGCGCCCCCGCCACGCAGGAAGGCACGGTCACCGCTCAGCGCGGTGGCCGTGCCCTCTCCGTCCGTCCAGGCGGGCGGGTGCCTCACTTGGGCATGAGGACCTTGTCGATGACGTAGAGCGTGGCGTTGCTGGTCGGGATGCCACCGCAGACGATCTTGGCGTCGTTGATGGTCATGTCCTCGCCGGAGCCCTTCACGGACAGCTCGCCGCCCTGGAGCGTCTTGAGCATGTCGCCGTCCTTCAGGTCGGTCGGGTTCACCTTCCCCTCGACCACGTGGTACGAGAGGATCTTGGTGGCGGCGGCCTTGTCGGACATCGCGTCCTGCACGTCCGTCGGGGCCGCGTTGAAGGCCGCGTCGTTGGGCGCGAAGATCGTGATGTCCTTCGCGGAGTTCAGCTTCTCCTCCAGTCCGGCCTGCTTGACCGCCTGCGAGAGCTTCGACAGGTCCGGGATCTTCGTCAGGGCGGTGCCGGCCGGCTGGTCGGCGACGCCCGAGAGGCTGTCCTTCATCGCCGCGCACCCCGGCCCCATCGGGCTGGTGGTCGCGCCGGGCGTCATCTCCCCCGTCGCGGTCGCCTCCGGACCGCCGGGAGCGCCGGGCTCACCGGTCTCGCCGGGTGTGGTCTCCTCCGGCATGCCGCCGTCCGGCGAGGTCTCCTCCGGCATGCTGGTCATCTCCGGTGCCGGTGAGCCCTCGGGCTCAGGAGTGCGGGCGGAGGCCGCGCTGGTCCCGGCGGTGGCCGCGGTCAGCGCGAGCGCCGCCGCGAGAAGCACTCGTTTCACAGTGTCCCCCGAATCTCTCGTGCCGGCGGGGTTGGCCCGCGGCGCGATCGAAGCAGATCTCACGTACGTTCCGAGCGCTTCCAGTCTCTCTGGCAGAAGGAGAAGAAGAAGTACTATCCCCACCAAAGCGGGACAAAAGGTGGATTTCACGCGTCAGTCGGCCGAACGCCTTTACAATGTAGATCATAGAGCAGTGGGAATACCTTTGCGCACGGTCGGAGTAGAGTGTCATACAGCACCCCCGACCCCCGCGTACGCAAAGGATCCAGGATTGGCCAGCCCTCCAGAGCAGGTGGCGCGCCCGGCGACCATCAGGGACGTCGCCGCCGCGGCCGCCGTGTCGATCGGCACCGCCTCCAAGGCGCTGAACGGCCGGGGCAGGATGCGGGACGAGACCCGCGACCGCGTGCTCGCCGCCGCCGAGCGGCTCGGCTTCCGGCCCAACCCGCTCGCGCAGGGGTTGCTGGCCGGCCGCACGTACACCGTCGGCCTGGTCACCGGCGACAGCTACGGCCGCTTCAGCATCCCCGTGATGCTCGGCGCGGAGGACGCACTGGGCGCCGGGCAGATCTCCGTCTTCCTCTGCGACACCCGCGACGACCCGATCAGGGAGCGGCACTACCTGGAGCGGCTGCTGGCCCGGCGGGTCGAGGGGATCATCGTGACCGGCCGCCGCACCGAGCCGCGCCCCGGCATCGGCCACGACCTGCCGGTCCCGGTGGTGTACGCGATGACGCAGTCCACCGACGAGTCCGACTACTCGATCATCCCCGACGACCGGGGCGGCGGCGTCCTCGCCACCCGCCACCTGCTGGCGACCGGCCGCACGCGCGTCGGGCACGTCACCGGCCCCGAGGGGTTCCAGGCGGCCCGCGAGCGCGCCGCGGGCCTCACGGCGACGCTGGCGGAGGCGGGCCTGGAGCCGGCCGGGGAGATCCTGTTCGGTGAGTGGAGCGAGGAATGGGGGCGGCAGGCCGCCGACATCCTGCTGCACGCCGCCCCCGACGTGGACGCGGTCTTCTGCGGCAGCGACCAGATCGCCCGCGGGGTGGCCGAGACGCTGCGCGAGCGGGGGCGGCGGGTGCCGGACGACGTTGCGCTGGCCGGCTTCGACAACTGGGAGCCGATGGCGCTCGGCTGCCGGCCGCCGCTCACCACGGTCGACATGAACCTCGGGGAGATCGGCCGGCTGGCCGCCCGCTACCTGCTCGACGCGATCGCCGGGAAGCCGGTCCCGTCCGGCGTCCACACCGTCCCGGCCGCGCTCGTGCCGCGCGCCTCGACCCGGCGCAGCATCTGACACGAAGGCCCTCTTGGGAAACGGGTTTCCCAAGAGGGCCTTCGTCAGTTCTTGATGCCGGTGAGGGTGACGCCCTCGATGAAGTAGCGCTGCAGGAAGAAGAACAGCGCGATGATCGGGGCGATGACGGCGGCCGAGGCGGCCATCAGGTAGCCCCACTGCGTGATGTAGATGCTCTGGAACGAGGCCAGCCCCAGCGAGAGCGTGTACTTCTGCTCGTCGTTGAGGTAGAGCAGCGGGCCGAGGAAGTCGTTCCAGGTGCCGATGAAGGTGAAGATGGTGACGACGACGATCGCGGGCTTCGACAGCGGCATGACGACCGTCCAGAACACCCGCCAGGGCGAGGCGCCGTCCATGTAGGCGGCCTCGTCCAGCTCGAACGGGATCGTCAGGAAGAACTGCCGCAGCAGGAACACGTTGAACACCCCGCCGCCCGCCCCGGCGAACCAGCTCGGCACGGTGAGCGGGACGAAGCTGTCGAGCGCCCCGAGCTCCTGCCACATCACGAACGTCGGGATGAGCGTGACCGCGTACGGCAGCATGACGGCGCTCAGCAGCAGCGCGAAGACCACGTTCCGGCCGCGCCAGCGCAGCCGGGAGAAGCTGAACGCGGCCACCGAGCAGGTGATCACCGTCCCCAGCACGCTGATCACCGCGACGATCACCGTGTTGACGAAGTACAGCCCGAACGGCTGCGCGGTCAGCGCCTCCCCGAAGTTCGACCACTGGAACGGCCGCGGGATCCACTCCGGCGGCGCGGTGAACATCTGCGCGTCCTCCATGAGCGCGCTGCGCACCAGCCAGACGAACGGCAGCAGCGTCGGCACCGCCCCGGCGACCAGCGCGAGGTAGAGCAGCGCCTTGCCGTACGGGCGCCGCCGGCGCAGCCCGCCGGTGGGCGCCACCCGCCCGGTGCGGCGCTCGCGGGGCGGCGCGGCCACGGCGGTCACCTCGCGCCCGCCATCTCGTAGTGGACCCACCGGCGGGCGTTCCTGAACAGCAGGAACGTGATCACCACGATGATCATGAAGAGCACCCACGCGAGCGCGCTGGCATAGCCCATCTCGCTCTCTCTGAACGCCTTGCGGAACAGGTAGTAGACGTAGAAGAGGGTGGCGTTGTTCGGGCCGCCCTCGGTCATCACGTACGCCTGGTTGAACACCTGGAAGGTGCCGACCACGCCGACGACCAGGTTGTAGAAGATGGTCGGCGTCATCATCGGCAGCGTCACGTGCCAGAAGCGCCGCCAGGCGCCGCCGCCGTCGATGGAGACCGCCTCGTACAGGTGGCGCGGCACCCCCTGGAGCCCGGCCAGGAAGATCACCATCGTGTTGCCGAAGCCCCAGGTGCTCATGACGATCAGCGACGGGATCGCCGTCGACTCGTCGTAGATCCACTGCCCGGCCGGCAGCCCGGCCTGGCGCAGCAGCGAGTTGAGCAGCCCGAAGTCGGGGTTGAAGATCCAGATCCAGAGCACCACGTTGGCGATCGAGGGCACCAGCGTCGGCAGGTAGAAGATCGTGCGCCACAGCGCGAGGCCGCGTACGCGCTGGTTGAGCAGCATCGCCACCGCGAAGGACACGATGAGCACCAGCGGCACCGCGCCGAGCGTGTAGTACGTGGTCGCGCCCAGCGACGTCCAGAACAGCTCGTCGCCCGTCATCTTCGTGTAGTTGTCCAGCCCGACGAACGACGGGGTGCCGCCCACCTGCCAGTCGGTGAGGCTGAAGACCAGCGAGGCCACCATCGGCCCCGCCGTGAAGATCAGGAACCCGAGGATGGCGGGCAGCGCCAGGAGCCAGCCCCAGCGCCGCTCCAGGCGGCGCTGACCCGACAGGCCGGCCATGTCAGACCTCCTGAACGTGCTGCCAGCCCTGCAGCATGCCGGTGATCTTCGGGGTGACGGCCTTCAGGATCTCGGCGGCGGGCCGCTTGCCCGACTCGATCTCCTGCAGCGCCGGGGTGAGGACGTCGCTGGAGATCGCCGACAGGTTCTTGACGCGGTTGCGCAGGTCGGGCACGCCGTGGTCGCGGGCGTAGTCGACCACGGCGGTGCGGAACTCCGGCGGGTGGCCGTCGTTCTTCGTCCAGGAGTCGATGGCGGCCTGGTCCTCGTAGTACTTGCGCTCCTGCGGCATCCACAGCCCCTGCCGGTACAGGTCCACGTAGCGCGGGTCGATGTGGAAGGCGAACAGCTCGACCGCCTCCTCGACGTGCTTGCCGCCGGCGAACACCGACGAGGCGCCCGCCACCTGGGAGGTGGTGAACGGCTCCTTGTACGTGGGCAGCACGCCAATGCCGTAGTCGACCTTGCTCTCGTTCATGTCGAGCAGCGCCCAGTGGCCGTCCACGACCATCGCCACCCGCTTGGTCTTCAGCAGGATGTTGGTGCCGGGCACGTCGTCGCCGGTCGCGGCGAGCTGGCCGGGGCCAGGCGCGACGCGGTGCTTGTGGATGAGGTCCTGCAAATTCTGGAACACCTGGACGGCCTCGGGGGTGTCCAGCAGGCAGCGCTTGCCGGCCTCGTCGGCGAAGTCGGCGCCGTTGCTGCGCAGGAAGCCGTACCAGGCGGCGGCGTAGGTGATGCTGACGGAGACGCCGAACTGGCGGACCTGCTTGGGGTCGAAGCCGGACTCGTCGGGGTGCTTGCCGTTCTGGTCGACGGTGAGCTTGTAGGCGTTCTCGACGAACTGGTCCCAGGTCCAGGCGGAGGAGGCGACGGCGGGCGGCGCGGTGATGCCGGCCTCGGCGACCGCGGCCTTGCTGTACCACAGCAGCTCGATCTCGTTGGCGGTGGCGACGCCGTGCAGCTTGTCGGGGCCGTACCAGAGGTAGGCGTCCGGCAGGTAGCCGGCGAGCTGGGGGTACTTCTTCAGGTACGGGAACAGGTTGACGAGCTTGCCCTGCTCGGCCAGGCGGAACGACATCGACATCGGCACGTACCCGAGGTCGGGCACGTTGCCGCCGGCGATGAGGCTGTTGAGCTTGACGTCGTACTCGTCGGGCGTGAACAGCGGCTTGACCTCGACGCCGGGGTTCTTCTCGGCGAAGGAGCGGAGCATCTTCTCCACGGCCGTCTTCTCGAACGTCGAGCCCCAGTACATGAACTGCAGCCGCTTGTCCCCCGCGCCGGCCGTCCCGCCCCCCGATCCGCAGGCCGCGGCGGCGGCGCCGAGGGCGGCCAGGCCGCCCATCCTGAACAGGTCTCTTCTCTTCATGGGGTGCTTCCTTACAGGTGGGGGGTCCAGACCCGCATGACGCCGCCGTCCCGGTTGTCCCACTGGTAGTAGGGAACGGCGGTCGCGGTGACAGGGGCGGGCGCCGGCCGGTCGGCGGAGGAGGAGGTCGAGGGGAAGTAGGGCAATCCTTCGGCCGGGGCGGGCGGGAGCCGGACGGCGTCCGCCTCGATCACCACGGTCGGGCCGAGGCCGGGCACGTCGCGCTCGACGGCGCGGAGGCGCGGCTCGGCGGCGAGCGCCAGGTCCTCGAGGTCGGCCTCCTGGTCGATCTGCTCGAAGCAGTAGACCAGCGGGCCGCGCTCGACGGCGGCGCAGCCGCGCAGCGCGTCGATCCTGCGGTGCGGCAGGACCAGCCGGGGCGTCAGGTCCAGGTCGAGGTCGAACACGTCGCCGGGCTTCCAGTCGCGCCGGACGCGGGCGTAGCCGTCGGCGTCGGGGACGAGCCCGCCCTCGCTCCAGGAGGGGATGCGGAGTTTGAGGGTCCACGGGCCGCCGGGGGTCTCCCTGACGGTGAACCGGACCCGGCCGTCCCACGGGTAGCGGGTCTCGACCTCCAGCGTGACCGCGCCGGCGCGGATCTGGCCGGGCACGTACTGGTGGACCGACAGGCCCTCGTCGTCGGTGGTGGCGACGTAGTGGCCGAGCGAGGCGACCAGGCGCATGATGTTCGGCGGGCAGCAGGCGCAGGCGAACCACTCCCTGCGCCGCCCCAGGTAGCGGTCCTCGAACAGGTCGGCGCGGCGCTGCAGCGGGTTGACGTAGAAGAAGCGGACGCCGTCGGCCGAGGTGGAGGCGGCGAAGGCGTTGTAGAGGGTGCGCTCGATGAGGTCGGCGTAGCGGCCCTGGCCGGTGGCCAGCAGCAGCCGCCAGTTCCAGTGGACGCTCGCGATGGCGGCGCAGCTCTCGCTGTAGGCGCGGTCGGAGGGCAGCTCCCAGCGCTCGCCGAACGCCTCGCCGTCGTGGCGGGAGCCGAGGCCGCCGGTGAGGTAGGTCTTGGTGGCGACCATGTCCTCCCAGCGCCGCACCGAGCACTCCAGCAGCGACTCGTCGCCCGTCTCCAGGTAGAGGTCGACGACGGCGGCCTCCAGGTAGAGCTGGCGCACCGCGTGGCCGACGGCGGTGTCGGCCTCACGGACCGGCAGGTGGTCCTGCGAGTAGAGCGGGCCCATGCCGCTGTCGGCGATCAGGCCCTTGCCCCGGTTGTCGACGAGCTTGCGCGCCAGCTCCAGGTAGGCGCTCTCGCCCGTGTGCCGGTAGAGCTCGACCAGGGCCGTCTCGACCTCGGCGTGCCCGTCGATGCCGTCGTCGCCGCCGGTCAGGAACCGCTCCACCAGCAGGTCGGCGAAGCGGCGGGCGACCGCGAGCAGGTCGTCGCCGCACCCGGCGCGGGAGGCGGCGACCGCCGCCTGGAACAGGTGGCCGGCGCAGTACATCTCGTGGCTGTACTCCAGCTCGGCGAAGATCTTGCCGGGCTTGACCACCTGGTAGTGCGAGTTGAGATAGCCGTCGGGGCGCTGCGCGCGGGCCAGCAGCGCGGCCGAGCCGGCGACGAACTCCGGGTAGGCGGCGTCGGGAGCGCGCAGGTGCTCCCAGGCGATCGCTTCGAGCTGTTTGTACAGGTCGGAGTCCTGAAAACGGTAACCGCGGAAGTCGCCCTCGCCCTCCCCCGCCGCCAGGCGCAGGTTGGGCAGCGCGCCGGACGCCTCCATCTGCTCCAGGCCGAGCGGGATGCTGGCCGATCGGTTGATCTCCTGCCAGCGGGCGAACGGGCCGCCGGTGATCGTGACGTCGTGCACGCCCAACGGCCGCAGGACTCCGGTGCTGGGGGCGAGCGGCCCGCGGACAGGGTCGGGGAAGCCGGACATCGAGCTCCTCGTCGAACTGAGAATAGGTTTTCTCGCAGGCAATGTAAGGTGTGATACAGCACTCGTCAATAGAGGCACCGGTGCAGACCGCCCACTTCCGGGGCGGTGAGGCACGAAGAGAAAACGGTTGCGCTGCACCGTGAGGCAGGGGTAGGCCCGGGCGGGGGCGAGGTGGACCGAAAACCTTTGTGCTGGAGTTGCAGTCGGCTCTTGACAGCATGGTTGACGGTGCGGTTTGCTGCCGAAAACCTTTCAGTCATTTTCGAGTACACCGGCGTCCGCACGCGCACCCGGACGCCACCCGCAGGACCTGTTCCCCCCGCTCGTCCCGCCGCGCTTTTTGTTAGCGCTAACACAGAGAGGTGCCGCCGATGAGACGACCGGCCGTGCTGGCCACCCTTCTCACCGTCCTTCTCGCGTCCTTCCTCACCGCCGCGCCGCCCGCCGCGCACGCCGCGCCCACCGCGCAGGTCGTGGACATGTTCGGCCGGGTCGTCAACGACTACGGCGTCAAGCTCGTCGACTGGCAGGGCTACCTGGCCAACCCGTACGTCGAGCTGACCGTCCGCCCGCCCGCCGACGTGCGCTACCCGATCACCGTCGACCTCAAGGCCGAGGGCACCTCCCGGCTGATGATGGACCTGCCGAGCCAGCTCACCGCCACCGGCGCGACCAAGACCCTGACCTTCGCCTCCGCCTCGGAGGAGAAGCTGTTCCGGCTGGCCATCCACTCCAAGCGCGGGCCCGGCGCCGACGAGCTGCACACGCTGCGCCTGACGATCAGGGACGCGGGCGGGGCGACGTACCAGCAGTCGATGCCCATCCGGGTCCAGCAGGACGAGAAGACCGCGCTGGAGCCCTCGCTGCCGCTCACGTTCGACTACCGCTACGACACCATCACCGGCTACTTCAACGCCCCGGCCTTCCGGACGGCGGCCGAGGAGGCGGTCAAGGACTGGTTCCGCTTCTTCGACATGGCGCCCTTCGACACCGTGGCGGCCGGCGCGGAGACGAACCACCTGCCCGGCAACGACTGGCAGAACTCCGTCACGGTCACCAACAACGCCGCCTACAACGGCATGTACGTGTTCTTCCGCGGGATCCAGACCCCGTACTCGACCGGCTACCCCGCCGCCAACGGCCGCTACAGCACCCGGGGCGGCCAGCAGCTCGCCGGCCCGCTGCACCGCTCGACCGCGATGATCTTCGAGTACGACGAGGCGGGCAAGCAGCTGTTCACCTCCCTGGCCGACGAGGACTGGTACAAGACCGACATCGCCGGCTCCGTGCTCGACGTGCACGGCCTGGTCATGCACGAGTACGGCCACGCGGTCGCCTTCCACAGCGACTGGGCCGGCATGCGCGCCTACGTCGCCTCCGGCGGCACCGACCCCGACGTGGTCGCCTACCAGGGGCGCGCGGTCCCGCTGGACTCCAGTTACCACATCCCCGGCGACCAGCCCAACTGGGACCGCCTCAGCGGCCAGAGCGGCGGCTGGACGCACCTGTTCCCGACCCGGCGGTGGATGCTGACCAAGCTGGCGCTGCTCGTCGCCGAGAACGCCGGCTGGAAGCTCAACCGCAACCTCACCCCGTTCCTGCCGCCGTCGATCACCACCACCTCGCTCCCCCAGGCCGCGGCCGGGACCGCCTACCAGCAGACCCTCCAGGCCAAGGGCGGCGTGCCGTTCTACGACTGGCAGGTCACCAGCGGGTCGCTGCCGGCCGGGCTGAGCCTCGACCGCTTCACCGGCGCGATCACCGGCACCCCGACGGCGGCCGGGACGTCCACCTTCACCGTCAGGCTGCGCGACTACGACAAGCTCAGCACGCCGGTGACCAGGACGTACACGCTGACGGTCACCGGCACCGCCCCGTCGAACCTGGCCCGCTCGGCCACCCCGTCGGCCTCCTACACCTCGGCGTGGGAGAGCGTGGCGGCGATCAACGACGGCATCGACCCGCCGCGCTCGAACGACACCGTCAACCGCCGCTGGGGCACCTGGCCCCAGACCGGCACGCAGTGGGCCGAACTGACCTGGCCGGCCACGCAGACGATCAGCTCCGCCGACGTGTACTTCTTCGACGACGGCGGCGGCGTGCGCGTCCCGGCGTCGTGGAAGCTCCAGTACTGGACCGGCAGCGGCTACGCCGACGTGCCGGGGACGTACCCGGTGGCGGCCGACGCCTACAACCGGGTGAGCTTCCCCTCCGTCAGCACCACGCGGCTGCGGGTGGTGCTGCAGAGCGGTCAGGGGTCGGTCGGGCTGCTGGAGGTGAAGGCGTACGCCTGACCCCGCGCCCCGCGCGCCGGTGAAGGCGTACGCCTGATCCCGTGCCCTGCGCGCCCCGGACGCCGTCGTGCGTCCGGGGCGCGCGGCCTTTTGTGCGGGGTGACACCTTTTGTGAGGTGAGGCACACTACTGGCATGCGGACCCCTGCCGTGGCGGTGTTGTCGGCTCTGGCTCTCGCCGCGGCGGTGGCGTGCGCGCCCGCCCCGGCCTCGCCGCCCCCCAAGCCCTCCCCCACGACCCCGCAGGGCATCCTCCGGCAGACGGCCGACGAGATCGCCCGGACGTCGGCGAGCATGCGCCTCCTCGACGACCTGCCGCTGTACGAGATGACCTATCACGGCACTTACGACGCCGAGGCGCCGCTCACGGACGCCGAGCTGGCGCGCAAGGGCGACGGCTGGGCCTGCTCGCTGTTCCACCGCCCCGGCGAGTTCGGCAGGAACTTCGACTGGCAGCCCAACCCGGCGATGGTCGTCCACAACCGCCCGCCGGGCGGCTACGCCTCGATCTCGCTGGTGGACGTCTCCTACCTGTTCTACCCGCGGATCAAGCCGAAGCTGACCAAGGCCGAGGACCGGCGGCGGCTCGCGCACGCGGTGCTGATCCCGTTCGACGGCATGAACGAGAAGGGGCTCGTCGTCGGCCTGGCCCAGGCCCCGGACGCCGAGCTGCCCGCGCCCGGCGCGGGCCGCGTCACGGTGAGCGGGGTGCGGATCATCCGGCTGATGCTGGACAGGGCCGCGACCGTGCCGGAGGCGATCGAGCTGATGCGCCGCTACGACCTCGACTTCACCGGCGGCCCGCAGCTCCACTACCTGATCGCGGACCGCGCCGGCAGGTCGGCGGTCGTCGAGTACGCCGAGGGCCGCATGAACGTCATCGACGACCGCTACCTCACCAACATCACCATGACCGGCACGGACCGGGCCGCCAGAATGGCCGACCGCCGCTACCGGCTCCTCGCCGAGGGCGGCGGCACGGAGGCGATGAAACTGCTCCGGAAGGTCGCCCAGCCGCACACCCAATGGTCGATCGTTTACGACCTCGACGATTTGACCGCGAGAATCGTCACGGGGCAGCGGTGGAACCGCGTGCGCGATTTACGCCTTTCCGCGGCCGGTTGAGTGGCGCGACTTTTGTCTTGACTTCTCCGGCGGACAGATTCGCCTTTCGTCGGTTGATCGTGAATCGAACTCATTTCCCGATGAATAATCAACCGCGCACGTCGAGCCGGGAGTTTCGGCGCGTCACGAGCGCGGATTAGGGTGATCAGGCAAACGGCCGGGCCGATACTTGAAAGTTTCATGGCATCTTGACAAAGTCCGCGACAAGAGAGTCCGGAGGTGAGTGGACGCGCCACCGGGCTCTCGCGGCGCAGGGCGGGGGCGGCTTTTGGCGAATGGCCGCCGGAGAACGGCGGCGGGCGGCGCCGGGCACCGGCCGGCGCGCATCTTTTCCCTCCGTCGCCGGCAGGTGCGACGGGCGGTTTCGGACGTCCGAAACTTGGTTACGGTCCTCAGGTGAGCCCTCCTACCTATCACCGCTCGACCCGCTGTGCAAGAGGCTCTTCGGGCGAATGACGGCTGACGTGGGCCGGCGAATCGCTCATTGACGCCACCCGGCCGCGTCGATATAAGGTTCATGTCGTGCAACGGCGTGAGATCACACGCATTGTCCGACATTTCGCACCCCCTCACATTTCGGTGTTGTTTCGCGGCATTTGTCGAGGAGCGCCGTAACATGGCGGTTGACGACCTCCGTATTCAGCGACGAAACCCCCAGCCCACCCCCCTGTCCAGACCGCGTGCGCCGCGGACGGCGACTCCCGGCAAGGGAGGTGCTGGGCGATCAGTGGCCAGCTAGCCGCGGCGACGCGGGACCCCCACCCCACCGGTCCGTGCGCCGCCCGTACGATGATCTGCCTGCCCTACGCCGGAGGAGGCGCGAGCGCCTACGCCGGGCTCCTCCGCCGGCTCACCGGCCTCACCGTGGTCCCCCTCCAGCTTCCCGGCAGGGAGAACCGCATCGGCGAGCCGCCCGCCTTCACGATCAGCGACATCGCCGACGAGGTCGCGCCCGCCACCGGCGAGCCGTACGTCCTGTACGGCCACAGCATGGGCGCCCGGCTGGCCTTCGAGGTGGCCCGCGAGCTGCGCAGGCGCGGCCTGCGCGAGCCGTCGAGACTGTACGTCGGCGGCGCGCACCCCCCGGACCGCCGGGTGCCGCTGGCGGCCGCCGCCGACCTGCCCGACGACGCCTTCATCGACCAGCTCATCCGCAGGTCGGGGGCGTTGCCCGAGCTCAGGGACCTGCCGGAGCTGCGGGAGCTGATGCTGCCCGTGCTGCGCTCGGACTTCGCCTGGATCAAGAACTACGCCTTCGCCCCCGAGCCGCCGCTCGCCACCCCGATCGTGGCCTTCGCCGGGCTCGACGACGGGGAGGCCGGGGTGGCGGAGATGCTCGGCTGGGCCCGGCACACCAGCGCGGGCTTCCGGCTGCGGACGGTCCGTGGCGGCCATCTGTTCGTCAAGGACCGGCCGGACGAGCTGGCCGGGCTCATCACCGCCGACCTCACGGCCGGGCAGGCTCCCGCCGAGGCGGACGAGGTGCACCTCTGGGCAGGTCCGGCGGCCGGTCGCGACGCGGTGCTGCGCCGGCACGCGGGGCGGGAGGCGGTGGCCACGAGTGACGCCGGCGACCTGGCCGCCGTGGCCGCCGGGAGCGGGCCGGGGATCGGGGTGTGCGTGCTGCGCGCGCGGGACCTCGGCGAGCCGGTCGAGATGAGCGCGGACGAGCGGGAGCAGGTCGAGGAGGCCGCCGAGGAGGACCGGGGGTGGCTCGCGCTGCGCGCCGTCACCGCGAAGCGGGCGCTGATGGCCGCCGACGGCGGGACCGCCGACCCCGCGGCGATCGGGTTTCCCGACCTCGCCGATCCCGGCCCCTGGCGCGTCCAGCCCGGCCAGGAGCCGGACCGGCTGTCGCGGTGGCGGATCACGCACCTGGCGCTGCACACCTCCCGGGGTGAGGCGCTGGCCGCGGTCGCCGTACCCCGCGACGGGGTGCGGCTGAGCGTCGACCTGCCGCCGGAACGAGCAAGGTGACGGGGAGCGGGCGAGGAGACAGCGGGGAGACACGAGTGACCAACGGGGCGCTTCTTCATGACCTCGTCGTGGCGCAGGCCGGGCGCACTCCGGACGCGACGGCCGTACGGCAGGGCGAGCGGAGCCTGACCTACCGCGAGCTGGTCTCGGCGGCGGCGGCGCTGGCGCACCGGCTGCGCGAGCTCGGCGCGGGCCCCGAGACGCGGATCGGCATCTGCCACCGCCGCACGCCCGGCCTGCTGGTCCGCGTGCTCGGGGTGCTGATGTCCGGGGCCGCGTACGTGCCGCTGGACCCCGCACACCCGCGCCGGCGGCTCGCCGGCGTCATCGAGGACGCCGGCATCACCACGGTCGTCGCGGACGAGACCGGCGCGGAACTGCTGGCCGGTCTGCCCGTGCACCTGGAGACGGGGCCACTGGAGACCGGGCAGTCGGAGGCTGGGCCGCTGGAGACCCAGCCGTCGGAGATCGGGCCGCTGGGGGCCGGAGGGGCCGGGGTGGTCGCGCGGGTCGTGCCGGCGGGTGCGGCGGCCTATGTGCTCTACACCTCCGGCTCGACGGGGCGGCCCAAGGGGGTGGTGGTGAGTCATGCCTCGGCGGTGTCGTTCGTGACGATGGCGGGTGAGGTGTTCGGGCTCGACGCCGGGTGCCGGTCCATCGGGTTCGCCGCGCTCGGGTTCGACGTGTCGGTGCTGGACGTCTTCGCGCCGCTGGCGCGCGGCGGGTCGGTGATGCTGATCCCCGAGGAGGACCGGGTGGACGCCGCCCGGCTCCAGCGCTTCCTCGAACGGCACCAGGTGACCTGGGGCACGATCCCGCCCGCGCTGCTCCCGCTGCTGGAGCCGGAGCGGCTGCCGTGGCTGCGCGACCTGCTCACCGCGGGCGAGCCGGCCGGGCCCGAGCAGGTGGCCCGCTGGACGGCGGGCGGGCGGCGCTTCCACAACTGGTACGGCCCCACCGAGACCACGGTGTGCGTCGTCGGCACCGAGCTGTCCGGCGTCTGGGACCGGCCGCTGCCGATCGGGCACGCGCTGCCGGGCTGCCGGGCGTACATCCTCGACGACCTGCTGCGGCCCTGCCCGCCCGGCACGCCCGGCGAGCTGTGCATCGGCGGCCCGCAACTGGCCCGCGGCTACCTCGGCCGGCCTGGGCTGTCGGCCGAGCGGTTCGTGCCGGACCCGTACGGCGGGCCGGGGGCGCGCATGTACCGCACCGGCGACCAGGTCGTGCTGGAGGACGACGGCCGGATCGGCTTCATCGGGCGGCTGGACCGGCAGGTGAAGGTCCAGGGCCAGCGCGTCGAGATCGGCGAGGTCGAGGCGGTGCTGCGGGCGCATCCCGGCGTGCGCCAGGCGGTCGCGGACGTGACCGGCGGGGCCACGGGGCTGAAGGAGCTGACCGCGTACCTGACGCCCGAGGACGCGCCCGGCATCGAGGAGGTGCGGGCGCACTGCCTGGAGAGCATGCCGGCGTACATGGCGCCGACCCGGGTGGTGCGGCTGGCGGCGCTGCCGCTGACCGTGGCGGGCAAGATCGACATGGCGGCCCTGCGCGCCCGGCGGGACGAGTCCCCAGCGGGCGGCGCGGCCCCGGAGGCCGGCGGGAGCGGGGTGGAGCGGAGGGTCGCGGCGGCGTGGGCGGAGGCGTTCGGGGCCGGGGCCGAGCCGGGGCCGGACGACGACTTCTTCGCGTGCGGCGGTCACTCGCTGGTGGCCATGCGCCTGGCCGCGCTGCTGCGGGCCAGGCTCGGCAAGGAGATCGAGGTCAGGGACGTGCTCGCGGGCCGTACCGTCGCCGGCATCGCCCGCCTGGCCGAGCTGGCCCCGCCCGCGCGGGACGAACCGCTCGCCGCGGCGCCGGCCGCGCTGTCGGCGGTGCAGCGCCGGATGTGGTTCGTGGAGCGGCTGGCGCCCGGCACGCCCGCGCACAACATCGCGATGGCGCAGCGCCTGTCCGGGCCGCTGGAGGTCGCCGCCCTGCGGGCCGCCCTGACGGCGGTGGCCGAGCGGCACGAGGTGCTGCGGTGGCGCGTCCCGGAGTCCGGCGGCGTGCCGGCCGTCGCCGTGTCACCGCCCGGCCCGGTGCCGCTGCCCGTGGAGGACGTGACGGAGGCGGACGTCGGCGAGCGGCTGGCGGAGGAGGCCCGGCTCGCCTTCGACCTGGCGGCGGGGCCGCTGTGGCGGGCCCGGCTGCTGCGCGTCGCCGCCGAGGAGCACGTGCTGGCGATCACGGCGCACCACCTGGTGTTCGACGGCTGGTCGCAGCGGGTGCTCTACGACGACCTCGGGCGCGCCTACCGGGAGGCGGCGTTCGCGCCGCTGCGCACCTCGTTCGGCGGGTACACCGCCTACCTCGGCGGGCGGGACGGCGAGGCGAGCCTGGAGTGGTGGCGGCGGCACCTGGAGGGCGCGCCCGCCGTGCTCGACCTGCCGCGCGACCATCCGCGCCCGGCGGTGCAGACGTTCGAGGGGGCCGGCGCGGCGGCCGAGGCCGGGGCGGCCGTCAGCGACGGCGTGCGGGCGCTGGCCGCGCGCCTCGGCAGCACGCCGTACGCGGTGCTGCTGGCGGCGTTCGGGCAGGTGCTGCGGCGGCTCACCGGGCAGCATGACCTGATCGTCGGCGCCCCCGTCGCCGACCGGCGCGACCCGGCCTTCCACCCGCTGGTCGGGTGCCTGGTGCAGGTGCTGCCGGTACGGCTGCGCGTCGAGGACGGCGCGAGCTTCGCGGCGCACGTGACGCGCTGCCAGGAGACGCTGTCCGGCGCGCTCGCCCATCTCGACGTGCACCTGGAGCGGCTGGTCGACCGGCTCGGGCCCGGCCGTGACCTGTCGAGGAACCCGCTGGTCCAGGTGCTGTTCAACATGTACGACTTCGCCGAGCCTCGGCTGGAGCTGCCCGGCGTCACGGCCGTCCCGCTGCCGCCGGGGCTGCCGGGCGCGCTGTTCGACCTCACCCTGTACGTCGGGGAACGCGACGGGCGGTACGTGCTGCAGGCCGCGTACAACCCGCGGCTGTTCCGCCAGGAGCGGATCGAGGAACTGCTGGCCGGCTACCTGCGGCTGCTCGGCGACCTGGTCGCCGCTCCTGAGCTGCCGGTGCGACGCGCGTCCCTCCGCCCTCCGCCCGGATCGGAGCGCGTCCGCCTCCCGGACGGCACCCGTCCCCTGCCCGGCTGGAGCGGGCCCGGCGTGGTGGAACGGGTCCTCGGCCACGCCGGGAGCGGCCGGGTGGCGGTCGCCGGTGAGGATCGTGCGCTCAGTTACGCCGGGCTGGTCCGGCTCGCGGGCGCGGTCGCGGAGTCCGTGGCCACCGCAGAGGGGTCGGGGGCGGTGGTGGCGATCCTGGCCGCCCGGACGTGCGAGCTGCCCGCGCTGATGCTGGGCGTCCTGGGGGCCGGGGGGCGCTGGGCCGTGCTGGACCCCGCCCTGCCGGCCGCGCGCCTCGCGGCCCAGGCGCGGGCCGCCGGGGCCCGCGCGCTGATCACCTGCCCCGGCGTCACCGTCCCGGCCGAGCTGGCCTGGCTGCCCGAGCCGGCATGGCCGCCCCAGCCGGCCGGGTCCCCCGAACTGGCCGTCTCGCCCGAACCAACCCGGTCCCCCGACCTGGCCAGCTCGTCCGGGCCGGACCGGTCCCCCGAACCGACCCCGCCTCCCGAACTGGCCCAGTCGCCCGAGCCGGACCGATACCCCCGGCCCACCACCGAGTCCTCCGGCACTGACGGTTCGGCCGGTGAGGGGGTCGGGAGGGCGGCGCTCGGGGAGCGGGGGTATCTGGCGTTCACGTCCGGGACCACCGGTGAGCCGAAGCCGGTGGTGGCGGCTGAGGAGCCGTTGGCCCGGTTCCTGGACTGGTACGCGGCCGAGTTCGCGTTGACCGCCGACGACCGGTTCGCGCTGCTGGCCGGGCTGGCGCACGACCCGCTGCTGCGGGACGTCTGGACGCCGCTCACCCTCGGAGCGACGCTGCACGTGCCGGCGCAGGACCGGGTGCGGGACCCGGCGCGGCTCGCTGCGTGGCTGCGGGAGCGGGCGATCACGGTGGCGCACGTGACGCCGCAGCTCGCCACGCTGATCGCGGCGGCCGGGGTGGAGCTGCCCGACCTGCGGCTGGTGGTGTTCGGCGGGGACCGGCTGACGTTCGCGGACGTGGCCAGGTTCGCGGCGGTCGCGCCGAAGGCCCGCCTGGTGAACGCCTACGGCACCACCGAGACGCCCCAGGCGCAGGCCGTCCACGAGATCACCGGCCAGGTGGGCGCGAGCGGCGACCCGGTGCCGGTCGGTCACGGGGTGGACGGGGCGGAGCTGCTGGTGCTCGACGCCGGCGGCGCGCCCGCGGCCGTGGGGGAGCTCGGCGAGGTGGTGGTGCGCAGCCGTCGCCTGGCGCAGGCGTACGCGGGCGACGACGAGCTGACCAGGAGCCGCTTCAGCAGGGAGCCCGGCGGCGGGCCCGCCCGCTACCGCACCGGCGACCTCGGCCGCTACGACCCCGACGGCCGGGTGGTGCCGGCCGGGCGGGCCGACGGGCAGGTGAAGATCCGCGGCCACCGGGTCGAGCTGGGCGAGGTGGAGGCGGCCCTGGCCGCGCACCCCGGCGTCCTGGCGGCGGCGGCGCGGGCGGCCGAGCAGCCCGGCGGGCCGGTGCTGCACGCCTACGCGGTGCCCGCCGGCGCGGCCGTGCAGGCCGGGGAGCTGCGCCGGCATCTCGCGGCCCGCCTGCCCGACTACGCCGTGCCGGCCGAGCTGGTGCTGCTGCCGGCGCTGCCGCTGACGCCGAACGGGAAGGTGGACCGGGCCGCCCTGCCCGCCCCTCCCCCGCGCGCCGCGGCCGGGCCGGGGCAGGAGCCGGCCACCGCGACCGAGCGGCTGGTCGCCGGCGTCTGGCGGGAGGTCCTGGGCCTGCCGCGGGTGGCGGCCGACGCGAACTTCTTCGAGATCGGCGGGCATTCGCTCGCCACCGCTCAGGTCCAGGCCCGCCTCGCCGCCGCACTCGGCCGCGAGGTGCCGATCGTGGACCTGTTCCGCTTCCCGACCGTACGGACGCTCGCCGCGCACCTCGACGGCGAGCGGCGTACGCCGGGTGCGGAGCGCGCCGCGCGGCGGGTCGCGGCGCGCAGGGCACGCCCCTCAACTCGGCCCCACCGGGCCAGACGGGAGAGTGACTGATGACCGCTGAGCTGAACCACGACGACGAGGGGCCAGGGGTCGAGCCGATCGCGGTCGTCGGCCTGGCCTGCCGTCTCCCGGGCGGCGAGGACGTGCCCGCGTACTGGCGCAACCTGGTCGGCGGCGTCGAGTCGGTGCGTTTCTACACCCGCGAGGAGCAGGCGGCGCTCGGCGTGCCCGACTACCTGCTGGACGATCCGACGTTCGTCAGGGCGTGCTCGATCGCCGACGGCTACGGCGCGCTCGACGCGGCCTTCTTCGGCATGTCGCCGCGCGAGGCGGAGTTGCGCGACCCGCAGCAGCGCATGTTCCTGGAGCTGGCCAGCAGCGCGCTGGACGACGCGGGCTACGATCCGGCCCGCTATCCGGGCGAGATCGGCGTGTACGGGGCCATCGGCTCCGACGAGTACCAGTGGATGTACATCCGGCCGAACAAGAAGGTGTTCGCCTCCGTCGGCAACCTCGCCGTCTACACCGGCAACCACCCCGACTACCTGGCCACGATGGTGTCGTACAAGCTGGACCTGCGCGGCCCCAGCGTGACCCTGCACACGGCGTGCTCCTCGTCGCTGGTCGCGCTGCACGTGGCGTGCGAGGCGCTGCGCACCGGCGAGTGCGACATGGCGCTGACCGGCGGCGCCTCGCTGGAGCTGCCCGCCGAGTGGGGGTACCAGTTCCACCAGGACGGCATCTACGCGCCCGACGGGCACTGCCGGGCGTTCGACGCCGCCGCGGCCGGCACGATCTGGGGCGGGGGCGGCGGCATGGCGGTGCTGAAGCGCCTGTCGGACGCCCTCGCCGACGGCGACCACATCCGGGCCGTGGTGATCGGCAACGCGATCAACAACGACGGCGCCACCAAGATGGGCTTCTCCGCGCCGAGCGCCGAGGGCCAGGCGGCCGCGGTCGCGCAGGCGCTCGGCGTCGCGCGGATCGACCCGCGGACCATCACCTACGTGGAGGCGCACGGCACCGGCACCTCGCTGGGCGACCCGATCGAGGTGTCGGCCCTGTCCAGCGTGCTCGGCGCCGGCACCGACGAGGCGGGCTGGTGCGGCCTCGGCTCGGTCAAGACCAACATCGGCCATCTGGGCCCGGCGGCGGGCATCGCGGGCTTCATCAAGACGGTGCTCGCGCTGGAACACGGCCTGATCCCGCCGAGCCTCAACTTCGAGACGCCGAACCCGCGCATCGACTTCGGCTCCAACCCGTTCCGGGTGGTCTCGTCGCTGACGAAGTGGGAGACGAACGGCTTCCCGCGCCGGGCGGGCGTCAGCTCGTTCGGGATCGGCGGCACCAACGCGCACGTGCTGGTCGAGCAGGCGCCGCCCGCGCCGCTGCCCACGGCGCAGCCGCGCCCGGCCCACCTGCTGCTGCTGTCGGCGCGGACCCCGTCGGCGCTGGAGGCCACGGCGGCCCGGCTGGCCGGCCACCTGGAGGGGCGGGAGCTCGACCTGGCCGACGTGGCGCACACGCTGCGGTCCCGCCGCCGGTACGCGCACCGCGCCGCCGTGGTGGCCACCGACACGGCCGACGCGGTGGCGGCGCTGACCACGCCGCGCCGGGTGGTGAAGGGCCGGGCGGGCACGCCGAAGGTGGCCTGGCTGTTCTCCGGCCAGGGCGCGCAGTACGCGGGAATGGGGGCGGGCCTCTACCGCACCGAGCCGGCCTTCGCCGCCGCCGTGGACGAGTGCGCCGCGATCCTGCGCGAGGAGCTGGGCCTGGACCTGCGCACCCTGCTGTTCCCGGGCGACGACGAGCGGGAGGCCGCCGACGAGCGGCTGCGGCAGACGGAGCTCACCCAGCCGGCGCTGTTCACGCTGGAGTGGGCGCTGGCGTCCCTGTGGCGCTCGTGGGGTGTGGAGCCGGCCGCGATGATCGGGCACAGCATCGGCGAGTACGTCGCCGCGACCGTCGCGGGCGTCTTCTCCCTGCCGGACGCGCTGCGCCTGGTCGCCGTCCGCGGCCGGCTCATGCAGAGCGTGCCTTCGGGCGCGATGCTCGCGGTGCGCCTCGACGAGGCGGAGGTGCGCGGGGACCTGCCGGACGGCCTGTCGATCGCCACCGTCAACGGCCCCGGCACGTGCGTCGTCGCCGGTCCCGGCGAGCTGGTCGCCGCCTACGCCGCCCGGCTCGACGAGGCCGGCGTCCAGCACACCGCGCTGCGCACCTCGCACGCCTTCCACTCGGCGATGATGGACCCGATTCTCGGCGACTTCCACGAGGCGGTCGCCGCCGCGGCCAGGCACGCGCCCGCGCTGCCGTTCCTGTCGAACGTCACCGGCACCTGGATCACCGCCGAGCAGGCCACGGACCCCGCCTACTGGACGCGGCACGTGCGCGAGGCCGTCCGGTTCGGCGACTGCGTGGCGACGCTCGCCGCCGAGGGCGAGTGGCGGCTGGTGGAGTGCGGCCCGGGACGGCAGCTCGCCGGGCTGGCGCGCAACCAGCTCCCCAAGACGGCGCCGCGCCCGCTGGCCAGCCTGCCCGGCCCCGCCGACGGCAAGTCCGACCTGGAGGTGCTGTACGCGACGGCCGGGGCGCTGTGGACGGCGGGCGTGCCGCTGGACACCGACGCGCTGGCCGAGCCCGCCCGCCGGGTGCCGCTGCCTGCGTACCCGTACGAGCGGGCCGAGCACTGGGTGCGCACCGACTTCGATCCCGAGCTGGTCTTCCCCCGGCCGCCGCGCGCGGGGGCGCTGCCGCTGGAGGAGTGGTTCTCGGTGCCGGCCTGGCGGCAGGAGCCCGTCGCCCCGGCCGGGACGGCGGCGCTCGCCGGGCTGCGCTGCCTGGTGTTCGCGGGACCGGCCGCCGGGCCGCTGCTGGACGGGCTGCGGGCGGCCGGCGCGGACGCGGTCCGGGTGGTGCCGGGCGAGGCGTACGGCGTCGGCCCCGACGGGACGGTCACCGTCCGGCCGGCCGAGCGTGACGACTACGAGGCGCTGCTGGCCGCGACCGGCGTGCCGGCCCGCGTCGTGCACGCCTGGGCGCTGGACGGCGCTCCGGCCGCGACCGCCGAGCAGGTCACCGCGGCCCAGGAGCTCGGCTTCCACAGCCTGCTGGCGCTGGTGCAGGCGATGGCGGGGGCCGAGCGGGAGACGCCGGTCCACCTGGACATCGTGACCGCCGGCACGCAGGGCGTCATCGGCGGGGACGTGTCGCGGCCCGAGCACGCCACGGTCGCCGGGATCACGGGCGTGGTCCCGCTGGAGGCCCGCTGGCTGACGGCCCGGCACGTCGATCTGGAGCCGGGGCCGTACGACGCCGCGAAGGTGCTGGCGGAGCTGGCCGCCGAGCCCGGCGAGCCGGAGGAGGGCGTGCCGCCGTCCCCGGTCGCACTGCGCGCCGGCCGCCGCTGGGTGCGCGCGTTCGCGCCGGTGCCGCTGCCGCCGCAGGACGACCCGCTGCGCCGGCACGGCGTGTACGTGATCACCGGCGGCCTCGGCGGCATCGGCCTGACGCTGGCCGAGGACCTGGCCCGGCGCGCCGGGGCCAGGCTGGTGCTGCTCGGCAGGACCGGGCTGCCGCCCCGCGAGGAGTGGGACGCGCTCGACGGCGCGCCGGAGCGGACCAGGCGCGCGGTGGCCGCCGTCCGCCGGATGGAGCGGGCGGGCGCCGAGGTGGTCGTGCTGTCCGCCGACGTGACCGACCCCGCGTCGCTGCGCCGGGTCCGGGACGACGCCCTCGCCAGGTTCGGCCGGATCGACGGGATCGTGCACGCGGCCGGGGTGCCCGGCGGCGGCATGGCCGAGGTCAAGGAGCGGGGGGCCGCCGACGCCGTCATGGGGCCCAAGCTCGCGGGGACGGCGGCGCTGCGCGAGGTGTTCGGCGACCTGCCGCTCGACTTCGTGCTGCTCTGCTCCTCGGTGACCGCCGTGGCGGGCGGGTTCGGCCAGGTGGACTACTGCGGGGCCAACGCGTTCATGGACGCGTACGCGCACGTCTGGCCGGGCCGGGTCGTGTCGGTGAACTGGGGGGCCTGGCTGGAGGTCGGCATGGCCGCCGAGGTGGCCGCGCCGGTGGCGTTCCGCGCCCTGCAGCGCGGCGACCGGGTCACCCGGCTGGAGCACCCGATTCTCGGGCACCGGCACGAGAGCGCCGGCCGCCGCCCCTGGTACGCCGCCACCCTGTCGCCGGAGACGCACTGGGTGCTCGGCGAGCACCGGGTGGCCGGGGTGCCGGTGATGCCGGGCACCGGCTACCTGGAGACGGCGCGGGCGGCGTTCGAGGCGGCCGTGCCGAGCCCCGGGCCCGGTCACGCGATCGAGCTGCGCGACGTCGCCTTCGTCGCGCCGCTGCCGGTCGCCGAGGGCACCAGCGCGGAGCTGCGGGTGCTGCTCACCCCGGCGGGCGACGGCATGGACTTCGAGGTGGTCAGCTCCGCCGGCGGCGAGCCGGTGACGCACGCGCGCGGCTCGGCGGCGTGGGTGGCGGCCGGCGAGCCCGCCGCGGACCTGGCCGAGGTGCGGGCCCGCTGCACGTACGGCTCCGGCGCGGCCGACCCGTTCGCCTCGGCGTCCGGGCTGGTCACCTTCGGGCCGCGCTGGCGCAGCCTGCGCGAGGTGCGGCTCGGCGGCGACGAGCAGCTCGCCCACCTGGTGGCCGTCCCCGACGTGGCCGCCGAGCTGGCCGCGCTGCCGCTGCACCCGGCGCTGCTGGACGAGGCGACCGCGTTCGTGGCCGTCTCCGGCGAGCACAGCTACCTGCCGCTCGGCTACGGCCGCATCACCGTGCGCGGCCCGCTGCCCGCCACGCTGTGGAGCCACGCGCGGCTGCGCGACACCGGCGGCGGCGAGGTGCTGGCCGCCGACCTCACCCTGTACGACGACGCCGGCGAGCCCGTGGTGGACATCTCCGACTTCGTGCTGCGGCGCGTGGACCGGCAGTCGATGACCAGGACCGTCGGCGAGGGCGCCAGGAACGCCGCCGAGGCCGTGCCGGTCAAGGAGGAGTCCGCGACCGCGGGCGTCGCCCTCGACCTCGACGGGGCCAGGCGCGGCATCCCGCCCGCCGACGGCGCCGAGGCGTTCCGCCGGCTGCTCGCCGCCGGGCTCGGCAGCCAGGTCGTGGTGAACGCCACCGCGCTGCCCGAGTTCGTGGCCGGGGTGCGTGAGCTGACCCAGGACACCGTGGCCGACGAGCTGGACGCCGCCGCCGCGACCGGCGACGGCGGCGCCGCCGACGACGACCACGTGGCCCCGCGCAACGACCTGGAGAGCACGCTCGCCGGGCTGTGGGGCGAGGTGCTCGGCGCCCGCCGGGTCAGCGTCGAGCAGGACTTCTTCGAGCTGGGCGGCAACTCGCTGGTGGCGGTCCAGCTCATCGCGCTCATCAGGAAGAAGATCGGCGTCCGGCTGCCGATGCGCAGCCTCTTCCAGGTGCCCACCGTGGCCGGGATGGCCGCGCTGGTGGAGGAGCTGCGCGGCGAGGACGCCCCCGCACGGCCCGCGACGATCACCAGGCTGCCCCGAGAGGAAAGGCGCTGACATGACGGACGGCACGTACAAGGTCGTGGTCAACGACGAGGAGCAGTACTCCATCTGGTTCGCCGACCGCCCGCTGCCCGCGGGCTGGCGGGAGGAAGGCTTCTCGGGGGCGAAGCAGGACTGCCTCGACCACGTCGAACGGGTCTGGACCGACATGCGCCCGCGCAGCCTGCGCGAGGCCCTGGGGCAGTAGAGGAGCGGCCCAGGTGACCGGCACGTACGCCTTTCCCGCCTCGTTCGCCCAGGAACGGCTGTGGTTCCTGGCGCGGCTCGATCCCGGCGCGCCCGCGTACCACATCAACGCCGTGATCGAGCTGCCCGAACGGGACGATCCGGACCGCTGCGAGCGGATGCTGCGCGAGCTGGTCCGGCGGCACGAGACGCTGCGCACCGCCCTCGCGGTCGAGGACGGGGAGCTCGTCCAGGTCGTCCAGGTCGAGCTGCCGGTCGCACTCCCCCGGACCGACCTGCGCGGCCTGCCGCCCGAGCGGGCCGAGCGCGAGTTCGGCGCGCTGGCGCGGGAGCTGGCGCGGCGGCCGTTCGCGCTGGAGCGGGCGCCGCTGTGGCGGGCGCACCTGGTGCGGATGCCGGGCGGGGCCGCGCAGCGGCTGGTGTTCGTGGTGCACCACGCCGTGTTCGATGCCCGCTCGGCCACGAACTTCGCGGCGGAGCTGGAGGAGCTGGACGCGGCCTGGGCCGAGGGCAGGCCGCCCCGGCTGCCCGAGCTGCCCGTCCAGTACGCCGACTACGCCGCCTGGCAGCGCGAGCACCTGGCGGGCGGGGTGCTCGCCGCCCAGCTCGGCCACTGGCGGGACCGGCTCGCCGGCCTGCCGGCCGACCTCGGGCTGCCCACGGACCGGCCCCGCCCGGCGGTGCGCGGGCACGCCGGGGCCGAGCACCACCTGGCGCTGCCCGCCGGCCTGACCGGCGCGCTCGAAGCGCTGGCCAGGCGGCGCGGGGCGACGCTGTTCATGGTGCTGCTCGCGGGGCTGAAGGCGGTGCTGTCCCGGTACGCCGGCCAGCACGACGTCGTGGTCGGCACGCCGGTGGCCGGGCGCGAGCTGCCGGAGTTCGAGCCGCTGCTCGGCATGTTCGTCAACACGCTGGTGCTGCGTACCGACCTCGGCGGCGACCCGGAGTTCGGCGAGCTGCTGGATCGGGTGCGCGAGACCGTGCTGGACGCGCTCGACCACGCCGAGGCGCCGTTCGACCGGCTGGTGGAAGCGCTCCAGCCGGTACGCGACACCAGCCGCACGCCGCTCTACCAGGTGGGGTTCAACCTGCTGCCGATGAGCACGCGCGGCCAGTTCCCGAACGGCACCGCCCAGCTCGACCTGAACGTGGACGTCGTCAGGACCGCCGACGGCGCCGGCGTCTACTTCGAGTACAGCACCGAGCTGTTCGACGCCGCCACGATCGCCCGCCTGGCGGAGGCGTACCAGCTCGTGCTGGAGGCCGCCGCCGCCGATCCCGGCACGCGGCTGTCGGAGCTGCCGCTGATGACGGCGGCGCAGCGGCACGAGCTGCTGACCCGCTGGAACGGCACGGCGGCGGCGTACCCGGAGCGGACCCTGCACGAGCTGGTCGCCGAGCAGGCGGCGCGCACGCCCGGCGCGGTGGCGGTGCGCGGGCCGGACGGCGAGGAGCTGACCTACGCCGAGCTGGACGCCCGCGCCGGAGCGCTGGCCGGGCGGCTCGCGGCGGCGGGCGTGCGGGCCGAGACGTGCGTGGCGCTGTGCCTGCCGCGCGGGGTGCCCCAGGTCGTCGCGCTGCTCGCGGTGCTGCGGGCGGGCGGGTGCTACCTGCCGCTGGACGCGGCGTACCCGGCGGAGCGGCTGGCGTACCTGCTGGCCGACTCCGGCGCGGCGCTGCTGGTCACGGAGTCGGCGCAGCTCGACCGGCTGCCGGTGGAGCGTCCGCCGGCGCTGCTGCTGGACGGGCCCGAGCCGGCGCGGCCCACGGCTCCGGTGTCGTCGGTGGGGCCCGATCACCTCGCTTACCTGATCTACACCTCCGGCTCCACCGGGCGGCCCAAAGGGGTGCAGGTGCCGCATCGGGGCGTGGTCAACCTGGTCACGGACGTGATCCGGCGGCTGGGCGGCGGCAGCGCGCTGTATCTGACGTCGCTGTCGTTCGACATCGCGGCGCTGGAGATCTTCACGCCGCTGCTGTCCGGCGGCACGCTCGTGATCGCGCCCGAGGACGCCGCCCGCACCCCCAAGGAGCTCCGCCGGGCCGCCGAGGACGCGGACCTGGTGCAGCTCACCCCGTCGGTGGCGAGCCTGGCGGTGGAGCACCTGCCGCCGGGGGTGCCGCGCGTCGTCCTGGGCGGCGAGCCGCTGCCCGTCGCACTGGCGGCGCGGCTGCTGGAGGTCGCCGGGGAGCTGTGGAACTTCTACGGGCCCACGGAGACGACCATCTGGTCCACGGCGTACCGGGTGCCGCGCTCCCCTGACGTGATGCTGATCGGGGAGGCGCTGGCGAACACGACGGCGTACGTGGTGGATCGGGAGCTGCGGCCGGTGCCGGTCGGGGTGCCCGGCGAGCTGCTGCTCGGCGGGGCGGGGGTCACCCGCGGCTACCACCGGCGGGCCGCGCTCACCGCCGAACGCTTCGTCCCCGACCCGTTCGGGCCGCCGGGCGGACGGCTCTACCGCACAGGCGATCTCGTCCGCCGTCATGCGGACGGTCAGCTGGAGTACGTCGGGCGGCTCGATCACCAGGTCAAGATCCGCGGCGTCCGCATCGAACCCGACGAGATCGCCGCCGTCCTCACCGAACACCCCGCCGTCCACCGCGCCGTCGTCACCGTACGCGACGACGCCCCCGGCGGACGCGGACTCGTCGCCTACACCACCGGCACCGGCGACGAGAACGATTTACGCGCCCACCTGCGCGCCCGCCTCCCCGACAGCATGATCCCCGCCGCCTTCGTCACCCTCACCGACCTCCCCGTCCTGCCCAGCGGCAAGCTCGACCGCAACGCGCTCCCCCCGCCGCAGGCCACGACGGAGAGCGGGGGGTTCGTGGCGCCGCGCACGCCGATGGAGGAGACGCTGGCCGGCATCTGGGCCGAGCTGCTGGGGCGGGAGCGGGTCGGGGTGACGGACGACTTCTTCGCCCTCGGCGGGCACTCGCTGCTCGTGGTGCGGCTCATCGGGCGGATCGACGCGGCGTTCGGGGTGGAGCTGCCGCTGCGGCGCTGCTTCGACGCGACGACCGTCGAGGAGCAGGCGCTGGCGGTGCTCGAAGAAGGGCTGAGCGAGGCCGGCCTGCTGGAACTGCTGGAGGAGGAGCGGTGAGCGACGCGAACGGGGTACGGGCGCGGCTGGCCGGGCTCAGCCCGGAACAGCGCGCCGCACTGGAGGCCCGCCTCGCGCGCGCCCGCGCGGGGAAGCGACCCGGCCCGGACGCCGAGTCCCCTGCCGAGGCGCCGGCGGGCGGAGCACTGGCATCGCCGGGCGGGACGCTCCCCGACGGGGCTCCAGCAGACGGGGCGCTGTCTGATGCGCAGCGGCGGCTCTGGGTGGTCGATCAGCTTGATCCGGGCAATCCGGCCTACACCCTGTCATGGGCTTACCGGATCGTGGGCGATCTGGACGCGGCCGCGCTGGCGGCGGCGTTCGACGCGCTCGTGGAGCGGCACCCGATCCTGGCCCATGTCGTCGGGACCCGTGACGGCGAGCCCCGGCAGGGCCCCGGCCCGGTGCGGCCCGTGCTGCGGGTCGAGGAGATGTCGGCCGCCGAGGCCGACGCCGCCGCCCGCGAGGAGGCCCGGTTCGCCTTCGACCTGAGCGCCGGCCCGCTGACCCGGGCCCGCCTGCTGCGCGTCGCACCCGGCGAGCACCGGCTGATCCTGACCCTGCACCACATCCTGGCCGACCGCTGGTCGGTGGCGATCCTGTTCCGCGACCTGTTCCGGCTCTACAGCGGCGAGCCGATGCCTCCGCCGCCCGCGCCGTACGCCGGTTACGTGGCCTGGCAGCGCGACCGCCCGTCGCGGGAGCGCGACCTGGCCTACTGGCGGGCGGCGCTCGGCGGCCTGCCCGACGCGCTCGATCTGCCCGCCGACCGGCCGCGACCGCCGATGCAGTCGAACCGGGGCCGCCGCCTGCTGTTCGAGCTGGACGCCGAGCTCACCGCCGGCCTGCGCGCCCTTGCCGCCGGGCAGCGCGCCACGCCGTTCATGGTGCTGCTCGCCGGGTTGCAGGCGCTGCTCGCCCGCTACACCGGGCAGCCCGACATCCCGATCGGCACGCCGGTCTCCACGCGGCCGGACGCCTCCCTGGACCAGACCGTCGGCTTGTTCCTCAACACGGTGGTGCTGCGCGGCGACCTGTCCGGCGACCCGGCCTTCACCGAGCTGGTACGCCGCGCCAGGGAGCGGACGCTGGACGCGTTCGACCATGCGGGGCTGCCGTTCGAGACGCTGGTGGAGGAGCTGTCGAGCGGCCGGGACCTGTCCCGCAACCCGCTCTTCCAGGTCATGCTCGCCTACCAGAACACGCCCGCGCCGCCGGCCGAGCTGCCCGGCCTGCGCCTGGAACGCCTGGACGTGCGGCCCGGCACCGCCATGTTCGACCTGGACCTGATCGTGGAGGAGCGCCAGGACGGCTCGCTGCTGTGCGTGCTGGACTACGCGACGGACCTGTTCGACGACGACCGGGCCGGCCGCCTGGCCGCGCACCTGCGCACGCTGCTGGGGGCCGCCGTCGCCGCGCCGGACCTGCGGCTGTCGGAGCTGCCGCTCATGGACGCGACCGAGCTCCACGACACCCTGCACGCCTGGAACGGCGCCGCCGTCCCCTACCCGGAGCGCGGCATCCACCACCTGGTCGCCGAGCAGGCCGCCCGCTCGCCCGGCGCGTGCGCCGTCGAGGGCGAGGACGGGGCCGTGCTCACGTACGCGGAGCTGGAGTCCCGCGCGAACGGCCTGGCCGCCGAGCTGCGGGCGCTCGGCGTCGGCGGGGAGACGCGGGTCGGCGTGTGCCTGCCGCGCGACCCTGGCCTGGTGGTGGCGCTGCTGGCCGTGCTGAAGGCGGGCGGCTGCTACGTGCCGCTGGACCCCGGGTACCCGCCTGGCCGCCTGGAGGAGCTCGTCACCGACTCGGGCGCCGCCCTGGTGCTCACCGTCGCGGCTCTGCGGGACCGCCTGCCGGGCACCGCGCGGGTCCTCCTCCTGGACCAGGCGACCTGGGAGGCCGGTCCGGGGCCCGAGCCGGCGTTCCATCCGGATCAGGCCGCGTACCTGATCTACACCTCCGGCTCCACCGGCCGGGCCAAAGGCGTCGTGGTGCCGCACCGGGGGCTGGTGAGCCTGCTCGGCGACGTGCGCGAGCAGCCCGGACTGGAGCCGGGCGCGCGGTTCCTGTTCCTGACGTCGGTGTCGTTCGACATCGCGATGATCGAGCTCTTCGGCCCGCTGGTCACCGGCGGGACGGTCGTGCTCGCCTCGGCGACCGAGGTCGAGCGGGTGCACGAGCTGATCCGGCGCGGCGGGCTGCACACCGTGCAGGCCACGCCGTCGGTCCTGGAGGGGCTGCTGCCCGCGCTCGCCCACGGGGTGCCGCGCGTGATCAGCACCGGCGAGGCGCTGCCCGGCCCGCTCGCCGACCGCCTGCTCGGCGTCGCCGGCGAGGTGTGGGACCTGTACGGCCCCACCGAGACCACCGTGTGGTCCACCAGGCGGCGGGTCACCGACGGGCGGGGCGGCTCGATCGGCCGGCCGGTCGCCAACACCACGGCGTACGTGGTGGATCGGGAGCTGCGGCCGGTGCCGGTCGGGGTGCCCGGCGAGCTGCTGCTCGGCGGGGCCGGGGTCACCCGCGGCTACCACCGGCGGGCCGCGCTCACCGCCGAGCGGTTCGTCCCCGACCCGTTCGGGCCGCCCGGCGGACGGCTCTACCGCACCGGTGACCTCGTCCGCCGCCACCCCGACGGCCACCTCGAATACCTCGGGCGGCTCGACCACCAGGTCAAGATCCGCGGCGTCCGCATCGAACCCGACGAGATCGCCGCCGTCCTCACCGAACACCCCGCCGTCCACCGCGCCGTCGTCACCGTACGCGACGACGCCCCCGGCGGACGCGGACTCGTCGCCTACACCACCGGCGCCACCGACGAGAACGATTTACGCGCCCACCTGCGCGCCCGCCTCCCCGACAGCATGATCCCCGCCGCCTTCGTCACCCTCACCGACCTCCCCGTCCTGCCCAGCGGCAAGCTCGACCGCAACGCGCTCCCCCCGCCACGGGCCACGACGGAGAGCGCAGGATTCGTGGCGCCGCGCACGCCCGGCGAGCGCGTCCTGCACGGCGTCTGGGCCGAGCTGCTCGGCCGCGACGACTTCGGGGTGGAGGACGACTTCTTCGCCCTCGGCGGGCACTCGCTGCTGGCCATGCGGCTGGTGGTGCGGCTGCGGGAGGCGTACGGGGCCGAGGTGACGCTGCGGCGCTGCTTCGCGACCCCGACCGTCGCGGCCCTCGCCCCGCTCCTCGGCGGCGCGGGCGGCAAGCCGGAGCCGATCCCGCCCGCGCCCGCCGGGCCGGTACGGCCCTCGCACGCGCAGGCCCGCCTGTGGTTCCTCGACCAGCTCGACCCCGGCAACCCGGCCTACAACGTCGCCTGGGCGGAGCGGCTGACCGGCCCGCTGGACGTGGCCGCGCTGACGGCCGCGTTCGACAACCTGGTGGACCGGCACGACGCCCTGCGTCTGGTCGTCGCGGACGAGGACGGCGAGCCCGTCCTGCGCGAGGGCGACCGCAGGCCCCGGGTGGCCGTCCTTTCCGGCGAGGACGTGGGCCGGGAGGAGGCGCGGCACCGTTTCGACCTGGCCGCCGGGCCCCTGGCGCGGGCCGCGCTGGTCCGGCGCGGCGCGCACGAGCACGACCTGTACCTCACCCTGCACCACGTCGTCGCCGACCGGTGGAGCCTGTCGATTTTGCTGCGCGACCTGATGGAGCTCTACCGCGCCCGGGTCGCCGGCTCCCCCGCCGAGCTGCCGGCGTTGCCCGCCCGCTACCTGGACTTCGCCGCCTGGCACCGGGAGCGGGTCGCGGAGCGGTCGGCGGACCTGGCGTACTGGAAGGACGCGCTCGACGGGCTGCCCGGCGGCCTGGACCTGCCCGCCGACTGGCAGCGGCAGGGGCGGGCGAGCGGGGACGGGCGGCGGCTGACGTTCCCGATCGACGCGGAGACGACGGCGGCGGCGCACGCGCTGGCGCTGGAGCGGCAGGTGACGCCGTTCATGGTGGTGCTGGCCGCGTTCCAGGCGGTGCTGGCCCGCTACACCGGCCGGACCGACATCCCCGTCGGCACGCCGGTCTCGGGCCGGTCCCATCCGGACGTCGAGGAGCTGGCCGGGCTCTTCCTCAACACGCTGGTGCTGCGCGGCGACCTGTCCGGCGATCCGAGCTTCGCCGAGCTGCTGGCGCGCGTGCGCGAGCGCGTGCTGGACGGGCACGAGCACGCCGAGCTGCCGTTCGAGGTGCTGGTGCAGGAGCTGGCCGAGGAGCGTGACCTGGCCCGCAACCCGCTGTTCCAGGTGATGCTCGCCTACCAGAACGTGCCGCCCGCGCCGCCGGACGTCGCCGGGATCGCCCTGCGCACCCTCGACGTCGATCCGGGGGTGACGCAGGCGGACCTGCACCTGGTGATCGAGGAGGCCGGCGACCGGCTCACGGGCGTGCTGCACTACGCGACGGACCTGTTCGACCACGACCGGATGGAGCGCTTCGCCGACCACTTCCGCGCCCTGCTCGCCGCCGCGCTCGCCGAGCCGGACCGGCCGGTCGCCGACCTGCCGCTGCTCACGCCGGCCGAGCTGGAGCTCATCCGGCGGGCCAACGACACCGGCGCGGCCGTCCCTGACGCGACCCTGCCGGAGCTGCTGGCCGCGCAGGCCGCCCGCACCCCGGACGCGCCCGCCGTCGGCTGCGACGGCGGCTGGACCAGCTACGCCGAGTTCGCCGGCCGGGTGAACCGGCTGGCCAGGCGGCTGCGGGCGCTCGGCGCGGGCCCCGGGGAGGTCGTCGGGGTGTGCCTGGAGCGCGGGGCGGACCTCGTGGTCGCCGTGCACGCGGTGGTCGCGGCCGGGGCGGCGTACCTGCCGCTGGAGCCGGACCATCCGGCCGGGCGGCTGGCGGGCATGCTGGCCGACGCGGGCGCGCGGCTGACCGTCACGACCGGGGCCCTCGCCCACCGGCTGCCGGACCCGGCGGTGCTGCTCGACCGGGACGCCGGGGCGATCGCCGCCGAGGACGGCGGGCCGCTCGGCGTCCGGCCGCATCCGGACGACCTGGCGTACGTGATCTTCACCTCGGGGTCCACGGGCCGGCCCAAGGGCGTCGGCGTCTCGCACCGGGCGATCGTCAACCGGCTGCGCTGGATGCAGGACGCCTTCCGGCTCACCGGGGACGACCGGGTGGCGCTGAAGACGCCGTACTCGTTCGACGTGTCGGTGTGGGAGCTGTTCTGGCCGCTGATGACCGGGGCGGGGCTCGTGGTCGCCAGGCCCGGCGGGCACGCCGACCCCGCCTACCTGGCGGACCTGCTGGAGCGCGAGTCGGTCAGCACGGTGCACTTCGTGCCGTCGATGCTGGACGCCTTCCTCGCCGAGCCCGGCCTGGGCGCGCGGCTCGGCGCGCTGCGCACCGTGGTCTGCTCGGGCGAGGCGCTGGGCGCCGGCCTCGCCGCCCGCTTCGCCGCCGCGCTGCCCGGCGCCTCGCTGCACAACCTGTACGGGCCGACGGAGGCGGCCGTGGACGTCACCTGGCATCCGTACGAGCCGGGCGAGCGGGCGGTCCCGATCGGGCGGCCGGTGCCGAACACCCGGCTGGAGATCCTCGACGAGCGCATGAACCGGGTTCCCGTCGGGGTGCCGGGCACCCTGTGGATCGGCGGCGTGCAGCTCGCCCGCGGCTACGTGGGCCGACCGGCGCTGACGGCCGAGCGGTTCGTCCCCGACCCGTACGGCCCGCCGGGCGGCCGGCTGTACGACACCGGCGACCTGGCCCGGTGGCGGCCCGACGGCGAGATCGAATACCTCGGCCGCGCCGACCACCAGGTGAAGATCCGCGGCATGCGGGTCGAGCTCGGCGAGATCGAGGCGGCGCTGGCGG
This sequence comes from Nonomuraea sp. AD125B, assembly GCF_041402765.1. Classification (NCBI taxonomy): domain Bacteria; kingdom Bacillati; phylum Actinomycetota; class Actinomycetes; order Streptosporangiales; family Streptosporangiaceae; genus Nonomuraea; species Nonomuraea sp. AD125B. The sequence continues at coordinate 209,211 of NZ_JBGLOU010000010.1, read as the reverse complement.
CGTTGCCGGGCGTGCGCGCCGCCGCCGTCCGCGCCGTCGCCGACCCCGCCGGATTGCGCCTGGCCGGGTACGTGGTGCCCGCCGACCCGGCCGATCCCGGCGGCGGATGGGAGGCGCCGCTGCGGGACACGCTGCCCGACCACCTGATCCCGAGGACGTGGACGGTGCTCGCCGAGCTGCCGCTCAACCGCAGCGGCAAGCTCGACAGGAACGCGCTCCCCGACCCGCGCGCCGCCGAGTCCGCCGGGCACGCCGAACCGGAGGGGGAAGCCGAGCGGGCGGTCGCCGCCGCCTGGCGCGGCGTGCTCGGGCTGGAGCGGGTCTCGGCCCACGACAACTTCTTCGCCGTCGGCGGCGACTCCATCCGCAGCCTCAAGGTGGTCGCCCGCCTGCGCGAGGCCGGGTACGCGGTCCGGCTGGAGCAGCTCTTCCGCCACCAGACCGTCAGGGAGCTGGCCGGGCGGCTGGGCACCGCACCGGCGAGTGAGCCCGCGCAAGCCCCACCGGAGCGGCCGTTCGGCCTGCTCAACCCCGAGGACCTGGCACGACTGCTGGAAGGCGAGGCGCGATGACCGTGACGACGGGAGCCGCGCGCGGCCTGGAGGACGCCTACCCTCTGGCCGCGCTGCAGGCGGGGATGCTCTACCACAGCGCGTACGAGCCGGACGCCGCCACCTACCACGACCTGACCACGATCACGCTGCGCGGCCGGTTCGACGCCGGGGCGTTCCGCGCGGCGCTCGCCGAGGTGACCGCCCGCCATCCCGTGCTGCGCACCTCGTTCGACCTGACCGGGTTCAGCGAGCCGTTGCAGCTCGTGCACCGCGCGGCCACGCTGCCGCTGGAGGTGACGGACCTGTCCGGCGACCCGGAGGCCGGGCGGCGGCTGGCGGCGTGGTCGGAGGCGGAGAAGCGGCGGCCGTTCGACTGGGCGTCGCCGCCGCTGGCCCGCGCGCACGTGCACGTGCTGGCCGCGGAGCTGTTCGCGTTCAGCCTGAGCTTCCACCACGCCATCCTGGACGGGTGGAGCGTCGCGGCCCTGGTCACCGAGCTGCTGCGGCGCTACCACGGGCACCTGACCGGCGAGCCGCTGCCGGTCGCCCCGCCCGGCGCGGCCTTCCGCGAGCTGGTGGCCGACGAGCGCGCCGCCGTGGCCGCGCCGGAGACGCGCGCGTTCTGGCGGGAGCGGGTGGCGGACGCGCCGGACACGCGGCTGCCGCGCCTGCCGGGCCTGCCGGGCTCGCACCGCTCGCACGGCCCGCACGGCGAGCCGGGGGCCGAGGTGCTGCGGCTGCCGCTGCCCGCGGAGCTGCTGGAGCGGCTCGGCGCGGCGGCCAGGGAGCTGGCGGTGCCGCTGCGCACCCTGCTGCTGGCCGCCCACCTGCGGGTGCTCGCGCTGGTGACGGGCGCGAGCGAGGTGATGACCGGCCTGGTCACGCACAGCCGGCCGGAGCGCGAGGCCGGCGAGGAGGTGCTCGGGCTGTTCCTCAACACCGTGCCGCTGCGCCTGGACGTGACCGCGCCGACGTGGGCGGCGCTGGCGCGGCAGGTGTTCGAGGCGGAGGTGGCGCTGCTGCCGCACCGGCGCTACCCGCTGTTCGAGATCCAGCGGGACGCGGGCCGGTCCCCGCTGCTGGACGTGCTGTTCGACTTCCGCGACTTCCACGTCTACCAGGGCCTGCCGGGGGCCGGTCCCGGCGTCGAAATCGTGGGACAGGACTTCTTCGAGCAGACCGACGTGCCGTTCGCCGCCGCGTTCAGCCGCTCGCGCGAGCACGGCGGCTTCGACCTGACCCTCACCTACGACCGGGGGCAGTTCGGGGCCGGGCAGATCGCGCGGATCGGCGAGCACTACCTGACCGCGCTCGGCCAGGCCGCCGATCCGGCCGCGGATCCGCGGCCCGCCGAGCCGTACCTGGGGCGGGACGCCGCCGCGATCGACGGCTGGAACGCCACCGCCCGCGACTGGCCGGAGGCGACGCTGCACGAGCTGATCGCCGAGCAGGCGGCGCGCACCCCCGACGCGCCCGCCGTCTGCTACGACGGCACGTGGATCAGCTACCGGGAGCTGGCCGGGCGGGCCGGGGCCGTCAGCGCGCGGCTGGCGGCGGCCGGGGTCCGGCCCGGCGACGTCGTCGGCGTCCATCTCGAACGCGGCCCCCTCCTGCTGCCCGCCCTGCTCGGCGTGCTCGGGGCCGGGGCCGCCTACCTGCCGCTGGAGCCGGGGCTGCCGGCGGAGCGGGTGGCGTACATGATCGAGGACGCGGGGGCGCGCACAGTGCTGACCGGTGGCGCGGCGGGCCTTCCCGAGGGGGTCGCCCTGTCCCTCGACGGCCTCGGGGAGGAGGACCGGCCGCCGGTGCGGGTGCCTCCCGACGCGCTCGCGTACGTGATCTTCACCTCGGGGTCCACGGGCCGGCCCAAGGGCGTCGGCGTGTCCCACCGGGCGATCGTCAACCGGCTGCGCTGGATGCAGGAGGCGTTCGGGCTGGGCACGGACGAGCGCGTGCTGCACAAGACGCCGCTGTCGTTCGACGTGTCGGTGTGGGAGCTGTTCTGGCCGCTGATGACCGGCGCGGGGCTGGTGGTCGCCGAGCCGGACGCGCACCGCGACGGCGCCAGGCTGGCCGGGCTCGCCGCCGCCCACGGCGTCACCACCATGCACTTCGTGCCGTCCATGCTGGAGCTGTTCCTGGACGAGCCCGAGCTGCCGCCGCTGCGCCGGCTCATCTGCTCCGGCGAGGCCCTGGGCGCGGAGCTGGCCGCGCGCTGCCACGACCGGCTGCCGGGCACCGGGCTGCACAACCTGTACGGGCCCACCGAGGCGGCCGTGGACGTCACCTGGCATCCGTACGAGCCGGGCGAGCCGCTGGTGCCCATCGGCCGGCCCGTCGCCAACACCCGCCTGGAGGTGCTCGGCCCGGACGGCCGCCGCGTGCCCGTCGGCACCCCGGGCGAGCTCTGCCTGGGCGGCGTGCAGCTCGCCCGCGGCTACGTGAGCCGGCCCGCGCTCACCGCCGAACGGTTCGTCCCCGACCCGTACGGGCCGCCCGGCGCCCGCCTCTACCGGACCGGCGACGTGGCCCGCTGGCTGCCTTCGGGCGAGGTCCAGTACCTCGGCAGGACCGACTTCCAGGTCAAGATCCGCGGCCAGCGGGTCGAGCTCGGCGAGATCGAGGCGCTGCTGGCCGCCGACCCCGCCGTCCGCGCGGCCGTCGTCGTGCTGCGCGGCGACCGGCTCGTCGGCTACGTCGTCCCCGAGGGCGACGGGCCGGTCGATCCCGCCCCGGCGCTGCGCAGGCGGCTGCCCGAGCACATGGTCCCCTCCACCTGGGTACGGCTGGACGCGCTGCCCGTCACCGCCAACGGCAAGCTCGACCGGGCCGCGCTGCCCGATCCCGGCGAGAGCGGGCGGGCACCGTACCTGCCGCCGCGCGACCCGTTCGAGGCCCGGCTCGCCACCCTGTGGGAGGAGACGCTCGGCGTCGACGCGATCGGCGTGCACGACGACTTCTTCGCCCTCGGCGGCCACTCCCTGCTGGCCCTGCGCCTCACCATGCGGCTGCGCAAGGAGCTGGGCCGTGAGGTGCCGCTGTCGGCGGTGCTCACCGCGCCGACCGTCGCCCTGCTGGCCGCCGAGCTGCGCCGCCCGCAGGACAACGACGGCACGCCGCGGCGGATCGTGCCACTGCGGCCGACCGGCGAGCGCGACCCGGTGTTCCTGTTCCACGCGCTCGGCGGGCAGGTCTTCCGCTATCTGCCGCTGACCCGGCACCTCGGCCCCGACCAGCCCGTGTACGCGGTGCAGGCGGCCGGGCTCGCCCCCGGCGAGCGGCCGCACGCCACGCTGGCGGAGATGGTGGACGACTACACCGCCCACCTGCTGGAGGTCCGGCCGCACGGGCCGTACGTGCTGGGCGGCTACTGCATCGGCGGCAACATCGCCCTGGAGACCGCCCGCCGGCTGCGTGAGCTGGGCGAGGAGGTGCCGCTCGTCGTGCTGTTCTACTCCGACGCCGACGAGCCGGTGCTGCGCGCCTCGCTGGAGGACGACGCCGTCCTGCTCACCCACGCCCTGGCCGGCGGCAACGTCCAGGTCGACCTGGACGAGCTGCACCGGATGGACCCCGACGAGCGGCTGCTGGCCGTGATCGACGCCGCCTCCCGCGCCGGCACCCTGCAGCCCGACACCGCCGACCTGCGCCAGGCCCGCCGGTTCGTCGAGGTCTTCCGCGCCAACGCGCACGCCGTCGGCCACTACCGGCACGCCCCCTACGACGGGGACGTGCTGCTGTTCTCCCCCGCCGCCGAGGGCGTGCCGCCCGACGACATGGGCTGGCGGGACGTCGTCACCGGCCGCCTGCGCATCTCGCCCATCCACGGCGAGCGCTTCACCGTCATGTACGAGCCCCGGGTCGCCCTCGCGGCCGCCGAACTGAGGAGCAGCATCGACCATGGCCTCACCCCCCACGACTGAGCCAGCCACGCTGTGGCGCGACCGCGACTTCCTCAAGCTGTGGAGCGGCGAGAGCCTGTCGCTGGTCGGCTCCCAGGTGACCGTGCTCGCCATGCCGGTCGTCGCCTACCTGTGGCTGCACGCCTCCGTCGCCGAGATGGGCGTGCTCGGCGCGCTGGCCAGGCTGCCGATGGTGCTGTTCTTCGTCGTCGGCGTCTGGGTGGACCGGATGCGGCGGCGGCCGGTGCTGATCTGGAGCGACGTCATCCGCGCGTTCATGCTGGCCACGGTGCCGGTGCTGTTCGTCATGGACCTGCTGACGCTGTGGTGGCTGTACGTCGTCGTGCTCGTGATGGGCGTCTTCGGGGTGCTGTTCGAGATCGCCTACCGGTCGTACCTGCCGGCGCTGGTGGCTCCCGAGCACCTCGGTGACGGCAACAGCAAGCTGCAGCTCAGCGACTCGGTGTCCAAGGCGGTCGGGCCGAGCCTCGCCGGGTTCCTCATCGCCACCCGGTCGGCGCCGCTGGTCATCATCGTGGACGCGGTCAGCTACGTCCTGTCTGCGCTGTTCCTCGTCTCCATCCGCAAGCGCGAGGACCCGCCGCCGCCCGACGACGGCGGCTCCATGATCGCGGCCATCCGGGCCGGGTTCGGCTGGGTGATGGCCCATCCCGTGGTCCGGCCGCTCGCCATCGCCAGCGCCGTGTACTCCTTCTTCGACATCGGCATCCTGCAGACGCTGCTCATCCCGTACCTGATCGAGGGTCCCGGCGTGCCGGCCGGCTGGGTCGGCGGGGTGCTCGCGGTCGGCGGGGTCGGGGCCATCGCCGGGGCGTGGCTGTCGGTGCGGCTGATGAAGCGGGCCGGGCCCGGGCCCACCATGTTCTGGTCCACGGTGATCGGCAACAGCGCGCTCATCCTGGTGCCGCTGGCGGGCGGGCCACTCTGGCTGGCGATCGGCGTGCTGGCTCTCTCCCAGTTGCTCGTCGGGCTGTGCACGCAGGTGTTCGTGGTGAACAACATCACCGTGCTGCAGTCGGCGACGCCGCGCGAGCTGGTAGGCCGGGTCATCGCCACCATCTGGGCGATGGGGCTGGTGCCCGCGCCGGTCGGCGCGCTGGTCGCCGGGCTGCTCGGCGAGGCCGTGGGGATGCGGCCGGTGGTGCTGGCCGCCGCGCTGATCGGCGCGATCGTGCCGATGATCGTGCTGGCGATGTCGCCGATCCCCCGGATGAAGGAGATGCCGCAGGCCCCCGCCCCGGCATGAGGCAGGGCGTGACCCTGGTCGGCCGGGCTCAGGCGTTGAGCTCGGCCAGCCACCCGAGCTGGTCGGCGCGGTCGTCCACGGTGGGCGCGTTCAGTCCGACGATGAGCCGGGTCGCGCCCGCCTTGCGGTAGTCCTCCAGGCGCTCGCGCACCCGCGCGGGCGTCCCGCACAGCGTCAGGGCGTCGACCAGGTCGTCCGGGACCTCCTCCATCGCCTCGCCGAGGTCGCCGTCGAGGTAGGCGTCGCGTACGCGGGCCGCCGCCGGGCCGAACCCGAGCCGGTGCGCGAGCCGGTTGTAGAAGTTGACCTGCCGGGTGCCCATGCCGCCGAGGTAGAGCGCGAGCATCGGGCGGATCAGGTCGCGGGCGTAGTCGGCGTCGTCGTCGACCATGGCCATGACCATCGGCGAGACCTCCACCTCGGAGGCGTTGCGGCCGGCGCGGGCCGCTCCGGCGCGCAGGTGCTCCATCGTCTCGGCGAGGTGCTCGGGCGGGAAGTGGATGGGCAGCCAGCCGTCGGCGATCTCCCCGGCCAGCGCGACCGCCTTCGGCCCCATGGCGGCCAGGTGGACGGGCAGCGGCTGCCGGACGGGCGAGACCGTCATGCTCAGCGCCTTGCCCCGGCTGTCCGGCAGCGGCAGCACGATCTCCGGGCCGGCGTGCTCGACCGGGCGGCCCGCGAGCGCGGTGCGGACGACGGCCACATAGTCGCGCAGGTGGGCCAGGGGCCGCTCGTAGCGCTGGCCGTGCCAGCCCTCGGCCACCTGCGGTCCCGACGCGCCGAGCCCGAGCAGGAACCGGCCGCCCGAGACCCGGTCGACCGTGGTCGCGGCCATCGCCGCCGCGATCGCGGTGCGGCCGGTCACCTGGAGCACGCCGGTGCCGAGGCCGATGCGCTCGGTGCCGGCCGCCAGCCAGGCCATCGTGGTCACCGGGTCGACGCCGTACCCTTCCGACGCCCACACCGAGTCGTAGCCGAGCCGTTCGGCCTCGCGTACCAGCGTGAGCTGGGCGTCGTGGCCGGCCGCCACGGGGCCGAGGGTGCCGATGCTGAATCCGAGCCGCACTGCCGCCTCCTCCTGCGCCGATCTTGCTCTACTCTCCCCCAGAAGCCCCGCGGGAGCCAGGGCCGCATCGCCCCTGATCCCCCGAAGGCCCCGGCTATTTCATGCGTGCGTCACGGCTGGTCGCCGGCCGCTGTTCGCGGATCAGCGCGAGAAACCCGGCCGTCAGAGCGTGCATGTGCTCACGGTTCCACACCGCTGAGATCTGCCACGCGGCGGCCGGATGCCCGATCGGCGTGATCGTGACCGGTGCCGGCGCGATGCGGGCGGCGCTGGCCGGCACGAACGCGGCGCCCGCCTCCGCCGCCACCAGCGCCAGGACGGTCTGCAGGTCATGCGCCTCCTGGATGACGGTGGGACGGATCCCGGTGGCGTCGCAGAAGCGGTCGATCTGCTCTGCCAACCCCGGCCCTTTCACCTGCGCCAACTGCAGGAAGTCATGGCGGGCGACCCATCCGGGAAGGTCCGCGGGCCGTGGCGGAGGCTCGCCGGCATGGGCGAGGGCGAGGCGGTCGGTGCCCACGGGCAGGTGCTCCCAGCCGGCTTCGCGGGGCGGACGGACGAAGCCGACGTCGAGCCGGCCCGCCCTGATGTCGTCGAGCTGCTGCTGGGAGGACATGTCGTCGAGGGTGACGTGCGCGCCGGGACAGCGTTGCCGGAAGGCGGCGACCAGGCGGGGAACCAGGTCGATGCTCGACAGCCCGAACCCGACCGTCAGGGTGCCGGCCTCGCCGCGTGCCATCCTCGTCATCCGCTGGGTGAGCGCGTCGGCGTGCCGGACGAGGGACTGCGCCTCGGGCAGCAGCAGGGCGCCCAGCCGCGTGGGCGTGGCGCCGTGCCGTCCACGGTCGAACAGCCGGCCGCCCACCTGCGCCTCCAGGGTCTGGATCTGCTTGGTGAGTGTCGGCTGGGTGATGTTGAGCCGGTCGGCAGCGCGGCCGTAGTGACGGTGCTCGGTGACGGCGAGGAAGGCGCGGAGCAGGCCGAGGTCCATTCGCCCAATCTATCGAATGCCACAAATGATTCATTGGACGCATGGGAGGGCGATGCGGTCTGCTGGTGCACCGAACGCGAGAATGGGAGAGTCTTCATGAGACGGAGCGACGACATGGGCGGCGGTTCCGCGGCGGCCCTGCGCTGCGCGAGCGTGCAGTTCGAGCCTCGGCCCGACGACAAGGCGTACAACCTGGCCCAGATCGAGCAGCACCTGCGGGCCGCGGCGGAGCAGGGGGCCCAGGTCGTGGCCTTTCCCGAGATGTGCCTGCTGGGGTACTGGCATCTGCGCAGGCATCCGGCCGAGCGGCTGCGGGCGCTGGCCGAGCCGGTGGACGGTCCGTCCGTCGCCGCGGTCCGCGAACTGGCACTCGCGCGGGGGGTCGCCGCGGGGGTGGGCTTCCTGGAGGCCGGCGAGGAGGGCCGGCTGTTCAACAGCTACGCCGTCTGCCTGCCGGACGGGCGGGTGCACCGGCACCGCAAGCTGCACGCCTTCGAGCACCCGGCCATCGGCAGCGGCGACGCCTACACCGTCTTCGACACGCCGTGGGGCGTACGCATGGGCGTCCTCATCTGCTGGGACAACAACCTGGTCGAGAACGTCAGGGCCACGGCGCTGATGGGCGCCTCGGTGCTGCTGGCGCCCCACCAGACCGGTGGCACCGACTCCCGCAGCCCGCACGGGATGCGGCCGATCCCCGTACCGCTCTGGCGCGGCCGGCACCAGGACCCGCAGGCGATCGAGGCCGAGCTGCGCGGCCCCAGCGGGCGCGAGTGGCTGATGCGTTGGCTGCCCTCCCGGGCGCACGACAACGGGCTGTTCGTCGTGTTCAGCAACGGCGTCGGGGAGGACGACGGCGAGATCCGCACCGGGAACGCCATGATCATCGACCCTTACGGCCGCATCCTCGCCGAGACCTGGAAGGCGGGCGACGACCTGGTCGTCGCCGACCTCGATCTCACCCTGCTGCCGCTCTCGACGGGCCGGCGCTGGATGCAGGGACGGCGCCCGGAGCTGTACGACATCCTCACCCGCCGCTTCGGGGACGAACGCGCGCCCCGCGCCGCGCGCTTCGCCACCGACCCGGTGCCCCTTCGCCGCCGCGCCCTCGATGAGTGACGTGCCCGAACCATCAGACCTCTGCGGTGAGCCGCGTCACTGATCGGCAACGGCAGGACCGCGCTGGTCGCGACTGCGGGCAAACATGCAGAATCGTGCACGGTCTGTGGCCGCACTGTCAGGCATGGATAGGTGGGGCGCCGAGTGAGCTTACGGCGGCGTTCTCGCCGCCGGTATCGGCGACGATTCCAGCGACGTCCGCCAACAGCAGAACGGCGAAACGGGAGGCCGTGCCGGTCTTCTCCGTGCCGGCCACGGTGGGGCCGTGGGTGACGACGGTGGCGCGCAGGTCGAGCGGGAGCGCGCGGACGGCCGCGATAACGGTGGTGCCAGGTGCGATCCCCGCCAAGGAGATTCTGCACGATTTCCCTTGATTTTTCCGAGTATTTCCTGTTATAGTTCCACAACGTGATGATTCTTATCGCTGGAGCCTGCCATTCAGGCATGAACGATGAACCCGAGCTGATGGCGAGCGATCCGGCCCGACTGGAGGAGGCTCGGCCTGGCCAATGTGCGGGCGGCACCGGACCGGCCGACCCGGTGGCCGAGCAGATCATGCACCCCACCGCAGAGCGCCTGCTGCGGCACTGCGACGCGGTCCTGCGGCTGGCGGGCGAGTCCACCGGCGCCGACGAGGACGTACGGATCGCCACCGAGCGCGGCCTGCCCGTCTACCACCGGGTGGAGGATGTTCAGCTCGACGACCTCGACGCCCGGGTCGCCACCGCGGTCGAGGTGCCCGCCCTGCGGGCCGCACGGCCATGGTGATCGTCGGCTTGTCTGCGCGGGCGCCATAACGGTTTTACAATCTCGTATCTAATCGTTTAGATAGAGTCTGCACAGCGATCTAAACGATTAGATGAGGTTGATCGTGCCGCCTCTTCCCCTGGTCGTCGACACCGACACCGTCTCTGACGACGCCGTGGCCCTGCTGCTGGCCGCCGGCGAGCTGTGCGCCGTGACCACGGTCGCAGGCACGGTGACGCGGCAACCAACACAGGTGGAGAAGGGCACAGGCCACCAATGCGCGCGGCGGCGGAGAGTCACGGCGGCCGGCATCCCGCCGCCGACACCCAGGTCGACATGGCCGAGGGCGAGCCGACGCTGAGCTCCCCTGGCCTCATCGGATCTGCTGACCCGCCGGCCGCGCGCGTCTGTTCGCTGTGTGTAATCAGAAGGAAGAAAGAACATGTCACGAGATCAGCTATGTCTGGACGTCCCGTCCTCCTACTCACGTTTGCTGGAGGATCACCTGGCGGAATGGTCGGAGCGGACCGGGATCACGGTGGAGCTGTGGGCGCTGCCGAAAACGCACCTCGCCGGGCACCCTCGCACCATCGTCCATCGTGTGATCCGCGAGGTGCTGCGGGAGATCGAAGGTCACGCGCAGGCCCGTACCGTCGGCTTTGCTCTCACCACGGCCCGCACCGGGCTGCGCTTGACGATCAGTGATGACGGCGGCGGCATGACGGTGAGAGCTCGCGAAGCGCTGGAGGCGCGCCTGCTGACGAGCCGAGCCGATCTCGGTGCGCTGGGCGGCGGCCTCAGCGTCAACAGCGTGCCCGGCGAGGGCACCACCGTCAGCGCCGCCCTGCCTCCGCAGGCGCTCGAACACGCCTCTGAGGAGAACGACCTCGTACCGGCCGGTCTGACGGAATTGTAGACAATGGGTTGCCGTGCCGGACGTCACTGGCCGGTTAGCAGGCTCCGGCGCCAGTGGCATCTGCGGGGGTGTCGTGGGGCGCGCCGGCGCGCGGAGACGATGATGGGGGAAGATCGGCGATGGGGGCAGCGCGCGTGAGGTTCCGGGTGCTCGGAGCGCTGGAGGTTTGCGACGATGACCGGGGCCGGGTGGAGCTGCGCGGCCGGCGCCAGCGTGCGGTGCTGGCCCGGCTTCTGCTGGCACGGGGCGCCGTGGTCTCCACGGATGCGCTCATCGCGGACGTGTACGACGGATCGCCGCCGGCCACCGCCCTGCCGACGCTGCATTCGTACATCAGTAATCTGCGCCGCGTCCTGGAGCCCGAGCGGCCTCGCGGCGCGCCGCCACAGCTCCTCGTCGCGCGGCAGCCCGGCTACCTGCTCGCCACCGGGGACGTGGACGCGATCGAGTTCGCCGGGCTGGTGGAGCGGGCCGAGGTGCAGTCGGCCGAGGACAGGCTCGACCACCTGGACAGGGCGCTGCGGTTGTGGCGCGGCGTCCCCTATGACGAGTTCGCCGACCGGCCGTGGGCGCTCGCCGAGGTCACCCGGCTGTGCGAGCTGCGGATGACCGCCGTCGAACGCCGGGCCGAGACGCTGATCGACCTGGGCCGTCCCCATCTCGTGATCGGCGGGTTGGAGGCGGAGACGTTCGAGCACCCGCTGCGCGAGCGGCTGTGGAGTCTGCTGGCCCTGGCGCTGTACCGCACCGGGCGGCAGGCCGATGCGCTGGCCGTGCTGCGCCGGGCGAAGGAGCGGCTCGCCGAAGAGCTCGGGCTCGACCCCGGACCGGAGCTGCGGGCACTGGAGGAGGACATCCTCCGGCAGGTGGACTCCCTGGACCCCGTACGCGCCGCCGCGGTGCTGTCCGCGGCGGCCCCGTCCGAGCGGCGCCGGCCCGTACCCGGCCGGGAGCGGCAGCTCGCGGCCCTTCGGGAGCTGCTCGACGAGGGCGGTGTGGCCGTGGCCGCGGTGACCGGCGAGCCGGGCATCGGCAAGACCTTCCTGCTGGAGGCGTTCGGCGAGCACTGCGCCGGCCTCGGCCACCTCGTGCTGTGGGGCGACTGCCTCGATCTGCGGGGGGCGCCTCCGCTGTGGCCGTGGCTGCGGGTGCTGAACACGCTCGTCCGCCATCACCCGCCCGCCGACCGGGCAGCGCTGGCCGGTCTCCTTGACGACGAGCAGCCCGCGGGCCCGACCTCCGCCGCGCTGCTGCGCCGCAACCAGGCCGTCGCGGACTGGCTGCTGGCGGCGGCGCGAATCCAGCCGGTGATCGTCGTTCTGGACGACCTGCACTGGGCCGACCCGGCCTCGCTCGAACTGCTCAAAGACCTGATCATGCTGACGAGCAGGCCGGCGGCGAAGACGCCCCTCAAGATCGTGGCGGCCTTCCGCGACCGGGACGAGTCACGGACCGCCGGCGCCGGGCTGCCCGTGGACGAGCTGCTGACCCGCCTCGTCCGCTACGACCTGCGGCGCGTCCACCTGGACGGTCTCGACACGGACGCCGTGCGGGCCATCGCGGCGGGCATGAAGGCGACGGTGGACGAGGTCACCGCCAGGCGGCTGGCCGACCGTACCGGAGGGAACCCGTTCTTCGTCAGGGAAAGCGTCCGGTTGCTCGCCCAGGGCCGCCCGCTCGACACGGTGCCCGACGCGGTCGCCACCGTGGTCCGCCAGCGGATCGGCGCGCTCGGGCGGCGGGCGGGCGAGGTGCTCGGCGTCGCGGCGGTACTCGGCCGTGACTTCGACCCCGCGGCGGTCGCCGAGATCTGCCGCGCACAAGCCGCTCCCCCTCTCGGGAGATCCGAGGCCGCTGACGATCAGGAAATCTGCGACCTGCTGGACCAGGCGGTCCGGGCCGGGCTGGTCGTCCCGCGCGACGGCCGGATGGCCTTCGCGCACGACCTGGTCCGGGACACCCTGGTGCACGACCTCCCGCCCCTGCGCAAGGCGGCGATCCACCGCGGCGTGATGGTCTCCCTGTCCTCACGGCCGAACGCCGACGTGGCCGTCATCGCGCACCACGCGGTCGAGGCCGGTCCCGCGGCCTACGGCGAGGCGGTGCGATGGGCGCGCGCGGCGGCTGAGCAGGCCGGCCTGCGCCTGGCCTACGAGGAGGCCGCGATGTGGTGGAAGCGGGCGATCACCGCGCACGGCGCCCGCGCCGGCGACCCGCTCGACCATCTGGAGCTGCTGCTCGGTCAGGTACGGGCGCTGCTGGACTCCGGGGACGCGGTCGGCGCGCGGCAGGCCAGGGCCCGGGCCATCCACGCCGCCGACAGGGCGGCGGCGGGGCCGGAGCCGACCGCCCGGGCTCTCACCGCTCTCGACGCGCCCGCGATCTGGACGCTGCGCGACCCGTACGAGGCGGTGGACCTGCGGCTCGTGCACCGGCTGGAGTCCGCGCTGCGCGACCTGCCCGCGACCGACAGCCCCACGCGGGCCCGTCTGCTCGGCGTCCTGGCCGAGGAGCTGTACGACGCGACCGACGACCCGCGCCGCGACGCCCTGGCCATCGAAGCGGTCGAGATGGCCCGCCGGCTGGGCGATCCGCGCCTGCTGGTGCGGATGCTCAACGCCCGCTACCTGTCGCTGCCCGCGCTGCCCGCTCACGCCCCCGAACCGGTGGAGATCGCCGCCGACCTGCTCGACGCGGCCGTACGGGCCGGGGAACCGGACTTCGAGCTGCTCGCGCACATGATCTTCAGCCACCACCGGCTGGAGGCGTTCGACGTGGCGGGCGCGGACGACGCCGCGGCCCGCTGCGACACGCTGCTGGAGCGGCTGCCGCTACCCTGGCCGCGCTTCCAGCACACGCTGTGGCGGGCCAACCGGCTCGTCCTGGCCGGCCGGTTCGACGACGCCGAGGCCCAGTACCGCGAGGCAGGCCGGCTGGCCGGCCGGCTGGGCGTGTGGCACGGCGAAGCGGTGGTGACCGCCGGGCGGCTCATCCTGCACTACCACCGGGGCACCCTGGCCGAGGCCGGGCCGCTCGTCGAGGCGATCGCGGGCATTCATCCCTCTGCCGACCACGACCTGCGGGTCCTGCTGCTGATCCGGCAGGGGCGGGCCGCCGAGGCGCGCCGGCTGGCGGCGGGCGGCTGGCCCGAGCGGGTGCGGGACTGGTCGTGGCTCACCATGACCTGCCTCCAGGGCGCGGCGCAGGCTGCGGTCGGAGACGTCCGCGCCTGCCGGGCGACCTACGCCGAACTGCTGCCCTACAGCGGCACCATCGCGGTCAGCTCCGCCGTGGTCACGCTGGGGCCCGTCGACTTCTTCCTGGCCCGGCTGGCCGAGGCCGTGGGTGACCGCGACGCGGCCGCCCGGCATCTGGCCACGCTGACCGGCCTTGCCGCCCGCAACGGGCTCACCTGGTGGAGCACGCGGGCGAGAGAGACGGCACTCCTGCTCGGCGAGCCGGTCGCGGTGCCGTCGGCGGCATCCCGGTAGCGGTCCTCACCTGGCCGAGGATCGGACCTGCTGCCCCGCCGTTCTGTGCTGGTAGCGCACCAGGCCGGCGTAGTAGCCGCCGTACGCCATGAGCCGGTCGTGGGTGCCGGCCTCGACCAGACGGCCCCGGTCCAGCACGACGATGAGATCGGCGTCCTGGATGGTGGACAGGCGGTGGGCGATGACGATCTGCGTCTGGCCCAGGTGCAGGAGATTGCGGCGGATGCGTTCCTCCGTGACGCCGTCCAGGCTGGCGGTCGGCTCGTCGAGCAGCAGGATCCTGGGCCGGCCGGCGAGCGCGCGGGCCAGCGCGATCCGCTGACGCTGCCCGCCGGACAGACGCGCACCGCCCTCTCCGATGTCGGTGTCGTAGCCCTGCGGCAGCCGGACGATCTCGTCGTGGATCTCGGCCAGGCGGGCGGCCTCCTCGACGGCCTGCCGGCTCATCTCGGCGAAACCGGCGATATTGGCCCGGATCGTGCCGGCGAACAGGTGCGGCTGCTGGGTGACGACTCCCACCTGCCTCCGCAGCCAGCGCAGGTCGATCTCCTCCAGCGGGATCCCGTCGAACCGGATCTGCCCGGCGGCGGGCTCCACCAGCCCGACCAGCGCCCGGCCGAGCGTCGTCTTGCCGGATCCCGAGGCGCCGACGATCGCGACCCGCGCGCCCGGCGGGACGTGCAGCGAGATGTCCCGCAGCACCGGGGCGCGGGAGTCGTAGCCGGAGGACAGACCGGAGACGGCCACGCCGCCGCGCAGCCCGCCCGCCGGCCGGGTCCCGCCCACGCGTTCCGGCGTCGCGCTCATCAGGTCGGCGATCCGCCCGACGTGGGCGCCGGCGAGCTGGAGCTGGTAGGTGATGCCGAGCAACGAGCTCAGCGGCGTGATCGCGGCGGCCGCCAGCGTCACCAGGGCGAGCTGGTCGCCCAGCGACGCCCCCTGCCCGGCGGTGGCGAACACGGCCACCAGCAATCCCAGGTCGAGCGCCATCCCCAGCGCGTTGCTCGCGGCCTGCACCCCGGCCACGTGCCGGTTGCGGGCCGCACTCGTGGTCAGCTCCTCGTCGTGCTGCTCACGCCAGCGGCTGACGGCGGCGGCCTCCCCACCCGTGGCCTTGATCGCCTCGATGCCCGCGAGGCTGTCCACCAGGGCGGCCTGGGTGGCGGCACTGCTGTGCACGGCGGCCAGGGCCAGATGCCGCCCGCGACGGGCCGTGACCAGCACGACGGCGGCCTGGGCGAGAGCCGTCACCAGCGTCAGCAGCCCGAGCCAGGGCGCGGCCACGAACAGCAGCGTCAGGTACGACACCGCGGTCAGCAGGTCGAACAGGAAGGCCAGTGACTGATCGGTGAGCAGGTCGCGCAGCACCGTCACGCCGCCCAGCCGGCTCAGCAGGTCGCCTTTGGACCTGCTCTGGAAGAAGCGGTACGGCAGGGCCAGCGTGTGACCGACGAGCTCGCGCATGACCTGCGCGGCCACCGACGTCTGCAACGCGATCAGTATCCGGGCGCGTACCCATGCGATCAGCGCATGCGTGACGACGACGCAGCAGGCCGCCGCCGCGAGCGCCGTGACGTCGACAGTCAGCGGCCGGTCCACCACCAGCTTGGTGAACACCGGCACCGCCAGGCCGAGGGCCTGCGCCGCCAGCGAGGACAGCAGCACGGCGGCGACCAGTTTGCGGTTCGTCAGCACCGGGGTCAGCAGCGGGCGCAGCACGGTCCAGGGACGCGAGGGCGCGGCGGCGGGCGCGAGCCCGGCAGGGGCGTCGGCGAGCAGCACGGTGCCGGAGTAACCGGCCTCGAACCGCTGGTGCGGCAGCCGGCGCCGGCCGCGGGCCGGGTCGAGCACGGTGACGCCGCGCGCCGTCACGCGCTCGACCACGACGAAATGGTTGTCGTTCCACAGTGCGATGAACGGCGCGGGCAGCCGCGCGACGGCGTCCAGCGGGGCGCGGCAGGCGCGCAGCCGCAGCCCGAACCGGGCGCCGGCCTGGATCATCTCCCGCAGGCTGACCCCGTCCACACTCTCGGCGAGGTGTTCGCGCATCTCGGTGAGACCGGTGCGACGGCCCAGCGCGCTGAGCACCATGGCCAGGCAGGCCGCGCCGCACTCGCTGCGGGTCAGTTGCATCCGCAGCGGCACCCGCCGGCTCACAGCCAGAACCACCTGATGTCCGCGGAGCGCCGCCGCTCGTCCAGCCACGCCTGGTAGGCCGCGTCCCGCGCCGCGTCGAGCACCTCGGGGTCGCCGGGCGAGGGCGGGACGACCTCGTACACGACGCCGGCCAGGTAGCCGCCCTCGACCGGAACCGGCCCCACCGCCTGCCCGGCCGGCAGCTCGCGTATCGGCTGGGGCAGCCGCGGGGTGAGGGCCGTGCACGCCTCCAGGCGCACCCGTGCGGAGCGCACCGCCGCGGCGGCCCGATCCAGGAACCCGTCCACCGGGCCGTCGGCGAGCTCGCCGACCACCTCCGGCCGCACCCCGGTCACCCACGCGGCACGCCGCAGCGTGAACTCCTCGGGGTGCTCGGCCAGGTGACGCCGGGCGGGCTCGCCCGCGAAGCGATCGCGGACGCGTGCGACGTAGGCCTGCGCCCTGACGTGATGCCAGAACGCCTCCTCGGACAGGCCGGCCTCGGCCAGCCAGGTCAGTGTCCGCTCCCGGGTGTCGAGCCCGCGACGCCGGCGGAACTCATCGGCCGCCCGCTGCGTCTCGGCGTCCGTGAGCGGCCCCTCGCCGCTCCTCATCTCCCCGAGCAGGATGCAATGGTCCACCAGCCGCTCGTGGATCTGCCGGTCGCGGGCGCCGAAGGCGCGGATGGTGGACAGCGCGGCGGCGATCGACAGGTCGTGCCCGTCGACGCGGAGGACCTGCCCCGCCGCCCAGTGCGTGGAGTGGTCGACCAGCCAGGGGATGCCGTCGTCCACCTCGGTCGACAGGGCGACCGTACCGCCGGCGGGGTGCTCCAGGAGCAGGTCGTAGCCGGCTCTGGTGGACCCCGGCGGCTGATCGACCACGAGCTCGGCGCTCAGCCACGGCCGCTCCTCCGACCAGGTGCGTACGCGTCGCCGCGCCTCGTCGGGCAGGTTCTTCGGCAGCTGACGCAACAGCGCCACCGCTTCGGCGAGTTCCGTCGCGAAGGCGGCGCGGGTCTCGGAGGAGGGCGTGATCTGCTCAGTGGACATCGGTGGGTTCCTCGTAGCCGGTCGGGGTGGTGAGCCAGCCGGCGATGGCGTCAGCGATGGGCAGGCCGGTCAACGTCTCGATGAAGGCCCACTGCCCGTCGACGTTGAGCTCCAGGAAGACGTACCGGCCGTCCGGGGTCACGATGAGGTCCAGCGCGCCGAAGCTCAGGCCGAGCTCCGCGACCAGGCGGACGCACCGCTCCGCGACCTCCGCCGGGAGATCGTAGGCCGAGTAGCCCACCTTGGGATCGCCGTAGTGCCGCCAGTCGACGGTCGTCAGCCGCGAGGCCTGGGAGTCGATGCGCGCGGCGAAGACCCGCTCGCCGACGACGGTCACCCGCAGCTCGTACGCCTTGGGCACATTGGGCTGCAGCATCGACGCCGCGTAACGCAACCGGTGCCGCCCGGACAGCCGCCGGCGCGGCACCGGGGTGGTGTAGAGGTGACCGTACTCTCCGTCGAGCGTGAACGTCCGGAAGCTCAGCGCCTTGGTGATGAGCCGGCCACCGGCCCTGGTCCAGGCCGGGACGAGCTCGGCCGGGTCGTTCGTCACCACCGTGTCCACCACGGTGAAGCCGAGCTGAACGGCCCGGTACAGGTGCAGCAGCTTGTTGTCGATCGCCTGGAGGTGCGCCGGTCGGGCGGGCATCCACCGCGCCCGCGTCATCAGGTCGTACGCGCCGGCGAGGGCATGCCCGGCCACGTGCTCGGCGAACTCGCGCTGCGACGGGTCCCGCACGGCCGGGGCCGACGGCCGGCCGGGGCGGCGATGCCAGACCGCTGTCACCCGCGACAGGTCGTGTTCCTCGCCCCGGTACGTCAGCGTCTGCCGCCAGCGGCCGTCGCGGTAGCTGGTGGTGAGGGTCGAGGCTTCCGGGTAGTCCGCCTCGTCCCACCACAGCGTCGGCACGCCGCGCTCACGCAACTTGGGCAGGACGGCGTGGACCGAGTCGTCGCCGTGGTCGCTAATGATCAGTAACACAGTCTGAAGTGCTCCTTCGTCGTCACGCGGGGAAGCCGGCGTCCGTGGACGCCGGCTTCCCCGCGACTTTCACGACGGTCAGCTCTGCTTGCAGTCCAAGCTCTTGCCGTTGTTGTACGACGTGCAGGTGAAGCCCGTCCCCGTCTCCATGCCGGCCGTGATCACCGAGCCGTCGTCGAGCACGATGTCGATCCCCGCGACGGTGTCAAGGTCCGAGCCGGAGAGCTCGGAAACACCCGCGGGAAGGTCGTCGATCTTCAGAATGCCACGCACGGCATTTCCCCCTTCTGGTTGCACAGGCCATGCCTTATGGCCTGCCGACAGTCTCACGGGCGCCGCTTGTGCTTCTCTTCAGCCCTTTGTCACCCCTTGAGCCCGCTTGAACGACCTGCTCCACCTGATGGTGTGAGCAGTCAGCGGCGGCCCTTGTACGTGCGCCGCAGATCCTCGACACCAGGCTCTGCTACGCGAGCGCGCCGCCGACGACTGGTCCCTGCGCGAGGCTCGGCGCCGCGCTGCACGGGGCCGGCCCAGGGCGAAGGCGTCGAGTTCCATGCGGACGACTGTTCAGCATCGGCCTTGCGGCTCACATGTGGCCACAGCGTCTTCTCGGCGATGAGGACATCAAGGCCGGTGGCGGTCCGCTTGTGAGTTCTTGCTTCGCGCACGCCGGTGGGGTCCCCGGTCACAAGCCGGCCACAAGCGGGCCCCCCTACCTTCGCCCCTGGCGGTCCGCGCGGCGCGGCACCGGGCGCCACCCCGCGTTGCCCGAGATCGACCACGCCTGGTGAGCCGGAAGCACAGGGAGGCACGTATGGAGAGCGCGCTCGGCCGCTGCCTGAGCGAGGGCGTCGACAAGTTACGCCGTGACGACCCCCTGCTGTTCGATCTGCTCGAAAGCGAGCACCGCCGCCAGACGGAGTCGCTGTCCCTGGTCGCCTCCAGCGGGGGCACCGACGCCAGTGTGCTGGCGGTGACGGGGTCCAGCATCGTCAACGTCACCGCCGGGGGATACCCGGGCAGGCGCCACCACGCGGGATGTCGTCACGTCGACCAGGTCGAAGAGCTGGCGATCGAGCGGGCCAAACAGGTCTTCGGCGCTCGGTACGTCAACGTCCAGCCCCATTGCGCCAGCTTCGCCAACCACAGCGTGATGCAGTCGGTGCTCCGGCCGGGCGAGACCATCCTCGGCATGTCCCTGGACCAGGGCGGCCACCTCACCCACGGGGCGGAGGTCAACCTGAGCGGCAGACTCTTCAAGGCGCACACGTACGGGGTCGACGACGAGGGCGTGATCGACTACCGGCAGCTCGGCGATCTCGCCCGCGCGCACCGGCCCCGGCTGATCGTCTGCGGCACCACCTCCTGCACCCGCTTGATCGACTTCGACCGTGTCCGCGCCATCGCCGATGACGTGGGCGCCTACGTTCTGGCCGATGTCACCCACATCGCCGGACTGGTGGCCGCCGGTCTGCACCCGAGCCCCATCGACGCCGCGCACTTCACGACGACGTGCACGTTCAAGCAGTTGTACGGTCCGCGAGGCGGGCTGATCATGATGGGCCGCGACGCGGACGTGCTCAGCGACGACGGCGTACGCACCCTGGCCCAGCGCGTCCAGAGCGCGGTGTTCCCGCTGATGCAGGGCTCTCCCGAGGTGCACACCATCGCCGCGAAGGCCCGCGCGCTCGGCCGGCTGCTGGACCCGGCCTTCCGCGACCTGGCCCGGCGGATCCGCGCCAACGCCGACGCGCTCGCCCGGTCGCTGGCCGGCCGCGGGTACGAGGTGGTGGGCGGCGGGACCGACAACCACATCGTGCTGTTCCGCGTGCCGGGCGGCCTCACCGGCGCCGATGCCGAACGGGCCCTGGAGCTCTGCGACATTCTGGTCAACAAGGACAAGATTCCGGGCGACACCCGTGGGGCCACGACGACGAGCGGGGTCCGTCTGGGCAGCAACAGCGTCTCGCTCCGCGGGATGGGCCCGTCGGAGATGGAGCGCTTTGCCGAACTGATCGACACGGTGCTCGCCCACGTCGTCCTGCTGCCCGGCGGTGGGCTCACCCTGCCGGACCCGGTGCGCGAGCGGGTGACCGCCTCCGTCCGGGAGCTGTGCCGCGCCTTCCCGCTGCCTTACGAGGCCGAGCCGGCGGCGTCCACGGGAACGAGGGCGGGTTGATCGACGAGTGGCCCTTTCTTCCGCCTCTCACCACCTCCAAGCGCTACCGGAAGGACCGCAGCAATGGATGACAGCAGGGAATTGACGGCACAGTGGCTGACCTGGGGCGAAGCCGCGGATGGGATACTCGCCCTGCGCAGGCGTGTGTTCATGGAGGAGATGAGCTGGCCGGAGAAGAGAATCCATCGCGACCGCGATCCGGACGGCCTCCACCTCTGCGCCGTGTCCGGCGGAGAGATCGTCGCGGCCATTTCCGCGTACGTCTACGAGCCGGGCGCCCCTGAACTGGACGCGCTGGCACTGTCCAGGGTGGAGGGGCCGAGCGTCGGAATAGGCATGCGGGTGGAACTCCCGGAATACCGGGGCCGGTTGCTCACCGCGGAAATCGGGACCTCCATGCTGCGGCAGATCAGCGAGTCACTGCTGCCGGCCCGGTTCTTCGTCTACGTGCACGCCGACTCGCTCCTGCACCTCGTCGACCGCTACGCGAGAAGGAACTTCAGCTATCACGCCCAGGTCGGCTCGGGCGCGGACACGCTGGTGGTGATGAAGGTCGAAGGCGAAGAGGAACTGGAGAGGTTCTACCTGCAACATCGGGATCTCACCAGGAAGTACTCGGCCGCCGGCGGCATTCCCGTGCCCTCGCTGGTCCGCTTTCTCGCCGAGAACAAGCGCGCGGACCTCTTGGCGGTGACCGGTCTGGGGGCGGAGAACCATTATCTGCGAGAACTACGCCTTGAGACCGAGGCGCCCCGCCTGGCCTCCCAGGGCCAGGTGATGCTCGCCGAGCAGCGACGGCGCCTGTCCATGACGCCCTTCCCGCCCGCACCCGCGTCACTGCTGGACATCGGGAGCGGGCCGGGAGACTACCTGGCCGCGGTCGCCGGGGAGGCGCCCTTCTCCGGCTATCAGGTGCGCGGCGTCGAACCCGCCGCCGAGCTGCTCTCGAGGGCCCGGGAGGCATACCCGGAACTCGACTTCCGCGAAGGCAGCGCGTACGCCACCGACGAGCCGGACTCGTCACGGGACGTGATCACCGCGAGCTTCGTGTTCATCCATCTCCGCAGCCCCGACCTCGCACTTCTGGAGATGCGACGGATTCTCCGGCCCGGCGGCCTGCTGTACGTCGTGGACGCCAACGACGCCACCTTCGCCGGCCCGGAGGTCGTGCGGCGGATGATGCAGGCCTACAACCGGGCATACGCCGGCGACCGGCTGATCCTGAACGACCTGCCGAGGCGGGCCCAGGAATTCGGCTTCGAGCTCGTCCGGCAGTTCTCGACGACGGTTCGCGACGGCGGAGGCGCCCGACCGGTTTTCGGCGAGGACGAGATCCGGCTCGGAAAAGCGGACGCGTGGAGTCTGCTCTCTTTCGTGCGCACACAGCCCGGCTGCGCGGAGATCTTCGAAGAGGCGCAGCAGCACTATTTCGCCACGGAGTGCCAGATCAGCCTGAACATCGAGACCCACGTCTATCGGCTGCGAACCGACACGCCTTGATCGCGGCTTTTTCTCGCAAGCCCGCCTCTGCCGACGACGGGTGCGGCGGAATCCTCATATGCGAACGACGACCCCGCCGGTCCGAGCCGGCGGGGTCGTCGTTTCCCCTCCGTGGCGGGAGCGGAGATCAGATGGCTGAGTCGCGGGGGGGGGGGGGGGGGGGGGGGGCGCCC
>NZ_JBGLOU010000010.1:121485-187126 GCF_041402765.1 Nonomuraea sp. AD125B | reverse complement strand
GAGGGCTGAGTCGCGGGCTTCCGCCTGGGTGGCGGAAGCCCGCGGGCACACTCAGCTGTGGTCGTCGCCGATCCGGATGACGGCCTTCACGGTCGGTGCCTGGCTGGAGGGCCGGCCCTCACCGCTCAGCGAGCGCCCTTGGCCTGAACGAGCACGTAGACCTTCTTGCTGGTGGCGGCGCCGTCGTCGTCGGTGACCGTCACCGTGACCGGGTGACGCCCGGGCTTGGTGAAGGTGTGCGTCCGCGTGGTGCCGCCCTCGCCCTCGCGCTCGGCCAGAGCGCCGGCGACCTTCCGGCCGTCGACGGTCCAGACGGCCGTGTGGGTGTCGGCGGTGCCGAGGTCGGTGAAGGACGCCTTCAGCGTGACCGGGGTGCCCACCACGACCACGGTCTCGGCGGCCGGTTCCGCCAGCTTCACCACAGGGGCGGCGCCGGCGGCGTTCACCTTCAGCTGCGCGGTGCCGGTGGCGCCCGTATCGTCGGTGACCCTCACCGTGACCGTGCGCTCACCGTTGTCGGTGAACACGTGCTCCAGCTTCAGCTTCTCGCCCTCGACCGGCAGCGGCCGCGGTCCGGTGCCGTCGCCGTAGTCCACACTCGCGGTCCACGCCTTCGACCCGGGATCGGTCAGCGACCCGGTCGCCTGCCAAGTGCCGCCCTCGGTGACCTTGCCGGGCCCCGACAGCTTCACCTTGGGCGCCTGGTCCGGCGTCTCGCCGGCGACGACCGTGGCGGTGAACTTCGCCGCAGTCTGCAGGCCGCCGTTGTCGCGGACCGTCACGGTGACCGGGTAGGTCCCGGCCGTGGCCCACAGGTGCTCCAGGCTGATCTGGCCGCCCTTGGGGGTCACCGCCACCGGGCCGGTGCCGTCGCCGTAGTCCACGTTCGCCGTCCAGGCGGCCGAACCGGGGTCGGAGAAGGTCACCGCCCGCTGGAGCTTCTCGTTCACCGTCAGCTTCACATCCCCGCCCGCGGTCGCCGCCGGGGCGATGTTAGCGGCCGGCGGGGCTTCGATGACGTAGTGGATGCCCTCCTCGCTGACGCCGTAGCCGCCCTTGTTGTCGGTCACGATCACGAGGGCCCGCCCCTCGGTCGGGGCCGTGAACGTCCCGGTCACGGTGACAGTGCCGCCACCACCACCGGCGTTCGGCGTCACCTTGACCTCGCTTCGGGGCTCCCAGTCACCCCACTCCGCGCCCCACCAGATCTCAGCGGTGTGGGTGTCGCCCGTGTCTCCGTCGGTGTAGGGCACCGTGAACGTGAACGGCTGACCCACCACCCCCGTCAACTCACCCGCCGGGGCCCCGACCACCGGATCGGCGTTGCTCTCGATCCCCCGACCGGCCAGAGTCATCACGTACGACGGCTGATCACCATCGGTGATGACGGCGAGCTTCCCACTCGCCGCCCCCAACTGCGTCGGGCTGAACGTCACCCACATCGTGCACGACTTCCCCGGCGCGAGCTTCTTGGGCGACACAGGGCAGTCGTTGGTCTGCCCGAACGGGCCATCGGTCGTGACCGCCGTGACCGGCATGTCGGCGGTGCCGGGGTTGGTCAGCTTCACCTCCAGCGGGAGGCTGGTGGCCCCTATCCGCACAGGATCATCGAAGGTGAGCTTGGTGCGGTTCAACGCGTGGCGGACCGTCACGGTCGCCTCGGCCTTGTTGTTGCCCCTCGCGGGATCGGTCACATCGACGGTGTGCGCCGTCGCCGAGGTCTTGATCTCGACACCGTCGACGACATAGGAGGGGATGGTGGCGGTCACCGTGACGGTGGCGCTCCAGCCCGGCTCCAACACCTTCACCGTGTTGCGGAACCCGCCGCCGCTCTTGAACGGGGTGCACAGACCCCGCGAGGTCTCACACACCGCCCCTTCGGCGGCCGCAGGGATGACCACATCCAGCTGGACGCCGGTCGCGGTGTCGGAGCCCTTGTTGGTCACGGTGCTCGTCCACGTGACGGTCGCACCCGGACCGAGCACGGCCGGCGAGACCTTGTGCGTGACCTCCAGGTCCGCCCGTGGAGTGGACGGAGTCAACAGGTAAGACCGATCCCCCTGCGAAGTCCCATCCTTGACGAACCCGCGGACCAGGATCTGGCCCGAGGAGTTGACGTCCGCGATCGAGGTCACGCCCATGCAGGGCATGACATTCCCGACGCACTTCGGCAAGGGAAGCAGGTCGTCCAGGTGGTAACGCGCACCATCCACCCACACCGCCGGCCTCGCGGAGTCGTGCGCGCCGTGGTAGCCGACCACCACACCGTGATCGTTGACGGCGACCGCGCTGCCCTCACCCAGGTCGGTGCGCTGACCGTCCTTCCACGTATAGGCATGCTGGGTGTAATTACCGTCCGCCGTGCACGTGCCGTAGCCGACCAGCAGGCCGCCGGCGTTGACGTCCACGGCGGCGCCTTCGTCCGTCGTGCACTTGGGGATCTCCAGCAGCGTGGTCACACCGTTGGCGTGAACGGCCGGTTCACGATCGACGACGTTGCCACGGGGGTCCCGTTCCTTCACGACGGAACCGGCGACGACGCCCCGGTCGTTGACGGCACCGCCGAAGAAGCGCAGCGGCGTGTCGGGGATCCGCTCGAAGCCGCTCCGCTCCCAGATCCCGAAGTAGCCGTAGGTGATGTCGTGCCACCTGTCCACAGCGGTGAGCACCTGACCGTTGTCGTTCAGATCCTCTGCGAAGCTGTAGGTCGACGGCTCGTGCCCCGGATGCAGGTCGGTGACCGAACCGCCGCGGTAGACCACCGCATGCTCCCAGGACCCGTTGTTCTCCCACTTCTCGGCCCAGCCGGACACGTCCCCGGCCTCGTTGATGCCCGTGGCGCCCGACGGGCAGCGGGCCTTGCCCGAACCCTCACACGACAGGCCGCCCAGGTCGGTGAACACACCGGCCTCCCAGCGCACGGCCCGCCGGTCATCGCCACCGGAGGTTCCCACCGTGGCCGCGACCTGACCACGGTCGTTCAGCGCCACCGCCTCGGTCCGATCGGCGGTGTAGCCGGGCAGCGCGCCGATCTCGGTCACCTTGTAGGCGCCGAACCTGGCCTCCACCGTGTGCGGGCCGTCCATGGTGACCGTCAGCTCACCCGCGCCCCGCTCCTGACCATCGATGACCCATGCGATCGGGAGGTACCCCTCCTCAGGGGTCGCGGTCATCTTCACCTTCGTCCCGGCCGGGTAGGTGTCCTGCGCCGGCGACGCCGACACCGAACCACCCGGCCCGGCCGACAACTTCAGCGCGAACTCACGGGTGTCCGGCTTGGCCACCGTCACCGGCACCAGCGTGGACCGCTCGCCCTTACCGGTCCCGGCCACGACCGTGACCGGATACGAGCCGTCGGCCAGTTCCTCGGTGACACCGCCGTACCTGCCGTCGTCGGCGGCCTCGTCCCCGCTGTTCCCGTCGTCCTTCAGCGGCACCTCCTTCCGGGTGCCGTCCCCCAGGGTCAGGACAGCCCGCACTGCGACCCCGGCCACCGGCTGGCCGCCGTCGGTCACGGCCGCCTTCACCGCGACCTTGCCGTCCTGCGACGCCTCGGCCGTGGCCGTCACCTTCACCGGGTTGTCCACGATCCAGGCGCCCAGCTCGGCCTTGACCGGCTCGGGACCCGTGTTGGTGATCTCCAGCTTCCACGCCCCCGCCTGCGGCGCATCGACGCTCAGCCCCTGGACGACCTCCATGGCCTCCTCGCTGCCCGCCGCGTACTGCGCGGCCACCTTGCCCGACGGGTCCCGCAGCGCCAGCCCCACCGTCTCCGGCAGCGTTCCGACGACGCCGAACTCGGTGCCCTCCGGCACCTCCACCGGCACGCTCGCCGTCTTGCCCGGCTCCACCGTGGCCTCGAGCGAGGCGAAGATCGAGCTCTCACCACCGGCGGTGGCTTCGGCCTTCTCCTCACCGGCAGCGGCAGCCGCCCCACGCAGCCCGGGCAGGTCATCGGACAGCAACGACACGAGCCGCGGCCTGACGTAGTCGTTGAAGGCCTCCTGCGAGCCGGTCATGCTCGTGTGGGCGATCTCCATGGTCGGCGTGTCCTCGACCCCGTGTCGGGCACTCCACGCCGGCACGACCCTGTCACCGTCGTTGCGCACATCGGCATCGGGCTCGGGGACCTTGTCCCCGCCGAACCTCCACCCGCACGCGAGCGGCTTGCCCGTGCCCACCAGGTTGGAGAACAGCACACCCTTCAGATTCGTGGTCTTCGGGTTGAACTCATGCTGCATGTACTCCATGGTGTTCTCCCACGTCGCGGGATACCAAGGAATGCGCTCGTTCGCCTTCTGCATGAACTGGACCAGCTTGTCGGCACAAGGACTTCCCGCGTTCGGGGCGCCCATCGCGATCAGGCGGCGCACCACCGGCTTGCCGTCCTCGACCGGCTTCATCTCCCGGGCGATGTACTCACGGCTGATCGTCGTGCCCATCGAATGAGCGATCAGGTTCACATGGTGCGCGCCCTCGGCGGTGCGTACCTCGTCGATCGTCTGGCTCAGCATCGCGGCGTTCAACGGCAGAGGATAGGTCGGCAGGTTCGGAAGGGCCTTGATGCCGGTGCTGAGAGTGCCGGCCGCCTTGCCCGTCAAGAGCGGATGCGCGGACTTCAGGAACGCCGAGTACTTGCTCCAGGTGAGGGCGCTGCTGTTCCAGCCGTGCACCATCACCACAGGCAGCGGCCGGATGACGATCGGCTTGGTCGCCTTGCTCTCATCCTCGATGTTCTTGAGGACCCGGGCGGTCACCGAGCGGTTCGAAGACGGCTGACCATCATGCCAGGCCAGACCCGTGGTATCCCAGGACACCCGCTTGGTGACCGTGTCCTTCGGTGGGATGGTCACCTCGAACCGGCCGTCACGCACCACCTTCCCGGTCCCGTCCTCGACCACCTCCAGCGTCCGGCGCACCGGGATGTCGTTGGGGTTGTGGAGCGTGACCGTGGCACGGACCAGGTTGCCCTCGACCGTCCCCCGCTCCGGCACCGGGACCCAGTTGTTGGAGGGGTAGACCACGGTGTCGAGTTCCAGCGATTCGATCCGGACCTTCTGGGATCCCAGGTCGAGCAGGAAGGCGTGGTCCACGTCCGATCCCGCGGGCCGGCCGATGCCGACGATCTGGCCGACATCGTTGATGCCGGTGGCATCCTTCAGGGTCCAGTCCGAACCCGGCGGCAACAGGGTGTTCAGATCGGTTCCCACGCCGCCCTGGTACAGAGCGGCGTGGGCGGAGTAGCTGCCGCTGTCCTCCCTGATGTTGATCATCCCGACGCCGACGCCGGCCTCGTTGATCGCCTCTACCTGGCCGCCGTACGCATCCGGAATGTCCTGCTTGTGGGACCCTCCGTTCTTGTCCCACATGATGGGAATGTCCCACGGCTTCTCGTCCACGTAGCCAGCGGCCTCACCCTTGTCGTTGACGGCGAGGGCCCGGGTCTTGTAGGCGCCGGGAACCTCGAGCTCGTCCCGGTCGAGATCGAGAGGCTCGCCGGGCCTGCTCCGGAAGGCACGCAGAAGGGTGGGCGCACCGGGGTCCATGTCGGCCCAGCCGACGACGGACCCGGAGTTGTTCAGCGCCGAAGCCTCCACGTACTGACCCTTGAACGCTTCGAGCTTGAGTTCGGAGCCGTCGGGATCGCGTACATGATCGCCCGCGACCTGACCGCGGTCGTTGATGGCGACCGCCCATTTGCCCAGGGGGGTGATCTTGCCGGCTTTGACGAGATACACCTTCTGTCCGACGTCGTCTTTGTAGCCGTACGTGGTGACGACCACCGAGCCGTCGTCGCTGACCTCCCAGGGAGTGCTCACGTCCTTACTGGGGTCGAGGCCGAGGAGCGCATGAAGATCCGTCACAGATCCGGCGGAGGACAGCCTGGCCTGAGGACGACCGTTGTCCCAATGGGGGTCTCCGACCGCCCAGGTGACGTCACCCTTGTTGTTGACGTCGGTGACGGTACCGCCTGTGCCCACGAGGGAGCCGAGATCCGTGATCTTGGCCGGAGGATCGGCGGACGCGGCCGCAGTGGCCGGGGACGGTGTGGGTGCGGCGCTCGCGGGCGCGGGCACGGCGAGGGTGCTGAGCATCGCGGCCAGCGCGGGAATCGCCGCCCGCCTCGCGAGGGCGCGGCTGAGTAACCACGTCAAGGAAGATTCTCCAGAGCAGGGCCGCGCACCAGGCGCGGCCGGGGGGACGTAGAGGCGAGGGCCCGCCTTTGGTGGTTCCGCAGACTGCCGGCGCTGCGTGTCGCGGTGCCGGATCCGCGGGACAGCGATCAGGGTGCCCCATCGCCCTTGTGGCTCGTTTGGCCTCCTTGTCAAAGCTCATCCCGGCTTGACCCCGGGACCGTCGGCGGTCAGCTTGGCGGTGCGTCGTCGGCGACCGTTCCGCCTTCCAGTGACCGCGTACAGGAATCGAGATTGCGCAGGCACGCCAGCCGGACCGGCTGCTCCCGCTCCACCTCGTGGTGGAGCAGGGCGACCGCCCGCCGGAGGATCGACGCGGCCGTCCGCGGCCTGCCGCGCTTCCAGACGGTCATGGCGAGGTTGTTCAGTGCCACCGCCAGTTCGGGGTGAGACCGGCCCAGCAGCGTCTCCTTGATCATGAGGACCCTGCGGTACGCCGACTCGGCCGCGTCCAGCTCTCCCCTCGCGTACTGGATGGCGGCGAGGTTGTTCAGGGCGGACGCGACCTCGTAGTGATCGGCCCCGAGTTCCCTCTCGAAGACGGCGAGGGCGTCGCGCAACAGGCGCTCGGCCTCCTCGTCCCGGCCGAGCTCGTGCAGGATCGCGGCGAGCGCCGCCTTGTCGGCGGCGACCTGCGGGTGGTCGGGGCGGCATGCCCGCTGCCGTATCTCCAGCGCCCGGCGGGCGAAGGGCTCGCCCCGCGCGTGCGTCCCGCGCGCGTGGTTCAGCCCGCCGAGGTTGTGGTTGATGTCGGCGACGAAGGGGTGCGCCACGTCGAGGTGCGCCTCGACGATCCCGAGCGCGCGCCGGTACGACCGCTCGGACTCGTCGAATCGTCCGATGTACTTGTAGAGCACGCCGAGGCTGTTGCAGACCCGCCCGACGTCCAGGGAGTCAGGGCCGAAGGACTCCTCGGCGAGGGCCAGCGCGTTCCTGAGCGTCGTCTCGGCATCGCGGTAGCGGCCGCTTCGCCGGAGCGACTCCCCGAGCCCGGTCAGCAGGAGCAGGCGGGCGTCCGGCCCGGCCGGCTCCGTCACGCCGTTCCGGGGGCCGTCATCCATCACGCGTCCCCTCTCCCCGTCCCACCTGGACGGCGGAGCCGGCCGGGGCCGCGGCGACGAGGTTCGCCGAGGCGGGCAGGAGGCGTTCGAGCCGGAACGCCCGCAGCGCGACGAGGCCGAGCACCAGGACCATGCCGGCGAACAGAGCCGGTCCGTGACCGGCGCCGAGCACGGTCCCCGCCACCGCGGGTCCGATGACGACCCCGGCCGTCCCCGCGAGGCTGTAGGCCCCGTTGTACCGGCCGCGCGTCGCGTCCGAAGCCAGGTCGTTGACGATCGCCGGGAGGGTCGGGGACAGCAGCGTCTCCCCGACGGCGAACACGAACATCGCGACGGCGAAGCCGGCCGGCGCGGACGATCCGGCCGTTCCCGTCGCGGCCCACAGCACGATCAGCCACGCGGCGGCCATCAGCGCGGCGGAGAGCGCGAACCCCCGGGTGCGGCGTCTGCCGTCCATGAGGCGGAGGACGACGAGCTGCGCGAGGATGACCGTGACCGTGTTCACCACGAGGGTGAGTTGCAGCCCGGCCGCGTCGAGCCCGCCGGTCCGGGTGGCGAATATCGGGTACGCGCTGTAGAGCTGTGCGTACCCGAAGGCGAACACCCCCACCACCGACAACCAGATGGGCAGCAGGACCCGGTCGGTGAGTATCTCCCGGTATCCACGGGCTGCCCGGGGCTCCGGCGGCACTCGCCGGTCGCCGGCGGCGACCGGCGACGCCGGCCGGTGTCCGCGCGTCGCCAGGGAGATCACGACAGCGAGGACGAGGAACGTGGCCGCGTCCAGAAGATAGATGGTGACGAAGCTCTGGGCCGAGGAGAAAGTCACCGTGAACGCGGCCAGCAGCCCCCCGGCGCTGAGCCCGACGTTGAGGGAGGCGTGCCGGACGGCGAACACCTGCGAGCGCCGGTCGGTGGGAACCGACGTGCCGACAAGCGCCTGGAAGGACGGCTCGGTGATCGCGGCGCCGAGCCCGTACAGGCCGGCCGCGAGGAATCCCTGCCAGGCCGACCTGACACCGATCATCGCCGCCGTGCCCGCTGCCGCGAGGACGAGACCGGTCACGGCGGGCCACCGCGCTCCGAAGCGATCCGTCAGCAGGCCGCCGACGGGATTTCCGACGAGTCCCATGGCCGCGACCGTCGAGAGGATCGGCCCGGCCGTGCCGAGCTCGATCCCGCGCACCTGATTCAGGTAGATGAGGAAGAAGGGGAGGGTCAGCCCGGTGCCGAGCGCGGAGACGGCGTCGCCGCCGAGGATGAGCCACGCCCGCTGGGGAAGTTGTGGAATCAGGCCGCGCACCGGCACCGATCGCATCTGTCGTTCTCGCCTTCTCCTGGGTCCGAGGCGGGCGGGAGGCGTTCGCGCCGGAGCGCCGGCCCGCCCGCCTCGGACTGCTACATGCGGGTCAGGCGAGGACGGTCTCGTTGTGGTTGAGGCTCAGGCCAGGAGTGTCCGTCACGACGGTCTCGTTGTGATTCATGATCAGGCCGGGCGTTGCGTCGTCCTGGGGGCGGTCCTCCCGCAGGACGGTCTCGTTGTGGTTGAGGCTCAGTCCCGGCTCGATGAAGGGCATCGTCACTCTCCTTGTGAAACGGCTCGGCCCGGAGTGCCGAGCCGATCGGTTGAGACCCCGTCAGGCTGAGCCGCCGCGCTCACGATCCGCTTGTCGTCCTTGGGCGTCCTGGGATTCGTTTGCCGACGGCGCCGGGCGGGCCGGGCCTCCGGACTCGCCGCGCAGCAGCACCGTGACGTACCTGTGACCAGGTGCGCCCGGCCGCTGACAAGGTCATCTGCTTGTCCGCAAGAGCCCCAAGCCGTTTCCCTGTGCCGGCGGGCATCGTGGTCCGTGCCCGGAGGACTGCTCCAGGGGAGAGACCTCCGTCGGCGCATTGCTCGGCGGCACGACAGGCTCGCCTCGCCCCCACCCCGTGCTCTCCATGACCGCGCCGCCTTCCGGTGTGCGCCCGTGGACTCCTCAGCTTTCCGTCACCAGCAACAAAGGGGCCTCCAGGATGACTTCGATCGGCGAAGCTCAGCCCGTTTCCGAACCGATCGCCGTGATCGGCATGGCCTGCCGGCTGCCCGGCGCCCGTTCCCCGCAGGAGCTGTGGGAACTGCTCCGCCGCGGGGAGAACATGATCACCGAGGTCCCCCCGGACCGCTTCCCCGTCGAGGAGGTCTACCACCCGGTTCCCGGCACCTCGGGGAAGCTGTCGTCCCGCTACGGCGGGTTCGTCACCGGCGTCGACCAGTTCGACGCGGAGTTCTTCGGCATCTCGCCGCGGGAGGCCGCGGCCATGGATCCGCAGCACCGCATGATGATGGAGGTGGCCTGGGAGGCGTTCGAGGACGCCGGCCTCACGCTCGACCAGATGCCCGGCCTGACCGGGGCGGTCTTCACCGGCGTCATCACCAGCGACTACTGGGACCGGCAATCGGGTGTTCCCGACAAGCTGGACGTCCACACGGTCACGGGCAGCACCCGCGGCGGCAACGCCGGTCGCATCTCCTACGCCCTGAACCTGTCGGGCATGAGCGTGGCCCTCGACGCGGCCTGCTCCTCCTCACTGGTGGCCATCCAGCTCGCCGTGCAGTCACTGCGTGCCGGATCATGCGACCTGGCCTTCGCCGGCGGGGTCAACCTCATCCTCACCCCCGACCACGCGATCGGGTTCTCGCAGGGGTCGATGATGGCGCCGGACGGCCAGTGCAAGACCTTCGACGCCCGCGCCGACGGCTACGTCCGCAGCGAGGGGGCGGGAGTCGTCGTGCTGAAGACCCTCACGCGGGCGCTGGCCGACGGCGATCGGATCCATGCCCTGGTGCGTGGCGGCGCCGCCAGCAACGACGGCCACGGGGAGAGCTTCATGGCCCCCCAGATCGCCGGGCAGTCGGCCGGGCTGAAGGCGGCCTACCGCGACGCGGGGGTGGACCCGCTGAGCGTCGCGTACGTGGAGGCGCACGGGACCGGCACCAGCGCCGGCGACCCGGTGGAGATCACCGCTCTGGACGCGGTCCTCGGCCGGGGCCGGCCGGCCGATCGGCCGCTCCTGGTCGGCTCGGTCAAGACCAACCTCGGCCACACCGAGGGCGCGGCCGGCGTGACCGGTTTGATCAAGAGCGTGCTGTGCGTCAAGCATGGCTGGCTCCCGGCCAGCCTCAACTTCACCATCCCCAATCCCGCGATCGATTGGGACCGCCTGCGGGTGCGGGTCTGCGACACGGGCCGGCCGTGGCCGGAGGGGTCCGGCCCTCGGCGGGCCGGGGTCAGCAGCTTCGGCATCACCGGCACCAACGCCCACATCGTCGTGGAGGAGCCGCCGGCCACACCTCAGGCGCCCGCCGAAGGCGACGACCGCCCGGTCCTGCTGCCGCTGTCCGCACGCAACCCGAAGGCGCTGGCCGCCCTGGCCGGACGCTACCGCGACCTGCTGCGTACCGGCTCCGCGCCGCTGGAGCAGGTCGCCGCCGCGGCCGGCGTACGGCGCACCCACCACGACTTCCGGTGCGCGGTGGTCGCGGGCACCCGGGAGGAGGCCGCCGCCAGGCTGGACGCCTTCGCCGCGGACGGCCCCTCGGACGGGACGTACAGCGGCGAGACCGAGACCGGCCGGACGGCGGAGCGGCGCCGGACCGCCTGGGTGTTCCCCGGGCAGGGGGCGCAGTGGGCCGGCATGGGCCGTGACCTGCTCGACAGCGAACCGGTCTTCGCCGAGACGATCGCCTCGTGCGAGCGCGCCATGCGGTCGTACGTCGACTGGTCGCTGACCGACGAGCTCACCGCGGCTCCGCAGACCTCCCGGCTGACGAGGGCGGACGTGGCCCAGCCGGTCATCTTCGCGGTGCAGGTGGCGCTCGCCCGCCTGTGGCGCTCCTGGGGCTTCGAACCCGACGCGGTGATCGGGCACTCGATGGGCGAGGTGGCCGCCGCGCACGTGGCCGGGATCCTCGACCTCGACGACGCCGCCCGGATCATCTGCGGCCGCAGCGGGCTCGCCCGCTCCATCGCCGGTGGGCACGGCGCGATGGCCGCCGTCGAGTTGCCGTACGAGCGCGCCCGGGAGCGGGTGGCCGGGTACGGCGGCAGGGTGGTCGTGGGGGTGAGCAACAGCCCCACCTCGTGCGTGCTCGCCGGCGAGCCGCGGGAGATCGACGCCATCCTGCGCGACCTGGACGCCGAGGGCGTGTTCGGCAGGCGGGTGCAGGTGGACTTCGCCTCGCACAGCCCGCAGATGGATCCGCTGCGCGAGCCCCTCCTTGAGCTTCTCGCCCCCCTGCGCCCCCGAGAGGGCGACATCCCGCTGTGCTCCACGGTCACCGGCCGCTTCCTGCGGGGAGGGGACATGGACGCCGCCTACTGGGTCGACAACCTGCGCGAGCCGGTGCTGTTCGCCGACGCCGTCCAGCAGCTGGCCGAGGCGGGGTTCGACACCTTCGTCGAGTTCAGCCCTCATCCCCTGCTGGCCAGGGCGGTCCGGCAGAACCTGCACCACACCGGCCGGGACGGGATCGTGGTCACCGCCCTCACCCGTGACACGCCCGGCCGTACTTCCCTGCTGGAGGCCGCGGCCGAGCTGTACGTCGCCGGCCGCAAGGTGGACTTCGCCCTGATGCAGCCCTACGGCCCGCACCACGTCGCCCTGCCGGGCTACCCGTGGCAGCACCGGCGCCACTGGAGACACGCCGACCCGGCACGGGCCGCACGTGGGCCCGCCGGCCCGGACCGCACCGGCCACCCGATCACCGGCACGCCGCTGCGGCTGGCGCCCGACGACCACCTGCTGTGGGACCTCGAACTCGACCTCGATCGGCTGCCCTACCTGAACGACCACCGCGTGCACGGGATGCCGATGCTGTCCGGCACGACCTACCACGAGCTCGCTCTCGCGTCGGGCCAGGACGCCTGTCCCGACCAGCCCTTCCAGGTGGAGGACCTGCTCATGGAACGCGCGCTGTTCCTGACCGCCGACACCCCCCGCCGCCTGCAGGCCCGCCTGGACGCGGCGGCCGAGGACGGGAGCCGCCGCTGGGCGTGCTTCGCCGCCGAACCCGGCTCCTCCCCCGGCGCGCCCGCGCAGTGGATCCGGCTCGCCGCCGCGCTGCTGCGCCCGTGCCCGCCTGACCCGCGGGACGGCGTGGCCGACGTGCCCGACCTCACCGGTCACTCCGAGCCGGTCGACGTGGCCGCGCACTACGCGGCCCAGCATGATCGTGGCATCGAACAGACCGGGCCGTTCGCGGGCGTGGCCGCCCTCCGCCGGGCCGATGGAGCCGTCGCCGCCGAGCTCACCGTGCACGACGACATCGCGGGCGACCTGGAACGTTACGTCTTCCATCCGGCGTTGCTGGACTCGGCCCTCCAGCCGGTGATGACCCTGCTCGGCGACACCGGCGCCGCACAGGACACCTACCTGCCGGTGCGCACCGCGCGCTGCCGCGTGCACGCCCGGCCGGAGGCGGGCCGCCGCCTGTGGTCGCGCGCCGTGCGGACGTCCGCGCCGCTCGACGACGACCTGGTCGAGTTCGACGTCCTGATCGGAGACGAGACCGGCCGGCCGCTCGCGACCGTCGAGGGCTTCCGGCTCAGGAGGCTGGTCACGGATCCGCCCGAGGTCGCCGAGCAGAAGGCGCGGCGGCTGCTCCACGGGGTGGAGTGGACGGAGCTGGAACCGCTCACCGGCCCGGCGGCGGAGCGGGCGAACTGGCTGGTCGTGGCCGACGGCTCCGCCCTCGGGGCCCGGCTGCGCGCCACTCTCGCCGCACGCGGGGATCACACCGTCCTGGTGCAGCCGGGCGACGGCTACCGGCGACTCGGCCCCGACCACTACCAGCTGGATCCCGCGTCGGAAGCCGACTGGAAGAGGCTCGTCGAGCAGCGGGAGCTCGACGGCCTCTGGCCGCCGAAGGCGTTCGTGCACCTGGCCGCCGCGGACGCCCCCGGCTGGGGAACGGGCTCCCTGGAGAGCTCTTTCGACGTGCTGTGCCTGGTCAGGGCCATGACCACCTTCGGCCTGCAGCCCGCTTCCCGCCTCTGGCTGGTCACCACCGCCGCGCAGGCCCCGAACGGGACCGGCGACGTCGACCCCGGACAGACGGCCGTATGGGGCCTCGGCCGCGTGGTTCCCTACGAGCACCCCGAGCTGCGCTGCTCGATGGTCGACCTCTCCCCGGACCCGGGCCCCGACGAGCTTCGCGCCCTGCACGCCGAGATCAGCGCCGACGGGGCGGAGACCGAGATCGCCCTGCGGGGCGGCCGCAGGTACGCCGCGCGGCTCCGGCACCGGCCGCTGCCCGCCGCGCGTCAGGTCCCCGTCCGCTCCGACGCGACCTACCTCGTCGCCGGCGGGTTCGGCGGCGTCGGTCTGCTCACCGCCGAATGGCTCGTCCGGCACGGCGCCCGCCACCTCGTACTCGTGGGCCGGACCGGCGCGCCGGCCGAGGCCGCCGATCGGATCGCCGCGATGACCGACCACGGCGTGCGCGTCCACCTCGCCGCGACCGACATCACCTCCCGGGCTCGGCTGGCCGGCCTGCTCGACGAGATCGGCCGGACCATGCCGCCTCTGCGCGGAGTCGTCAACTCCGCCGTCGTCCTCGACGACGGGACGCTCGCGCAACTCGACCGCACCCGCTTCTTCACCCCGATGCCGCCCAAGGTGGACGGGTCGTGGAACCTGCACGAGCTCACCCGCGACCTGCCCCTCGACTTCTTCCTCCTCTATTCCTCCGCGGCCTCCCTGATCGGTTCGCCGGGCCAGGGCAACTACTCGGCCGCCAACGCCTACCTCGACGGGCTGGCATGGCATCGGCGGGCGAACGACCTGCCCGCCCTCAGCGTCAACTGGGGGCAGTGGAGCGGCACGGGACAGGTCGCCAAGGCCGGCAAGGACCTCCGCCTGGATCAGCGCGGTTTCGCCGGGTTCGATCCCGCAGACGCCCTGACGGCCCTCGAGCGCCTGCTCACGGACCCGCCCGCCCAGGCGGGCGTCATGTCCTTCGACCCCGTCATATGGACGCACTACTTCCCCGCCCTGCGCTCCTCCTCTCTCTTCAGCGAACTCGTGGCGGACTCCACACCGGACGCCGCCGACGCATCCCGGCTGACCCGCGGCATGCTCGCCGAGCACGACGCCGCAGCCGCGGCACGCCTCGTCACGGCCTATCTCTGCGCCCAGATCGCGGACATCGTCCAGCTTCCCCGGGAGCAGGTCGGCCCGGCGCAGCGCCTGCACCGGCTGGGCCTCGACTCCCTGATGGCGGTCCAGTTGCGCAACCGCGTCACGCTCGACCTCGACGTCACCCTGCCGACCGCGGTGTTCCTGCAGGGCCGCTCGATCGGCGACCTCGCGGCGGTGGTCCTCGACCACCTCGGGTCCTTCCCGGCCCGGCCAGAGCACCCCTGAACCGGCCGGAGGAAGCCGGGCGCCGGGTCGGCGCCCGGCTTTCCCGTCCCGGCACCACCGTAGGAACCAGCCTCCCGCGAGCAGACCGGGAGAAAGGCAGCAGCAGCATGAACGGACTCACAGGCAAGGTCGCGCTGGTCACCGGTGGATCGCGCGGCATCGGCGCAGCGACGGCCCGCACGCTCGCCGGCGACGGCGCGGACGTGGCCGTCAGCTACACGACCTCGGCCGGCAAGGCCGAGGCGGTGGTGGGCGAGCTCCAGGCCAAGGGCGTGCGCGCGGCGGCGTTCAGGGCCGACCAGGCCGACCCTCGCCAGGTGGAGACACTGATCGGCGCGGTCGTGGAGCGCTTCGGCCGGCTCGACATCCTGGTGAACAACGCCGCCGTCTTCGTGCTGGGCCCGGTCGGCGGGCCCGCCGGCGACGCCGCCGCGTACGCCCACCAGGAGGCGGTCAACTACAGCGGCGTGGTCGCGACCATCCGCGCCGCGACCAGGGTGATGGAGGACGGCGGCCGGATCATCACGGTCGGCTCCGTGGTCAGCGTGCGCGCCGGATGGCCGGGCGTCGCGGACTACGCCACGACCAAGGGCGCCGCGGCGGCCTACACCAGGGCGGTGGCGCGGGACCTCGCGCCCAGGGGCATCACCGCCAACGTCGTCCAGGTCGGCTGCGCCGACACCGACATGAACCCCGCCGACGGCGTGTACGCGCCCGGGTTCCTCCCGGGCATCGCCCTCGGCCGTTACGCCCGTCCCGAGGAGATCGCGGCCCCGATCGCGTTCCTCGCCGGTCCCTCCGCCTCCTACATCACCGGGGCCGTGCTCAACGTCGACGGCGGCTTTCTCGCATAGGCGAGGACGCTGCGGCGCGACCCTCACCACATCACGAAGACCCCGGCGGGTTCGCCCGGCGGGGTCTTCGTGGTCTGCGAGAGCGGCGATGGGGCGGGGCTGTCAGTTCCGGCCGCTGATCCGGATGATGCCGGTCACGGTCGGCGGCGGGCCGGTGCGCTGGTTGTCGTAGACCAGCTCGCCGTTCTTGCGCCACGCCCTCAGCCTGAGCTGGTCGGTGCGGTCGAACGGCTTGCCGGAGTCGACGGCTGTGATCTCGAACGTGACGTCCGTGGTGCCGTTGACTCTCCCACTGCCGCGCACGATCGCCTTGCCGCCCCCGGCCGCGAGGACCGTGAAGGCGGTGTCGCGGAGATGGAACCCCGGAGCCTGGTAGCTCAGCTCGCCGGCGGGCGTGGTCGTCTTGCGCGGGTAACCGGCGGCGACGGCGAACGCCGCCGCGCCCGCCCTGTCGCAGGCGGAACTCAGCTTGCAGGAGCCGCCCGGCGAGGCCACCACCCCCGCGCCCACCAGCGAGCCGGCCGGGTCGTACACGATCACGTACGCCTTGTCACCCCCGGCGGTGTCCACCGTGGTGGTGGCGCCGTCGTCGTCGGTGACCGTCACCGCGATCGGGTGACGCCCGGCCTTGGTGAAGGTGTGCGTACGGGTGACCGTGCCCTTGCCCTCGTGCTCGGCCACCGCCGCGTCCACCGTCTGGCCGTCGACGGTCCACGTGGCCGTGTGGGTGTCGGCGGTGCCCTGGTCGGTGAAGGACGCCTTCAGCGCGATCGGGGCGCCCACCGCGACGACGGCGCCGGCGGCCGGTTCCTCCAGTTTCACCTCGGGGGCGGCGTTGGCGGCCTTGACCTTCAGCTGCGCGGTGCCGGTGGCGCCCTTGTCGTCGGTGACCGTCACCGTGACCGTGCGCTCGCCGTCGTCGGCGAACACGTGCTTCAGCCCGAGCTGCTCGCCGTCCACGGGCAGCGCCTGGGGTCCGGTGCCGTCGCCGTGGTCGACGCTCGCGCTCCAGGCGGCCGAGTCCGGGTCGGTGACGGTCGCCTCACCGGTCCACGCTGCCCCCTCCGTGATCGTGCCGGGCCCGGACAGCTTCACCTGAGGGGCCTGGTTGGGCGTCTGCGCGGGGACGACCGTGGCGGTGAAGCTCGCCGAGGTCTGCAGGCCGCCATTGTCGCGGACCGTCACGGTGACCGAGTAGGTCCCGGCCGTGGCCCACTGGTGCTCCAGGGTGATCTCCTGCCCGGCCGGAGTCACCGGCACCGCGCCGTCGCCGTAGTCCACCGTCGCCGTCCAGGAGGTGGAATCGGGGTCGGAGAAGGACACCGTCCGGTGCAGCTTCTCGTTCACCGTCAGCTTCACGTCTCCGCCCGCGGTCACCACCGGCGCGGTGTTGGCGGCCGGTTCGTCGTCGATGACGTAGTCGATGCCGCCGCTGTCGGTTCTGTCGCCCTTGCTGTCGACGACTCCGATCATCGCGATGCCCACGAACGGTTCGTCGAAGGTCCTGGTCGCGGTGACGGTGCCGCCACCACCACCGGCCTTCGGGGTCACCTGGGCCTTGACGACGGATCCGTCGCCCCACTCCACCACCGCGGTATGGGTGTCGGTGGTGTCGGCGTCGGTGAACGGCACGCTCAGGGTGAACGGCTTGCCCACCTCACCCCGCAGCGGGGTCGTGGTGTCCGGGGTCTCGACGACGGGGGCGTTGTTGGCCGCGATGCCCTGGCCGGACAGGGTCACCACATAGGACGGCTGGCCGCCGTCGGTGGTGATGGTGAGTTTCCCGCTCGCCGCTCCCACGTGGGTCGGAGCGAACGTCACCCCTATCGTGCACTTGTGCGCCGGCTCAAGCCGCACCGGGCAGTCGTTGGCCTGCCGGAAGGGGCCCTCGGTGGCGACGGCCGTGACGGGCATGGACTCGCCGCCGCGGTTGGTCAACGTCACCTCCACCGGGTAGGCGCTGGTCGCGCCCACCCGGACGGGATCGGCGAAGTTGATCCCGGAGCGGTTCAGCGCGTGCAGGACCGTGGCCGTGGCCTCGGCCTGGTTGTCACCGAGCTCGGGGTCGGTGACCGCGAGGCTGGAGGCGCGGGCCCGCGTCGCGAGTGCGGTGCCTTCGGCGGTGCCGGAGGGGATCGTGGCGGTCACCGTGACGGTGGCGCTCCAGCCCGGCTCCAGGACCTTGACCGTGTCGCGGAATCCGCCGCCGCCCTTGAGAGCGGTGCACAGGCCCCGTGAGGTCTCGCACGCCGCCGTCCCCGCGGCCGGAGGGACGAGCACGTCCAGCCGGACGTCGGTCGCGGGGTCGGGCCCCTTGTTCGTCACCGTGCTGCTCCACGTGACGGTCGCACCCGGACCGGGCTCGGCCGGCGAGACCGTGTGGGTCACCTTCAGATCCGCACGGGCGGTGGACGGAGTCAGCAGGAACGACCGCTCCTCCCGGCCGGACTCCCCGCTGAGGACGCCCCGCGCCAGGATCTGGCCCGAGGAGTTGACGTCCCACACCGACGTCACGGTCATGCACGGGTCGTTCAGATGGGCACACTTCGGCAGGGGAAGCAGGTCCTCCAGGTTGTAACGCCGCCCGTCCAGCCAAAGGGTCGGTATGTCGGTCTTCGGCGCACCGGTGAAGCCGGCCACCAGACCGTGGTCGTTGACGGCCAGGGCTATGCCTTCGCCGAGGTCCGTGCGCTGACCGTCCTTCCAGGCATAGGCGTGCGTGGTGCTCCCCTCACGCGTGCTGCAAGTCGCCTGGCCGACCACCTGGCCCGTGGCGTTCACGTCGTGCGCGCTGCCGCTTTTGTACTCGCACTCCGGAAGCTCGAGCGGCGTGGTCCCGCCGTTCTGGAAGAGGGCAGGTTGCCACCTCACGGGGATGCCGAGGCCGTCCCGTGCCGTCACGTACGCGCCCGCGACGGCGCCCTTGCCGTTGATGCGGTCGCTCCCGCCCTGGAGGGCGGAATACGCCCCGTACGGCGGCGTCGCCGGCAGTTGCTTGGCGGTCCCGTTGGTCCACATCACATGGTCGGCATTCCTGTTCCACCTGTCCGTCCAGCCGAACACCTGACCACTGTCGTTCAGGTCCGCGGCTCCGCTGTTGGGCGACGAGTCGTGCCCCGGATGCAGGTCCGTGACCGAACCGCCGCGATAGACCACCGCATGCCGCCAGGACCCGTTGTCCTCCCACTTGTGAGCCCAGCCGGACACGTCGCCGGCCTCGTTGATGCCCGTGGCGCCCGACGGGCAGCGGGCCTTGCCCGAACCCTCACACGACAGGCCGCCCAGGTCGGTGAACACACCGGCCTCCCAGCGCACGGCCCGGTCGTCCTCGTGCCCGATATAGCTCTCCACCGTGGCGGCGACCTGACCACGGTCGTTGAGCGCGACCGCCTTGGTCTGATCGGCCTTGTAGCCGGGCAACGCGCCCAGCTCAGTCACCGCGTACGACCCGAACTTGGCCACCACCGTGTGGGCGCGGTCCATGGTGATCGTCAGCGTCCCGGGGGGCCGCTCCCTGCCGTCGACGATCCATCCCAGTGGGATGCGTCCGGCCTCGGCGGTGGCGGTCACCGTCACCACAGTCCCGGCGCGATAGGCATCC
The DNA here is from genome assembly GCF_041402765.1 of Nonomuraea sp. AD125B. Classification (NCBI taxonomy): domain Bacteria; kingdom Bacillati; phylum Actinomycetota; class Actinomycetes; order Streptosporangiales; family Streptosporangiaceae; genus Nonomuraea; species Nonomuraea sp. AD125B. The sequence continues at coordinate 168,009 of NZ_JBGLOU010000010.1, read as the reverse complement.
CGCGCCGGCGACGCGGTCACCGAGCCACCCGGCTGCGCCGACAGCTCCAGCTCGAACTCGCGCGTGTCGACCTTCTGGATCTTGACGGCGTCCTGCGCGGTGCGCATGCCGGCGGGCGTGCCGGCGCGGACGCCGACGCTGTACCCGCCGTCCGGGAGCGCGTCGGTCGTGGCGCCGTAGACACCGTCGCCGGCCGCGCCGTCATCGCTTCCTCCGTCGTCCTTCAGGATCACCTCGTGGCGGCCGGAGTCCTCGTCCATCAGGACGGCCCGCACGTCGGCCCCGGCGACCGGCTTCCCGTCATCGGTGACGGCGGCCTTCACCTGGGCGCGGCCGTCTTCCGACGACTGCCGGGACTCGACCGTCACCTTCACCGGGTTCCCCGCGACCCAGGCGACCAGGGCCGCCTCGACCGGCCCTGCGGCCGTATTCGTGATCTCCAGCTTCCACTGGCCCGCCGTCGGCCTGGAAACGCTCAGCCCCTGGACGGGCTGCTCGGCGTCCTCGCTGCCGGCGTCGTACCGCGCGGCCGGCTTCCCGGACGGGTCGCGCAGCAGCAGCCCGACGGTCGGCGGCAACGCTCCGGTGACCCCGAACCCCGTGCCCGCCGGGACCTCCAGCGGCACGGTCGCCGTCGTGCCCGCCTCCACCCTGACCGAGGGCGCGGCGAACGTCGAAGCCGCACCGGCGCCGGCCTCCGTCCCGGACCGCGCGGCGACGCCCTTGCGCAGCGACTCCACGCCACCCGGATTGCCGGTGTTCACCAGCGTCGACGAGAGCCGCGGGACGACGTAGTCGCGGAAGTCCGGCCACGATTCGGTCATTTCCGTGTGAGCGGTCTGGGTGTAGGGGATGTCGGTGTAGGTGAACTGGGCGCTCGACTCCGGGACGTACCGGTCGCCGTCCTCGCCGTCCTGCCAGGGGAGGTAACAGGGCACGGGCCGGCCCACACCCACGAGGTTGGAGGCCGTGACCCCCTTGAGGTCGTTGACCTTGCGATTGAAGATCTCGTCCACGTACGGCACGCTCACCTGCTGCGTGGCCGGCATGAAGGGGACGGGATAGTTCCACAACGCCAGATCCATGAGCCTGTCCGCACAGGGCGACCCCCTGTTGGGGGTGCCGAGCTGGATCATCCGGCTCACCACCGGCTTGCCGTCCGGCGAGTCGGGCATCTCGGTCTGGATGTACTGCCGGGTGATCAATCCGCCCATGGAGTGGGCGACGACATCGACGTGGAAAGCGCCCGTCCCCCTGCGCAGGGCCTCGATGTAGACCGCCTCCTGCACGGCGTTGTCCCTGAGGGTCCCGGTGCGTTCAAGGGGGTTCGACGCGTTACCGGTGTGAAGTTCGCCGGGAATTCTCCCGTCGCCGACCGCGTACCCCTCCAGCAGGGGACTCACTTTCTTCATGAGCGCCGGATAGGTGCCCCATGCCTTCTGCGCGTCACTCATGTAGCCGTGCACCAGGGCCACGGGTTTGGGCCGGACCTTGTAGGGTTCGGTGCGTCTGTCGTGAACGAAGCCACCGGCGACGAGCGTCGCGGTCACTCTTCGCGATGAATTCACCTGGCCCTTGTGCCAGGCGAAGCCCGCGGTGTCCCAGATCACCTCTTCCGTGACGGACTCTCGAGGATCGAGGATCTCGTCGATCTCCCCGCCGGGCAGAGTCTTTCCGGACACCTCCTCGACCAGGCGAAGCCGTGTGGACACGGGGCGGTCACCGCGGTTCAAGATCGAGACGGAGACGCGGACCCGGTTGCCGTCGATCGTCTCCGCCTCCGGCACCTCGACCCACTCCTCGGACGGGTAGATCTGCGTCGCGAAGGTGAGCGAGTGGATGACGGGGTCGGCGTCCCCGAGGTCGAGCAGGAAGGCGTGGTCGAGGCTCTCTCCCGGAGGTATCCCGACGCCGGTGATCTGGCCGAGGTCGTTGATGTCGGTGGCCCTCTTCAGGGTCCAGCCCGGCACCAGGGTGTGCAGGTAGATTCCGACATTGTTCTCGAACAGGCCGGCATGGAGCCAGCCCTGCTTGTCGTACATCCTTCCCACGCCGGTGCCGGTGTTGTTGAGCGCATCCACCATGCCGCCGAAGGGTGTGTCCATCGGCTGAGCCCTGCCGTTCTCGTCCCAGATGAGGGGGACGTAACCGCCGTTCTCGTCCGTCCCGTAGCCGGCGACCTGACCGCGGTCGTTGATGTCGAAGGCCACGGTGGAGTCCTTGTACTCCAAACGGTCCCGCCTGACGTCGATGGGCTCGCCGGGCCTGGTGCGAAAGGCGCGGTACCTTTTGTCGTACTTGTCGGTGTTCGTGTCCATGCCGCCGGCAACCTGCCCGCGCTCGTTCAGCGAGGAGGCATCCACCCTCTGGTCTTTGTACGCCGAGAGTCTCAGTACGGAGCCGTCCGGGTCGCGGATCCAGTCGGGGCCGACGACCTGCCCCTTGTTGTTGATGGCCCTGGCCAGGCCCGGTTCGATGCGGGTGGCCTTGCCGTCCTTGAAGAGGAAGGACGGACGGCCGTCGAAGGTGCCGACCACGGCGCCGTCGTCGTTGACGTCCATGGCGACGCTGGAGCGCACGTCGGCGCCGAGGCTCGCGTGGACGTCGACGACGGACCCGGCGCTGTACAGGGCGGCTCTGCCGCCCCCGTTGGTGGGCTCCCAGGGAGCCGCGGCGACCTCGCCCTTGTTGTTCATCGCCGTGACGACGCCCATGTTGCTGTTGAGGGGGCCGAGGTCGATGATCCTGGCTTTGGAGGCGGTGTGCGCCGCCTCGCTCGTGGGGGACGGTGACGGCGCGGGCGCGGCGACCGCGGACGGGGGCAGGGCGAGGGGACCGAGCAACGCGATGATCGCGGTAAGCGTTATCCGACTTGCGCGAGCACGGCTGAGCGACCAGGTCAAGGAAGACTCTCCGAAGCTGCTGCCACGCGCCGGGCGCGGCATGGGACGAGGACGGTGCGCGCATCCCTGGGGCCAGGTGGGCCACGACCGGCCGGTTCTCCAGGAGGAGGACGAGCGTGTCCCGCCCTTCTGGGACTGTTGGGGTGAGAGTGGCGCATCGCCCTTGTGGATCGCCTGATCCGCTTGGATGGCCTCGGTCCGGCTTGCCGCGCAGGTCACAGACATGTCCGAAGTCGCGGGAACCCGGGCACGACCCTGCGCGACCCGGCCCTGCTCACACAGCCGCAGCACCCTCAGGCCGCGGCGGCGCCGCCCCGGCCGGCCAGGGCGTCGCGTGCGCCGGGAAGGCCGGAAGCGACGGTACCGCGCGTCATGTCCGCCTTCGGCAGGCCGCCGGTGCTGGTGGCGCCGCCGGTACTGCTGCTGGGACGCACGGGCGGGCCACGGCCTCAGCGGCCGGCCTGTGACAGTGCCGTCATGGCGTCGTGTTCGATGCGGGCGAGGTCGCGCAGGAGCGCGGCGGCCTGGTCCAGCGGGCCGGTGTCGCCGCTCTCCCCCGCCTTGGTGATCAGCGCGGCCACGTCCGTCCACAGGCCCGCAGCGGAGGCGTACAGGTCGTGCCCGGTGCGGAGGCGGGCGTCGCCGGTCAGCAGGACGCACTCGCCCAGGAAGTCGCGGTAGAGGGCGCGGAACAGCGCCCCGCCGGTGCCGGCCCCCTCCATGAGCAGGGCGGCGCGCGGAAGGTCCTGTCGCGGGTCGGCGGCGCGCCGCAGCCAGCCGGGCACCCGCTCGGCCGTCTTGGCGATGCCGCGGTGGCCCAGGTTCGCGATGGGGGCGGCGAGGAAGGCGTCCGCGCACTGCCTGACGGCGGGGAGGATCTGGTCCTGCCAGCGCGGGGGACGCGCGGGCAGGGCGAGGGTGAAGGAGCGGTTCCTCGCGGTCATCGGGCCGCGTTCGGCCCGCGCCCGCGCCAGGCTCTCCCTGCCGGTACGCACCGCGCCCCCCTGCTGCCCGGTGTCCACCAGGAAGGCGTCGTGCTCGTCGTAGCCGTACATGGCGACGACGTGGCCGCCGAAGTGCACCTTCGTCCGGAAGTAGTCCAGGTGGTAGGAGTCGAGCTGGAGGCCGACCGGCCGGCCCGCGTCGACGACGGCCGCCGCGTTCTCCCACGCCTTGCGCGGCGAGGCCGTCTCCTTGACCTCCAGCGCCAGCCCCAGCCTGGCGGCCAGGTTTCTGGTGAGTTCGAAGGGTTTCACCCGCCCCGCTAGGAACGGGAACGGCATCCCCTTGCCGTCCCAGTAGAGGAAGGATAGGCCGGAGCCGAGCCCGAACAGCATCGGCTCGCTCAGGTCGAGCCCTTCGTGCCGCAGCAACACCCCGAGCGTCGTCGTCTCGCAGTGGTGCGTGCCACGGGCTTCGATGTCCTGCAAGATGGTCATGTCTCTCCTTGGCGCTCAGCGGTAGCTTGGGGTCTCCCACGGGGGGAGAGTCCAACCGCGCCGCCCGGAGGAGGAGGACCCATGCGGGCCGTCACCGTACGAGATCGATCGGCCGGTCCTGCGGGGCTCCGCCTCACGGAGGAGCCCTTCCCGCACGCCGCCGAGAACGACGTCATCGTACGCGTGCACGCCGCCGGCTTCACCCGCGGCGAGCTCGACTGGCCGGCGACATGGCAGGACCGGGCGGGCCGCGACCGCACGCCGAGCGTGCCGGGGCACGACGTGTCCGGCGTCGTGGCCGAGCTGGGTTACGGCACGACGGGGCTGACGGTCGGCCAGCGCGTGTTCGGGCTGACCGACTGGGCGCGCAACGGGTCGCTGGCGGAGTACGTCGCCGTGGAGGCCCGCAATCTCGCGCCGCTGCCGGCGGACGTCGAGCACACCGTGGCCGCCGCGCTGCCGGTGTCGGGGCTGACCGCGTGGCAGGGGTTGTTCGAGCACGCGCGCCTGGCCGCGGGCCAGACAGTCGTCGTCCACGGCGCCGCGGGCGCGGTCGGCTGCCTCGCGGTGCAGCTCGCGCGCGAGGCGGGCGCGCGGGTGGTCGGCACCGGCAGGGCCGGCGACGGTGATCTCGTCCGCAAGCTCGGGGCGCACGCCTTCGTCGATCTGGACGGCGGCTCCCTGGAGGAGGCCGGTCCTGCCGACGTGGTGTTCGACGTGATCGGCGGCGACGTGCTGGACCGCTCGGCCGCGCTGGTCCGTCCCGGCGGCACGCTCGTCACGATCGCCCGCCCGCCCACGGTCCGGCCGGAGGACGGCCGGGCGATCTTCTTCGTCGTCGAACCCGACCGGGCGCGGCTCGCGGACCTGGCCCGGCGGGTCCGGGACGGGCGGCTCAGCCCGGTCGTCGGAGCCGTACGCCCTCTGGAGGAGGCGCCCGACGCCTTCGCGCCCGGTCGGCGCGTCCACGGCAGGACGATCATCCGGGTCGTGGAGGGCTGGTAGCCACTCCCCTGTAAGGGGAAGCCGCGCCGTCACGGACGGCGCGGCTTCGTGCTGCGTGGCTGTTACAGGACGGCGCCCGTGCCCTCGCGCCGGCGGGTGCGCGGCGCGGGCGGCTGGGGCGGGGGCTGCTTGCTGAAGCGCTCGAACTCGATCGCGAGCGGCCCGGCCACCAGGGACGACGACGCCGTGCCGACCACGATGCCCACGATGAGCGCGATGGCGAAGTCCCGCAGCGTGTCGCCGCCGAAGAAGGCCAGCGCGGCGAGGATGAACAGCGCGCCGAGCCCGGTGTTGACGGTCCGCGGCACGGTCTGCAGGATCGCCGTGTTGACGATGCCGGCGAAGCGGCCCTGCCGCTTGCCCTGCCACAGCTCGCGGACCCGGTCGAAGACCACCACCTTGTCGTTGATCGAGTATCCGATGATGGTCAGCATGGCCGCCAGGAAGACCCCGTCGATGGGCTTGCCGAGCCAGGCGAACAGGCCGAGCACGGCGAGGGTGTCCACGACGAGGGCCAGCACCGCGGCGGCGCCGAACGTCCAGCGGAACCTGAAGGCCAGGTACACGAGCTGGGCCGCGAGCGCCACGGCGAGCGCGATGAACGCGTTGCGGCGCAGCTCCTCGCCCAGGCTGGGGCCGATGAGCTCGTCGCGTTGCTTGGTCACCTCGCCGAAGCGGGACTCCAGCGCCTGCTCGATCGCGACGACGTCGTCCGCGCTGACCTGGCCGGCCCGGATCGACACGGCGTCGTCGGAGACGGTGACGCTCGCTCCCGGGTGCCCGGCCCCGGCCACGGCCTGCCGCGCCGCGTCGGCGTCCACCGCCTGGGTGGTGGTGAACTCGACCATCCGGCCGCCGGTGAACTCGATGCCGAAGTTGAGCCCGTGCGCGACGAGCCCGGCCACGGCGGCGGCGACCAGGAGCGCGGCCCCCGCCAGCCAGCGCCGCCCGGCCCCCATGAGGTACGGGTTGCGGCGCGTGATCCACGTCCTGACCCGGCCCTGCGTGGTCAGCCCGGACAGCCGGGCCAGCCGCGGCCCGGACCGGGCGACGAGCAGGTGGGTCAGGACGCGGGTGATGAGCATGGCCGAGGCGAGCGAGGCGAGGACGCCGACGGCCAGCGTGACGCCGAAGCCGCGCACCGGTCCGGAGGCCAGCCAGAACAGCAGCCCGGCGGCCAGCAGCGTGGTGATGTTGGAGTCGGCGATGGCGCTCCATGCGCCCTTGAAGCCCCGGTCGAGGGCGTGCCGCAGGCCCCGGCGCGGCGCGCGGGCGTACTCCTCGCGGGCCCGTTCGAAGACGAGCACGTTGGCGTCGACCGCCATGCCGATCGCCAGGACGAACCCGGCCAGTCCCGGCAGCGTGAGCGTCGCCCCCAGGGCGAGCAGGGCGGCGTAGGACAGCAGCCCGTAGGCGGCCAGCGCGATCGTCGCCATCAGCCCCGACAGCCGGTACATGACGGCGATGAACAGCGCGGTGAGCAGCACGCCGGCGATGCCCGCCTTGGCGCTGGCCTCGATGGCCTCGGCGCCGAGGGTGGGGCCGACGGTCCGCTGCTCGATCAGGGTGAGCGGGACGGGCAGGGAGCCGCCCTTGATCAGCACGGCCAGGTCGGTGGCCTCCTGGAAGGTGAAGGAGCCGGTGATCTGGGTGCTCCCGCCCGGGATGCCGACCCGGCAGGCGAGGCCGGTGTCCACCTGCGGCGAGGAGATGATCTCGTTGTCCAGGACGATGGCGACGCGTCGCCGGGGGTCGCCGGGGGCGTGGCAGGCGGCGTCGCCGGTCAGCTTCTGCCAGGCGTCGGCGTCGCGGAAGTCGACGTTCACGGACCAGGCCGGTCCCTGCTGCGGGTCGTTGCGGGCTTCGGCGTCGGTGACGCCGTCGCCGGTGATCACGGCGGGGCCGAGCCGCAGACGCTGCCCCGACTCGTCGGGCAGGGCCGGTCCGGACTCGCCGGTGTGCGGGGCGGGCTCGCCGGCCTCACCGGACACGGAGTGGAAGGCGAGCTGGGCGGTCTTGCCGATGACGGCGGCGGCCTGGCGCGGGTCGAGCACGCCGGGCAGTTCGACGATGATGCGCCGCTCGCCGGAGCGCAGCAGGGTCGGGTCGACCACGCCGAGCGCGTCGGCACGCCGGCGCAGCACGTCGAGGGCGCGGTCGGTGGACTCGCCGTCGGCCTTGACCGTGGGCGAGTCCTGGGTCTCGAAGACGAGCTGGGTGCCGCCGCGCAGGTCGAGGCCGAGGCGTGGCGAGTTCATCACCGTGAGTAGTGATGCGGTGACGACGAGAACGAGCGCCGCCACCGCGCGCCAAACGGGCGCGCGTGACATGAAAGCCTCCACGGGCTGTCGAAAAAAGGGAAAAAGGACGTCAGCGCGTCGTGGAGGGCGGCGCCCGTGCCGGAGCGAGGCGACCGGCCGGCCGTGGCTCCGGGGCGGGCGCGTCGGCGGGGCCGGCCATGGGCAGCGCCCGCGGGCCGGGCTGCCCGCCGGTGGGCAGCACGGCCAGCCACAGCGGCAGCACGGCCGCCGCGCCGCGCAGCGGGTGCGGGCGCAGCAGGGCGGGCACGCCCCGGGCCTGGTGCGGCCCGAGCAGCACCAGGTCCTGGTTGTCATGGGCGGCGGGGCTGCCCCACCACCACCCGGCGGAGGCCACGGCGGTCGCCGCGGACGCGGGCGGGTGGATGCCGGGCCCGGGGCCGAGGAGGAAGGCCGACAACAGGAGCAGGACGGCGGACAGTCTGCTGCGCACGTCTCCTCCTGTCCGGGCATGAAGGGGTAAGGGTAATGAGTGGGTAAGGGGTAATGCGTGGGTATTGCGGGCCACGCTACCCGCAAGCCGCCGGGACGGGAAATGTCATTTTCCTGTGGCGTGGGCTATGGTCGGGCCTGTGAGGGGACCGTGGAGAGCATCGCGAGGGTCCATCGCGCCGACCGGCGTGATGGCCCTGGTCGTGCTGTCCTTGGTCGCCCTGTCGCTGCTGCCCTCGGGCGTCCTCGGCTGGGCGGGCGGCTCGTCCGCCGCGCAGGCGGCCGCCGCTCCCGTGTGGAGCGTGGGCGGCCTCGACGCCGACCCCGAGGGCCTGCCCCCGCAGGGCAACAACGTGTGCGAGCACCACGTGCTGTCGCTGTGGCCGCCGCTGCGCGGCGCGAGCCAGGACACGCTCGCCCATCTGGCGCTGTCGCCGTCGCCGGGCTCCGACGCGGACGCCTTCCGCGATCCGCAGCAGCTCGCGCACCGCACCGCGGGCTCGCGCAGCCCGCCGGCCGTCTAGCCGACGTCTTCCCCGACGGGCTCCACGGCCACGTACGCCGCGGAGCCTGACCGCGCGTCCACACATCCGCCCGTCGCGTCCGTCCCCGTGCCTGTGCCCACCCGGTGAAGGCGGCGGGTGCCGTCGCGCGTGCCTGTGAGGCGTTCTCCGACCGTCCGTCCCCAGGGCGGCCGGCCCCTGTGCCGGACCGCCGTTCTCCACCGACTTCGCCCAGGAGCGGATCATCGTCATGCCTGTTGTCAGTTCAGCGCCCGCCGGAATGAGCGCGGTGCGGCGTTTCCTGGCGCTCGATCTCGGCACCGCGCGCACCCGGTCACTGGCCGTGGGCGGGCACGCCATCGCCGACCGGGCGTCGGCGGTCATGGGGCGGCCGTCCGGTTCCGGCTCGCCGGACGTGGTACGGCCGCTCCGGCACGGCATGGTGGCCGATCCCGGCGCGTGCCTGCGGCTGGTCCGCCTGGTGGTGCAGGACACCCGGCTCTACGACGGCCGGCCGCCGGCGCGGGTGCTGGCCGGGGTGCCGCTCGCGGCGTCGCCGAGCGACCGCCGGGCGGTGCGGGTCGCGGTGTCCGAGGCCGCCGGCTGCGAGGTGACGCTGGTGGAGGAGCCGCTGGCGGCCGCCGTCGGCGCCGGCCTGGACGTGCTCGACCCACGGCCGTGCCTGGTGCTGGACGTCGGGGCGGGCATCGTCGAGGTCGTGGCCATCAGCGAGGGCGTCGTCGTGGACGCGGCCGCCCTGCAGCTCAGCGCCACGACCGGGCTGGGGCTGGCGGCGTACGCGCTGGAGGGCGTCGTCGACATGACGGCGGGCCTGGTGCGCAGGCTGCCGGCCGTACGCGCCCGCGGCCTGCTGGTCACCGGCGGCGGCGCGCGCGAGGACCTGCTGCTGCGCCGCCTGCGCGGCACGTTGCGGCTGCCGGTCGAGGTGGCCGCGCAGCCGCAGTACGCCACCGTCCGCGGCCTGATGCGGCTGTGCCTGCAGCCGGACCTGGCGGCGGGCCTCGCCTCCGCCGCCCACTGATCTCCAACGACGAACACGTCATCGAAGAAAGGACCCACCATGATCGAGAACGTGCTCCCGGGGGCCCACCTCAGCACCGTGCAGCTCCAGTCGCTCCGCGAGGACCTGCAGGAGCAGCTCGAACAGCGCAGCCGGCAGCTCGACGCGCTGCGCGAGCAGGAGCGCGACGGCAGCGGCGCCGACGGCACCTGGCAGGAGCTGCTCGCCTCCATCACCGCCGCCGAGCGGGCCGTCGCCGAGCTGTCGCAGGCCTACGACCGGCTCGCGGACGGCACCTACGGCCGCTGCGCCCACTGCGAGCGGGGCATCCCGTTCGAGCGGCTCAAGGTCCGCCCGCTGGCCCGCACCTGCATCGACTGCCAGCGCAGGCACGAGGCCGCGTGACCTTCGGGAGCGCGGCCCCTTCCACCCATCGGAGGTGATCATGATCACGCTGGACCGCCTGGTCAACGTGCTCGGCGGGTACGGGGTCCGGCTCTGCGGCCGCCCCGAGGCCCGTTCGGCCGTGCTGCGCAGCGTCGCCATGCCGGACGCCACGGACCGGCACGTCACCGGCGACCTGCTGCTGGCCGTCGGCGCGTCCTCGCCCGCGGAGGCGGTGCGGTGGGCGGCGGCGGCGCAGGCCACGGCGGTCCTCGTACGTCCTCCCGAGGGCGGCGGCGCCGAGCAGGACGCCGCCGCGCTCGGGGACCGGCACGGCGTGGCGGTCCTGCTGGCCGACCCCGCCGTGTCGTGGAGCCAGCTCGCCGGCGTGGTGTACGGGCTGGTCCTGGAGAGCAGGGAGACCGCCTCGGGGCGGGGCCCGACGGACCTGTTCGCCCTCGCCGACAGCCTCGCCGACGTCATCGGCGGGGCGGTCACCATCGAGGACCGGCACTCGCGGGTCCTCGCCTACTCCCGCAGCCAGCAGGCGGGCGACCCCGCCCGGCTGGCGACCATACTCGGCCGGCGCGTGCCGGAGCGGCTGCGCGAGCGGTTGCAGCGGCGCGGGGTGTTCGCCCGGCTGGCGGCGACGGACGAGCCGGTGTTCGTCGCGGCCGACGACGAGCAGGGCCTGACCGGGCGCATGGCGGTCGCCGTGCGGGCCGGGCGCGAGCTGCTCGGCTCGGTGTGGGTGAGCTGCGCGGCCCCGCTGACCGGCGAGCGGCTGCGCGCCCTCGCCGACGGCGCGCGCGTGGTGGCGCTGCACCTGCTGCGCTCGCGCGCCAGCGCCGACCTGGAGCGGCAGGTGGAGTCCGACCTGGTCGGCCGGCTGCTGGAGGGCGGCGCCGACGCGGCGACGTCGGCCAGCAGGCTCGGCCTGGCGCCGCGCGCCATGCGGGTGGTCGCCGTGCGCGCGTTCACCCCCGACGACCGTCACGCCGCGCTGCTGCTCGCCTTCGAGCAGGCCACGACCGGTTTCGGCTGGTCCAGGCCGGGCCGCAGCGCGCTGCTCGGCGACACGCTCTACACGCTCCTGCCCGGCGAGGAGGCAGAGACGGCCCGGCAGTGGGTCAGGGACCTGCAGGCGGAGTTGCCCGCGCCGGTCCGCGTCGCGGCCGGGATCGGTGCGCCCGCCGAGGTCACGGACCTGCCCGCGGGCCGCCAGGAGGCCGACGAGTGCCTGGCGCTGCACGAGGGCGCGGGGGCGGGCGGTGGGCTGGGTGCCGGGCTGGGCTCCGGCCCGGGTGCCGGCCTGGGTTCCGTGCCGCCCGCCTACGACGAGTCCTGGGACGAGATCCTGCTGCTGCGGCTGCGCGCCGCCGCGCGCGGCGGGCGGACCCCGGCGCGCGGCCCGGTGAGCACCCTGCGCCGGCACGACACGCTGCACGGCACGCGGTTCGTCGCCACGCTGCGGGCCTGGCTGGAGAGCCAGGGCGACCTCGCCTGGACCGCCGAGCGCCTCGACGTGCATCCGAACACCGTACGCAACCGGCTGCGCAAGATGAACGAGCTCACCCCGCTGGACCTGGACGACCCCCGCCAGCGCCTGGCCATGACCATCATGCTGGCCGCGTCCGGCGACGACGACCGGCCCTGAGACGCCCCCTTCCGTTGTGCGCGCGCCACAACGGGAGCGCCGAAATTGTCGTCCGGCCACAACGCCGCAGGTCGCCGCAGGGGCCATCCTGGCTGGGACAGCGAGAGTCGTTCTACGTCGGAGGGTGGCATGGTCGGCAACTGGCCGCGTTCGGTGATCGTGGTGGGCGCGGGCATCGTGGGCCTGTCCACCGCGTGGTTCCTGCAGGAGCGCGGTGTCCAGGTCGACGTGGTCGACCGCGGCGGCCTGGCGGCCGGCGCGTCCTGGGGCAACGCGGGCTGGATCGCGCCGGGCCTGGCCATCCCGCTGAACGAGCCGGCCGTGGTGCGCTACGGCCTGCGCTCGCTGCTCGACCCGGCCGCGCCGCTGCACGTGCCCGCGACCCTCGACCCTGGGCTGTGGACGTTCCTGACCCGCTTCGCGGCCAACAGCCGCTGGCGGTCGTGGACCCGCGCGGCCCGCGCCAACCTGCCGCTCAACGACGAGTGCGTGGAGGCGTACGAGGTGCTGGCCGGCAGCGGCGTGTCCGCGCCCGTGGTCGCGGCGCCGATCACCGCCGCGTTCCGCACCCGCGCCGAGGCCGAGGGCCTGCTGCGCGAGCTGCGCAGGCTGGAGGCCATCGGGCAGCGCGTCGAGCACGCCGTGCTGGACGGCGAGCGGCTGGCCGAGCAGGTCCCGCTCGCCGGCGAGGCGCTGACCACCGGGGTGCGGATCGACGGGCAGCGCTACGTGGACCCGGGCGCGTTCGTGCACGCCCTGGGCCGGGCCGTGATGCGGCGCGGCGCGACCGTGTACGCCGTCGAGGTCGACGACGTGCGCACCGACGGCAGGAAGGCGATCGTCAGCTCGGCCAAGGGCACGGTGCTGTCCGCCGACGCGGTGGTGCTGGCCACCGGCGCGTGGCTGCCCCGCCTGGCCGGCAAGTGGGGCGTGCGCGTCCCGCTGCGCGCGGGCCGCGGCTACTCCTTCACCGTGCCGGTCGAGCGTCCCGTCCACGGGCCGGTCTACCTGCCCGGCGTGCGCGTGGCGTGCACGCCGTACCAGGGCGGGCTGCGGGTGGCGGGCACCATGGAGTTCCGTGACCCGGACGCGCCGCAGGTGCCGGCCCGGCTGGAGGCCCTCATCGCCTCCGTACGGCCGCTGCTGCGGGGCGTGCGCCTCGACGAGCGCAGCGACACGTGGGTGGGGCCGCGCCCGGTCACCGCCGACGGCCGGCCGCTGGTCGGCGCGACGACGGCCCCCACCGTGTACGTGGCGGGCGGCCACGGCATGTGGGGCATGGCGCACGGCCCGATCACCGGGCGGCTGCTGGCCGAGCAGATCACCACGGGCAAGCAGCCCGGGGCGCTGGCCGAGTTCGACCCCCTCCGCTGACCGGCAGGGGTCAGGGCTCGACCAGGCCCGCCCTGATGGCGTGCCTGGTCAGCTCCAGCCGGTCGCGCAGGCCGAGCTTGGCCAGGATGTTCGCCCGGTGCCGTTCGACGGTCTTGACGCTGATGACCAGGATGCCGGCGATGTCCTTGGAGGAGTGGCCCTCGGCGATGAGCTTGACGATCTCCTCCTCGCGCGGGGTGAGCACGGTGTCGGGCACCGGCTCGCCCTGCCGGTGCCGCTGGAGGTAGTCGCGGATGAGCGCGGTGATCGCCCCCGGGTAGACGAACGGCTCGCCGCGCATGGCCGCGCGGCACGCCTCCAGCAGGTCGCGGTCGGCCACCGACTTGAGCACGTAGCCGCTGGCGCCGGCCTTCAGCGACTCGAAGAAGTACTGCTCGTTGTCGTACATCGAGAGCATCAGCAGCCGGACGCCGGGCGCGCGGCGGGAGATCTCGCGGGCGGCCTGGATGCCGGTCATGCGCGGCATCGCGATGTCGAGGATGGCCAGGTCGATCGGGACCTGGCCGCGGGTGGCCAGCTCGACGGCCTCGGCGCCGTCGCCCGCCTCCGCGACGACGGTCAGGTCGGGCTCGGCGTCCAGGATGAGCCGCAGCCCGTGGCGTACGAGGGCGTGGTCGTCGGCGAGCAGGATCCGGGTCGGCTGCGCTTGCATGCACTCACTCTCGCGAATCGGCGGCTTCGGGGACGGGGATGGGCACCGTGAGGCGTATGCGGGTGCCCCGCGTGGGCGCGCTCTCGATGGCGAGGTCGGCGCCGATGAGCATGGCCCGCTCGCGCATCCCGCGGATGCCGGCGCCCTCGCGGATCGGGCCGCCCACGCCGTCGTCGGTGATGCGCAGCACGACGGCCCCGTCCTCGGCGCGCAGCGACAGCTCCACGTGGGTGGCGCGGGCGTGCCGGGCGATGTTGGTCAGGCACTCCTGGGCGATGCGGTAGATGACGAGCTCGGTGTCGCCGCTCACCTGCGGCAGCCGCGAGTCCAGCAGCCGGGTCACCGTCGCGCCGCTCAGCGCGGAGAAGTCGGTGGCCAGGGAGTTCATGGCGCTGATGAGCCCCAGGTCCTCCAGCGGGCCGGGCCGCAGCCGGCGGGCGACCCGCCTGACCTCGTCCAGGCTGGAGCGGACCGTCTCCTGCGCCGCGCGCAGCTCGTCGCACAGCTCCGCGGGCGCGCGGTCCACGACGCGCTTCAGGGTGAGCAGGACCGCGGTGAGGCTCTGCCCGATCTCGTCGTGCAGCTCCCGCGCGATGCGCTGGCGCTCGCCCTCCTGGGCGGCGAGGGCGTGGGCGGCGCTGGAGCTGCGCTCGGCCTCCAGCCGGTCCAGCATGGCGTTGAAGGTGTCGATCAGGTTGCCGAGGTCGCCGTTGCCGCTGGAGGCGATGCGGTCGCTGGAGCGCACCAGGTCGACCCGCTCCATGAGGACGGTCAGCGCGCCGAGCGGGGCCAGGCTGGTGCGCAGCACCAGCGCGTTGGCGGTGAGCATCGCCGCGAGGCCGACGGCGAGGATCGGCAGCTCGTTCAGCAGGACCGGCGAGGACACCGTGGCCGGCGACAGCGCCAGCGCGGTCAGCCCGGTGGCGAAGACGAGCCCATTGAACAGGAACAGGCGCCGGAACAGCGCCGACGCCGGCGAACGCGGCGCACGCGGCGGCGTCCCCCGGCGCGTCTCCCGGTGTGCCTCCTGGTTTCCGCTGGTCGGCGAGCTCATGTCTCCAGCCTCACCGACGCCGCCGGGATCTGTCCAACCAGCGGCCGCTTCCGTGGCCAGCTACATGGTGGCCACCCCCGGAAATGGGTGTTGGACCCGATGGTGCCGCCGACGGCCCGCGACGACACTGGAAGCAGGGCGGATCCGCCCACGCACGCTGCCGAGGCGGCCGCACGACCATGCGACGAAAGGAGCTGTTCAACCGTGCACATCACGCACGCTACCGTCCCGGGCATCGGAACCGTCCACCACCTCGACACCCGGGAGGGCGACCGCCTCGCCGTCATCGTCTCCCGAACCGGGCAACACTCCCTGGTCCTGTACGACCGAGCCGATCCCGACACTCCGGCCCACACCGTGGATCTCGACCAGCAGGAGGCCGACCAGCTCGCCGACCTGCTGCACAGCCGCCCGCTCACGGACCGGCTGAGCGAGATCGAGCGGCGCCTGGCCTCCCTCGTCCCCGAGGCCCGCTCGTAAGCCGGCAACACGTCATCTGAGGATCGGAGACCGAGGATCTACCCCGAGCGACGCCTTCCTGCCCGGATTCCGCCGCCCGCCATCGCCGCACCCGCCACCGCCGCACCCGCCACCGCAGCACCCGCCACCGCCGCACCCGCCACCGCAGCACCCGCCACCGCCACCACTGCCGCACCCGCCGCCGCCCTCTCGTCCGCCGGAACGCCTTTCGCCGCCCTGACGGAGCCCCCATGAGCGCACCGCACCTGCTGCTGGGCGCGCCGGGAGCGCTCCTGCTCG
The DNA here is from genome assembly GCF_041402765.1 of Nonomuraea sp. AD125B. Lineage (NCBI taxonomy): Bacteria > Bacillati > Actinomycetota > Actinomycetes > Streptosporangiales > Streptosporangiaceae > Nonomuraea > Nonomuraea sp. AD125B. The sequence continues at coordinate 152,487 of NZ_JBGLOU010000010.1, read as the reverse complement.
TCGCCGCGCACGCGCTCGCCGCCGTGGCCGCGCCCCTCGCGGTCCGCCGGCTCGGCCGGCGGGCCCTCTACCTGCTGGCGGCGGTCCCCGCCGCGTCGCTGGCGTGGGCGCTGGCCAACACCGGCCCGATCCTCGCCGGCCGCGCCGTCGCCGGAGCTTATCCGTGGGTGCCGGGGCTCGGCCTCGAACTCGCCGTCCAGGTGGGCGCGCTCGGCTGGCTGATGATCGTGCTCGTCGGCGGGGTCGGCGCGCTGGTCCTCGCCTACAGCGCCCGCTACTTCGCCGCCGGGGACGACCGGCTCGGGCGCTTCGCCGCGCTGTTCGTCGCGTTCGCCGGCGCCATGCTCGGGCTGGTCGTCAGCGACAACCTGCTCGTGCTGTACGTGTTCTGGGAGCTGACCACCGTCCTTTCGTACCTGCTGATCGGCCATGACGCGGCCCGGCGGGCGAGCCGGGCGGCCGCGACGCAGGCCCTGCTCGTCACCACGCTCGGCGGGCTGGCGATGCTGGCCGGTTTCGTCATGCTCGGGCAGCACGCCGGGACCTACCGGTGGTCGCAGCTCGCCGGGGCGCTGCCGGACGGCGCCTATCTGACGGTGGCGCTGCTGCTCGTCCTGCTCGGCGCGCTCAGCAAGTCGGCGATCTTCCCCTTCAGCTTCTGGCTGCCCGCCGCCATGGCCGCGCCCACCCCGGTGAGCGCCTACCTGCACGCGGCGGCGATGGTGAAGGCCGGGGTGTTCCTGACCGCGCTGATGACGCCCGCGTTCGGCGAGGAGACGGCGTGGCGGGCGGTGCTGCTGGTCGCCGGCACGCTCACCATGCTCGTCGGCGGGTGGACGGCGTTGCGGCAGCACGACGCGAAGCTGCTGCTCGCCCACGGGACGGTCAGCCAGCTCGGGCTGCTCATGGCGGTGTTCGGGGCGGGGAGCCGCGACGCGGCGCTCGCGGGCACGGCGATGCTGCTGGCGCACGCGCTGTTCAAGGCCACGCTCTTCCTCGTCGTCGGCGTCGTGGACCGCTCGACCGGCACCAGGGACCTGCGCGAGCTGAGCGGCCTCGGCCGGCGTGCGCCGTGGCTGGCGGCGGTCGCCGTCCTCGCGGGGGCGTCGATGGCGGGGCTGCCGCCGACGGCCGGGTTCGTCGCCAAGGAGGCGATCTTCGAGGCGCTGCTGCACGGCTCGGCGGTGGAGCGGGTCGTGCTCGGCGGACTGGTGCTCGGCTCGGCGCTCACCGTGGCGTACACGCTGCGGCTGCTCCGGGGCGTCTTCGCCACCAAGCCGGCGGTGACGCCCGCCCGGCCGCGCCGGATCGGGTGGGCCTTCGCGGGGCCGGCGGCGGTGCTGGCCGTGGCCGGGCTCGCGGTGGGCGGGTTCGCGCCGGCGGTGGACCGGATGCTGGCGGTGTACGCCGACACCGTGTACGCCGGCGCTGTGTACGCCGGCGCCGCACAGGCCGGCGCCGTCGGCGATGGGCAGGCTGACGCCGCGCAGATCGGCGCCGCGCAGGCCGGCACAGCGCAGATCGGCGCCGCGCAGGCTGACGCCGTGCAGATCGCTGCGGCGCAGAGCGGGGACGGGCACGCGATCGTGGTGCCGTACCAGCTCGCGCTGTGGCACGGGTTCACGCCCGCGCTGGGGCTGAGCGCGCTGGCGCTCGCCGTGGGCGCCGGGCTGTTCCTGCTCGCCGCCCGCTTGCCCGGCGGGGTGCGGTCCACCGGCGCCCGGGCCTACGACCGGGTGCTGACCTGGGTGGGCCGGCTCGCGGTGGAGCTGACCGGGGCCACCCAGCGCGGCTCGCTGCCGTTCTCCCTCGGCGTCATCCTGCTCGTCATGGTCGCGCTGCCCGGCGGGGTGATGCTGGCCGGGCGGCCGTGGTCGGCGGAGGGCCGCGCCTGGGACACGCCCGCGCAGGCGGTCGTCGCCGCCGGGGTGATCGTCGCGGCGGTCATCGCCGTCCGCGCGTCGCGCCGGCTCACCGCCATGATCCTGGTCGGGGTGACCGGTTACGGCACCGCCGTGCTGTTCGTCCTGCACGGCGCGCCCGACCTGGCGCTGACGCAGTTCCTGGTGGAGACCGTCACCATCGCGATGTTCGTGCTCGTGCTGCGCCGCCTGCCGCCCAGGTTCTCCCGGCGGCCCAGCCGGCGCGGGCGCGCCGCGATCGGCGTGGCCGTGGGCGTGGTCGCCGCCGGCATGGCGTACGCCGCCACGAGCGCCCGGCAGGCGGAGCCGATCTCGTCGGGGTTCGCCGACCTGGCGGTGTCCTACGGCGGGGGCGACAACGTCGTGAACGTCATCCTCGTCGACATCAGGGCCTGGGACACCATGGGCGAGATCGCGGTGCTCGTGGCGGCCGCGACCGGCGTGGCCAGCCTGATCTTCCGTGGCAGCGCGGCGCTGCGCCGGCGTACGGGCAGCCCGGGGCCGGCGTCCAGGACGCCGGTCGCGGGACGGTGGCTCGCCACCGCGCCGCGCCCGGCGACCGAGGGCACCTCGATCATCCTGCAGGTGGTCACCCGGCTGCTGTTCCACGTCATCGTGCTGCTCTCGGTCTACCTGCTCTTCTCCGGCCACAACGCCCCGGGCGGCGGGTTCGCCGCCGGGCTGGTCTGCGGGCTCGCCCTGACCGTGCGCTACCTGGCCGGCGGCCGGGCGGAGCTGAACGCGGCCGCGCCCGTCGACGCGGGCGCCGTGCTCGGCGCGGGCCTGTTCGTCTCGGTCGGCACGGGCGCGGCGGCGATGCTGCTGGGCGGGGACGTGCTGCAGAGCGCGACGCTGGACCTGAGCCTGCCGGTGCTGGGCGAGGTCCACCTCGTCACGTCGGTCTTCTTCGACATCGGCGTGTACCTCATCGTCGTCGCCCTGGTGCTGGACATCCTGCGCAGCCTCGGCGCCCCGATCGGGGCCGACGACATCTCCATGGACGACTCCTCAGTGAAGACGATGAAGGAGGAACCGGTGTGACCCCGAACCTCACCTACGTGGTCACCATCGGCGTGCTGTTCGCCGCCGGGGTGACCCTGCTGCTGGAGCGCAGCCTCACCCGGATCCTGCTGGGGGTGATCCTGCTCGGCAACGGCGTGAACCTGCTGATCCTCACGGGCGGCCAGGCCGGCACGGCGCCCATCGCCGGCCTCGCCGGGCAGGAGGGGATGAGCGATCCGCTGCCGCAGGCGATGGTCCTCACCGCCATCGTCATCACGCTCGGCATGACCGCGTTCCTGCTCGCGATGGCCTCGCGCACCTGGCTGCTCACCGGGCACGACGAGGTGCAGGACGACGTCGAGGACCGCCGGATCGTGCGGCTCGCCGAGCAGGACGCGGACCTTCCCGACGGCATCGGCAGCCTCAACAGCGTCAACGGCGGCGATCCGCGGCGCGGCCACGTGACGGAGCCGCCATGACGACCGCCCTCGTCCCCCTGCCGGTGGTGATGCCGCTGCTCGGCGCGGCGCTGACGCTGATGCTGGCCCGGCGCCCGAACGCGCAGCGGGCCGTCAGCCTCACCGTGCTCGGCGCGGGCCTGCTCGTCGCCGCCGCCCTGCTGGTCCTCACCTCGCTCCACGGCCCGCTCGTCGTGGAGGTGGGCGGCTGGACGGCGCCGCTCGGCATCGTCCTGGTCGCCGACCGGTTCGCCGCGCTCATGCTGGTCGTCTCGGCGGCCGTCACCCTCGCCGTGCTGGTGTACTCCATCGGCCAGGGGCTGGCCGACGGCGACGAGGAGACGCCGCTGTCGGTGTACCACCCGACGTATCTGGTGCTCACCGCGGGCGTCACCACCGCGTTCCTGTCCGGTGACCTGTTCAATCTCTATGTCGGTTTCGAGATCCTGCTGGTGTCCAGCTACGTGCTGCTCACCCTCGGCGGCACGGAGAACCGCATCCGGGCCGGCACGACGTACGTCGTGGTCAGCCTGCTCTCCTCGATCATCTTCCTGACCGCCATCGGGCTCGTCTACGCGGCCACCGGCACGCTCAACCTCGCGCAGCTCGCCGGGCGGCTCGACGTGCTGCCGGACAACCTGCGGCTGATGCTGCAGGGCATGCTGCTGCTCGCGTTCGGCGTCAAGGCGGCGATCTTCCCGCTGTCGGCGTGGCTGCCGGACAGCTATCCCACCGCTCCTGCCCCGGTGACCGCGGTCTTCGCCGGTCTGCTGACCAAGGTCGGTGTGTACGCGATCATCCGTACCGAGACGCTGTTGTTCCCCGGCGGGCGGACGGGCGGCCTGCTGCTGGCGGCGGCGCTGCTGACGATGCTGGTCGGCATCCTCGGCGCGATCGCGCAGTCCGACATCAAGCGCCTGCTGTCGTTCACGCTGGTCAGCCACATCGGTTACATGTTGTTCGGGGTCGGGCTCACCACCGTGCTCGGCCTGGCCGCGGCGATCTTCTACGTGGTGCACCACATCCTGATCCAGACGACGTTGTTCCTCGCCGTCGGCCTGGTCGAGCGGCGCGGCGGCAGCACCGTGCTGGACCGGCTCGGCGGGCTCGCGCGTGTCTCGCCGCTGCTCGGGGTGCTGTTCCTCGTCCCCGCGCTCAACCTGGCCGGCATCCCGCCGTTCTCCGGGTTCCTCGGCAAGACCGGGCTGCTGCAGGCCGGGGCCGCGCAGAGGCACCCGATGGCCTGGGCGCTGGTGGCGGGCGGGCTGCTGACGAGCCTGCTCACCCTCTACGCCGTCGCCCGGGTGTGGAACCTGGCCTTCTGGCGCGCCCCGCGCACTGATGAGGACGGGCGGAGCTCCGTCGTGACGCTTCCCGCGCTGATGGTCACCTCCACGGCCGCGCTGGTGGTGCTCGGCGTGGGGCTCACCGCGGTCGCCGGGCCGCTGTTCGACCTCAGCGGCGCGATCGCCGGCGACCTGCTGGAGCGGGTCCCGTACGTGCGGGGCGTCTACCCGGGCGGCGCGCCATGAGCCCCGCGCCGCTGAGCCGGCGCGACCGGCTGCGCAACCGGGCCGTCGCCGTCGCCGTGCTGGTCACCGTGTGGTGCCTGCTGTGGGGCTCGTTCACCTGGGCGAACGTCCTCGGCGGCCTGGCCGTCGCGGCCGTCGTCCTCGCCGTGTTCCCGCTGCCGCCGGTGACGTTCTCCGGGCGCGTCTCCCTGCCGGGGGTGCTCCGTTTCGTCCTGCGGTTCCTCCTCGACCTGGTCGTCTCCAGCGTGCAGGTGGCGGCGCTGGCGTTCCGGGTGGGGCACCGGCCGAGCAGCGCGGTCATCGCCGTGCCGCTGAAGGTGCGCTCGGACCTCAACCTCACGTTCACGTCCGTGGCCCTGTGCCTGGTGCCCGGCAGCATCGTCATCGACGTCGACCGGGCCACCGGCACGCTGTACGTGCACGTCCTCGGCGTCCGCGACCGCGCGGAGGTCGAACGGTTCCGCCGGAGCATCTGGCGGCTGGAGGAACGCATCATCGCCGCGGTCGGGTCCGCGGCCGAGAGGCGGCTCGTCGCCGCGCCCGACCCCGTCAGCCCGCAGTCGTCCGCCGACAAGAAAGGCACCCGCGTATGACCGTCGTCGCCGTCATGGCCACCGTCCTGCTCGCCTGCGCCGGGGTGCTCGCCCTGGCGCGGATCGTCCGCGGCCCGTCCGTGCTCGACCGGATCGTGGCCACCGACGTGCTGCTGGCGGTCATCGTCGCGGCCGTCGCCACCGCCGCCGCGGCCGGGCGCGACGCGACGACGCTGCCCGTGCTCCTCGTGCTGTCCATCCTGGGCTTCACCGGCTCGGTGAGCGTGGCCCGCTTCGCCGTGAGGAGCCGCCGCGATGAGTCCTGACAGCCTGCTCGACACGGCGCTCGACACGGTGCTCGACACGGCCGCCGTGGTGTGTCTCACCGGGGGCGCGCTGCTGTGCCTCGCGGCCGGGGTCGCCCTGGTCCGCTTCCCCGACCTGCTGTCGCGCATGCACGCGGCCACCAAGCCGCAGGTGCTCGGCCTGCTGCTGGTGCTGCTCGGGTGCGGGCTGCGGCTGCGTACGGGCGTGGACGTGACGACGCTGGTGCTCATCGGCGCGTTCCAGCTCGCGACCGCCCCCGTGGCCGCGCACATGGTGGGCCGGGCGGCGCTCAGGGAGCGGCGGCCTGACCCGGAGCTGCTGGTGACGGACGAGCTGCCCCCGCGCGAGGACCCATCCTGACCTGCGTCTTCGCCGCGTCCCCGGGTAGGTGAATCCGTCGGGGGGAGGTGGTCATGGGCGCCGTCGACGAGCGCGAGGACAGCGGGCTGGGGTTCGAGATGCTGGACCCGGCGCCGGTCGGCGTGGCGGTGACGCGCGGCCCGGAACACCGGCTGGTCTACACGAACGCCCGCTACCGGTCGCTGTTCGGCGGGCCCGGCGGCGCGGCCGAGATGGAGGACGTGTTCGCCGACTTCATGCGCCGCTACTACCGCCCGCAGTTCGACGAGGTCTACCGCACGGGCGAGCCCATCGTGGCCACGGCCGAGCCGGAGCTGCCGATGGTCAGGCGTCCCGGCTCCGAGCAGCGGTACTTCACCTCCAGCCTGTCGCGGATCGTCTTCGGCCCCGGCGACCACGGCGTGCTGGTGGTGGTGCTGGAGGTGACGGACCAGGTCGCCGCCGACCGCGAGATGGCGCTCCTCGCCGAGCAGCGCCGCCGCGTCCTGCGCCGGTACGAGAGCCTGATGCGCATCAGCGCGGAGGTCTTCTGGGTGACCGACAGCGACGGCAAAGTGAGCGAGCGGAGCCCGAGCTGGGAGCGGCTGAGCGGCCAGACGTGGGAGGAGTACCGCGGCGACGGCTGGCTGCGGACGATCCACCCGGACGACCGGCCGGACATGGAGCGGTCCTGGAGCGAGGCGGTCGCCTCCTCCAGCGCTCTGTGGGAGCACGTCTACCGGCTGCGCATGCCGAGCGGCGGCTACCGGCACTTCCAGATCCGCGCCGTGCCCGTCCGCGAGGACGGTGAGGTCGTGGAATGGGTGGGGTCGAGCACCGACATCGAGGAGCAGTGGAACGAGCAGCGGCGCAAACGCCTGCGGGACCGCGCGGCGGCGGCCACGGTCCGGCTGCGGAGCCTGCAGGAGATGCTGGGGGCGCTGGCCGAGGTGATCGTGCGGGAGATCGCCGACGGGTGCGGCGTCTACCTCGTCACCGACCTCACCGACCAGCGGCACGGCGGCGCGCCGTTCGTCGTCGAGCGGATGGCCACGGCCGCGCGTCCCGGCCTGGTGCGGCTGCCGCCGTACAGCGAGGAGCGGCTAGGCGGGGGCAACGCGTTCGTGACGGCGGTGCGCCGGCGGCGGCCCCTGCTGAGGGCCTTCCCCGCCGGAGCGCCGCCGCCCGACGTGGTGCCCGGGGGCACGCTGCCGTGGCTGGTCGCGAACGACGCCAACAGCGTGCTGATCCTCCCGGTCGTGGTGGACGGGACGGTGCCCGCCGTGGTCGCCGTCGTGATGTGCGGTGACCGGCCGCCGGTGAGCCCGGACGACATCTCGCTGCTGCTGAGCATGTTCGACCATGCCCATGACGCGCTGAGCCGGGCGATCCGGTTCCAGCGGGCGCAGCAGGTGGCGCTGGCGCTGCAGTACAGCCTGCTCGCCGAGCCGCCGCACGCGGACGACCTGCGCATCGTCGCCCGCTACCGGGCGAGCCCGAGCGCGGCGGAGGTGGGCGGCGACTGGTACGACTCCTTCCTCCTGCCCGACGGCGTCCCGGTGGTGGCGATCGGCGACGTGGCCGGGCACGACCTGAGCGCCGCCGTCTCGATGAGCCAGATCCGCAACATGCTGCGGGCGCTCGCCATGGACCGCTGCGAGCCGCCGGGCGAGATACTGTCCCGGCTCAACCTCGCGATGGACTCGCTGGTCGGCGAGGTGATGGCGACCTGCGTGTACGCCCGCGTCGAGCCTTCGGGCGACGCCTACCGGCTGCACTACGCGGTGGCCGGGCACCCGCCGCCGCTGCTGGTCACGCGCGACGGCGAGGGCCGCTTCCTGGAGGGGGGCCTCAGCCCGCTGCTCGGCTTCCCCCACGGGGAGCCGAGGCCGTCGCAGGTGGAGCCGCTGCCGCCGGGGAGCACGCTCCTGCTCTACACCGACGGCCTGGTCGAGCGGTCGGGCGAGCACCTGGACCGGGGCCTGGAACGGCTCAGGTCGGCCGCCGCGTGCGTCGCGGAGCAGCCGCCGGACAAGTTCTGCGACCATCTGCTGAGCGCGTTGCCGACGACCGGGCTCGACGACATCGCCGTCATCGCCGTGCGGACGCCGCACCCGGACGTCCGGCAGTGAACCGGCGGCCGCTAGCGCCGCCCGCCGAAGTCCCAGTCGTGGACCTCGACGTCGGCGTACCGGCCGGCGGTCAGGAGGGCGCGGGCCTCGTCCGGGCCGGCCGCCCGGACCAGGGCCGCCGTGCCGAGCCAGAAGGCGCCGTCGTCGGACAGCAGCGGCCCGTACGCGATCAGGTCGTCCTCCCCGGCGGGCGGGTCGAGGTCGGCGGGGCGGCCCGAGCCGAGGCCCAGCACGAGATAGCGGTCGCCGCTCTCCCGCCCGCCGGGGAACTCCCACATCGTGCGCCCCAGCACGTTGCGCCAGCGCCGCAGCAGCACGTCCCGGTAGACCCCGGCCTGGTAGTTGGGCTCGTCGAAGGCGAACGCGCGGGCGGCGACGGGGTCCGGCAGCTCGACGATGTGCACGCTGCCCGTCGCCGTCTCACCGCCGGGCGCCAGGGTCGGGCCGCGGGCGATGAGCTCCGCCTCGTACCGGTCCATGTAGGACCAGTGCTCCTCCGTCAGCTCGGCGCGCAGCGCGGCGGAGCGGGGACGATCGCGGTGGTAACAGAAGAACTCCATGGGACGAGTGCCTACCACGAGCAGGACGGAAGGTGCATTCTAGAAGAATCTATGACGAAGACTCTTTCGTGCATCCGGCTTCGGGCGTAGTCTTCGGTTGACGAAGGTTGAACCACCCCCTGCGACAGGCCGCCTCATGCCTCTTCTGAACGTGCATTGCCGGCCACTCCCGACCGGGATCCTGGTCACGGTCACGGGTGAGCTGGACGTCACCAACGCCGCCGAGCTGGAGTCACTTCTGGAAGGGGCGACGCCGCCCGGCGAGCCGATGGTCCTCGACCTCGGCGGGCTGACCTTCATGGACTGCGGCGGCCTGCACCTGCTGATGCGGCAGCAGGACCGGCTGCGCCGGCAGGCGGCGCGCCTGCACGTGGCCGCCGTCCACGGCTCGCCCGCGGTCCTGCTGCGGATCACCGGCGTAGGGGACGCCCTGACCCTCCATGCCAACCTGGGGCAGGCGCTCGACGCGGTGCGCCGCGAGCGCCCCTCCCCGCTCCGGGAGTCGTGCTGACTCCGCTCTGATCGTCACGCGGGCTGGTGCCCGAGGCGGGCGGACAGCTTGCCCAGCAGGCTCAGGGCCGCGTCGGCGATCACGGTGCCGGGCAGGAACACCTCCGCCACGCCGGCCTCGTGCAACGCCGGCACGTCGCCCGGCGGGATGACGCCGCCGACCACGATCATGATGTCCTCGCCACCGGCGGCGGCCAGCGCCTCGCGCAGCGCGGGCACCAGCGTCAGGTGCCCGGCGGCCAGCGAGGACACGCCGACCACGTGCACGTCGGCGTCCACGGCCTGACGGGCGACCTCCTCCGGCGTCTGGAACAGCGGGCCGACGTCCACGTCGAAGCCGAGGTCGGCGAAGGCTGTCGCGATCACCTTCTGGCCGCGGTCGTGCCCGTCCTGGCCCATCTTGGCGACCAGGATGCGCGGCCGGCGGCCCTCGTCCCTGGCGAAGGCGTCGCTCGCGGCGCGGACCGCGTCGGCGCCGGAGCCGAGCTCACTGCGGTAGACGCCCGAGATGGTGCGCACGCCGGCCTGGTGGCGGCCGAAGACCCGCTCCAGGGCGTCGGAGATCTCCCCGACGGTGGCGTGGGCGCGGGCGGCGTCCACGGCCAGCGCGAGGAGGTTGGCGTCCCCGGCGGCTCCCGCCGTGAGCGCGTCGAGGGCGCGGCGGACCTCCTCGGGGTCGCGCTCGGCGCGGAGCCTGCGCAGCCGTTCGATCTGGGTGGCGCGCACCGCGGTGTTGTCGACCTTGAGCACGTCCACGGGCTGGTCGCTGGCGGGCCGGTAGGTGTTGACGCCGATGACCGGCTGCGTGCCGGAGTCGATGCGGGCCTGGGCGCGGGCTGCTGCCTCCTCGATGCGCAGCTTCGGCAGCCCGGCCTCGATGGCCCTGGCCATGCCGCCGGCCGCCTCGACCTCCTCGATGTGCTGCCAGGCCCGCGCGGCGAGCTGGGCGGTGAGCGTCTCGACGTAGTGGGAGCCGCCCCACGGGTCGATCACCTGGGTGATGCCCGACTCGTGCTGCAGGACGAGCTGGGTGTTGCGGGCGATGCGCGCGGAGAAGTCGCTCGGCAGCGCGAGAGCCTCGTCCAGGGCGTTGGTGTGCAGCGACTGCGTGTGGCCCTGGGTGGCGGCCATCGCCTCGACGCAGGTGCGCACGACGTTGTTGTAGACGTCCTGGGCGGTCAGGGACCAGCCGGAGGTCTGGCTGTGCGTACGCAGAGCCAGCGACTTGGGGTCCTTGGCGCCCATGTCCCCGACGATGCGGCTCCACAGCAGGCGGGCGGCCCGGAGCTTGGCGACCTCCATGAAGAAGTTCATGCCGATGCACCAGAAGAACGACAGTCGCGGCGCGAACGCGTCGATGTCGAGCCCCGCCGCCGTGCCCGCCCGCAGGTACTCCATGCCGTCGGCCAGGGTGTAGGCCAGCTCCAGGTCACAGGTGGCCCCGGCCTCCTGGATGTGGTAGCCGGAGATGCTGATCGAGTTGAACTTCGGCATCTTCTCGCTGGTGTAGGCGAAGATGTCGGAGATGATGCGCATCGAGGGGGCCGGCGGATAGATGTAGGTGTTGCGGACCATGAACTCCTTGAGGATGTCGTTCTGGATGGTCCCCGTGAGCTGCTCCGGCTTCACCCCCTGCTCCTCGGCCGCCACGATGTAGAGGGCGAGAATGGGCAGGACGGCGCCGTTCATGGTCATCGACACCGACATGCGGTCCAGCGGGATGCCGTCGAAGAGGATGCGCATGTCGGCGATCGAGTCGATCGCCACCCCGGCCATGCCGACGTCGCCCGCCACGCGCGGGTGGTCGGAGTCGTAGCCGCGGTGGGTGGCCAGGTCGAACGCGACCGACAATCCCTTCTGCCCGGCCGCGAGGTTGCGCCGGTAGAAGGCGTTGGAGTCCTCGGCCGTGGAGAAACCCGCGTACTGGCGGACGGTCCACGGGCGGGTGACGTACATCGTCGGGTACGGCCCGCGCACGAAGGGGGCGATGCCGGGGTAGGTGTGCGGGTCGTAGCCGTCCGCCTCCACCGACGTGTAGACCGGTTTGACGGGGATGCCCTCGGGGCTGTCCCAGGCCGGCGCGCCGGTCGAAGGCGGCGCGTGGCGCCGGGAGCCGGTCAGGCCGAGGCCGCGGAAGTCGGGGATCGTCACGCGGTCACCTCCGAAAGGGTCGTGCGGAGGACGTCGAGCACGTCGCAGCCCGCGTACAGGTGGGCGTCCACGCCGTCGTGCCGGTCGCGTCCGGCCAGCCAGATCCAGCGCGCGCCCGCCCGGCGGAGCAGCGCGGCGGCGTCGGCGGCCTCGGCGGCGTACCGGCGGTCGGCGGCGCACAGGCAGGCGACCACGGCCCCGCTGGCGGCGAAGTCCCCGGGCGCGCCGGTGACCGTCTCGACGCCGCCGGCCTCGAACAGGCCGCGCGCGAACGCGAGCCGCGCGGCGTGCTCGGCCGCCGGGCCGAGCGTGGCCAGGAACACCCGCGGGCGGGCCTCGCCGGCCTGGTCGAGCAGGTCCTCGAAGTCCTGGGCGTGGCGGACTCGCGGCAACGCCTCCGCCGCCGGGCGTGGGGTGTGCGTGCGGGCGGGCGGTCTCCACGCCGGGTCGGGGTAGCGGCTCACGCCGACGATCGGTGGCCTCAGCCGGGCGAGGTCGCGGGCGCGGCGGGCGCGGGTGGCGGCCAGCCGGTCCGCGACCAGGGTCCGGGCGGCGGTCATGCCGCCGGCCTCCTCGATCTCCTGGAACCACTCCCACGCCTTCTCGGCCAGGTCGGCGGTGCGGCGCTCGACGTACCAGGAGCCGCCCGCCGGGTCGAAGGTCCGCGCCACGTGGGCCTCCTCCACCAGCAGCGTGGAGGTGTTGCGGGCGATGCGGCGGGAGAAGTCGTCCGGCAGGCCGAGCGCGTCGTCGAACGGCCGCACCGTCACCGCGTCGGCCCCGCCCACCCCGGCGGCGAAGCAGGCGAGGGTGGTGCGCAGCATGTTCGTGTACGGGTCGCGGCGGGTCATCATCGCGGCCGAGGTCACCGCGTGCTGGTACTGCGCGGGCGGCGCGTCGCACACCTCCGCCACCCGCGCCCACAGCAGCCGCGCGGCCCGCAGCTTGGCGATCGTGGCGAACTGGTCGGCGGTGGCGGCGTAGCGGAACTCCAGCAGGCCGAACGCCTCCCCGGCCGCGATGCCGTCCTCGGTGAGGCTCCGCAGGTAGGCGAGGCCGGTCGCGATCGAGCAGCCCAGCTCCTCGGCGTCGCTGCCGCCCGCCTCGTGGTAGGGCGTGGCGTCCACCGTGATCGCCCGCATGCCGGGCAGGCGGTCGGCGCGGAGCCGCGCGAGCCGCCCCAGCCCCGACAGGTCGGGCGCCGCGCCGGAACGGGCCGCGTCGCCGAGCGGGTCGGCGCCGAGACAGCCCCGCAGCGCGCCCGCCCGGTCGCCGGCCAGCGCGACCAGCGCCTCCGCCGCCTGCCAGGTCCGGGGGCCGGCGTCGAGCACGATCGAGATCAGGTCGAGGTGCACGCCGCCGAGGACACGGGGCAGGTCCTCGGGGGCGACGGCGAGCCAGAGGGAGTCGGCGCCGTTCTCCAGGTCGGTCATGACCGCCTCGGGGTCGGCGGTCTCGTGGCGCTGCCGCACCTCCCACGGCCGGCCGGGCTCGCGACCGGCGGAGGGCGGCAGTCCTGGCCCGGCGGGCAGGTCGGCGGCGTCGTACAGGGGGGCGAGGGTGACGCCGTCGTAGGTGGCGGTCGCCAGGGCCTCCTCGGGGGAGGTGACTTCTTTGCCCGATTTGCGCAGGACCTCCTGCGCCAGCTCGCGCCACCGCTCCCTGCTCACGACGGGGCTCACGAGGGGTCCTTGATCTCACAGATGGCCGCGCCGGCCGCCACCGTCGCGCCGACCTCGGCGGCCAGTCCGAGCACGACCCCGGCGCGGTGCGCGGTGAGGGGCTGCTCCATCTTCATGGCCTCCAGCACCACGATCGGGTCGCCCTCGGCCACGGTGTCGCCGTCGGCCACGACGACCTTGACGATCGTGCCCTGCATCGGGCTGACCAGGGCGTCGCCGCCGGCCGCCGACGCCGTCTGCTTCCTCGCGCGGCGGCCGGCCGCCGGCTTCCTCGGGGCGGCGACGGGCGCGGCGCCGAGCCCGGCCGGCAGGGCGACCTCCAGGCGTTTGCCGCCCACCTCGACCGTGATCCGCTCCAGGACGGGCGGCTCCCCGGCCGCGGCCTGGCCGGCGTAGGGGGCGATGCGGTTGTCGAACTCGGTCTCGATCCAGCGGGTGTGCACGGCGAACGGCTCGGCCGTGAACGCCGGGTCGGTCACCACGGCCCGGTGGAAGGGCAGCACGGTCGGCATGCCCTCGATCTCGAACTCGTCGAGGGCGCGGCGGGCGCGCTCCAGCGCCTGGGCGCGGGTGGCGCCGGTGACGACGAGCTTGGCGGTCAGCGAGTCGTAGTCGCCGGGGACCGTCTCGCCCTGCTCGTAGCCGCTGTCGAGGCGGATGCCCGGGCCGGAGGGGGCGCGCCAGCGGGTGATGGTGCCGGGCGCGGGCAGGAAGCCCCGGCCCGCGTCCTCGGCGTTGATGCGGAACTCGATGGAGTGGCCGCGCAGCGGCGGGTCGTCGTAGCCGAGCGTCTCGCCGCCCGCGATGCGGAACATCTCGCGGACCAGGTCGACGCCGGCGACCTCCTCGGTGACCGGGTGCTCGACCTGGAGGCGGGTGTTGACCTCCAGGAAGGAGACGGTGCCGTCCTGGCCGACGAGGAACTCGCAGGTGCCGGCGCCGACGTAGCCGGCCTCGCGCAGGATGGCCTTGGAGGACTCGCGCAGCAGCCTTTCCTGCTCGGCGGTGAGGAAGGGGGCCGGGGCCTCCTCGACCAGTTTCTGGTGGCGGCGCTGGAGCGAGCAGTCGCGGGTGGAGACCACGACGACGTTGCCGTGGGCGTCGGCCAGGCACTGCGTCTCGACGTGGCGGGGCCGGTCGAGGTAGCGCTCGACGAAGCACTCGCCGCGCCCGAAGGCGGCCACCGCCTCGCGGACCGCGGACTCGTACAGCTCGGGGATCTCCTCCAGGGTGCGGGCGACCTTCAGGCCGCGCCCGCCGCCGCCGTACGCGGCCTTGATCGCGATCGGCAGGCCGTGCTGCTCGGCGAAGGCGACGACCTCGTCCGCGCCGGAGACCGGGTCCTTGGTGCCGGCGACCAGCGGCGCGCCGACCTTCTGGGCGATGTGCCTGGCCTGCACCTTGTCGCCGAGCGCGGCGATGGCGGCGGGCGGCGGGCCGATCCAGGTCAGCCCGGCGTCGATGACCGCCTGCGCGAAGGCGGCGTTCTCCGACAGGAAGCCGTAGCCGGGGTGCACGGCGTCGGCGCCGCTGCGGGCGGCCACGTCGAGCAGCTTGGCGATGTCGAGGTAGGTCTCGGCGGGCGAGCGTCCGCCCAGCGCGTACGCCTCGTCGGCCAGCCGCGCGTGCAGCGCGTCGCGGTCGGGGTCGGCGTAGACGGCGACGGAGCCGAGGCCCGCGTCCCGGCAGGCGCGGATCACGCGGACGGCGATCTCCCCGCGGTTGGCGACCATCACTTTGCGCAGGCTCACAGACGTCCTCCCAGGTTCCAGCTCGACTCCCGCCAGCCGCGCGGGCCTCGGGCGAGGGGGTGGCGCGGCATGCGCCAAAGGTGGGTCACGGGCCGGGCGGCGGCGGGCTCCGGCCGGGCGGCGTGGGTGGCGTGGACGGCCACGACGAGCGCGGCCAGCTCCTCCGGCGAGGGCGCGCCCCTGACCACCGTCAGGGCGAGGGCGTCGTTCACAGGGCCGTTCACAGGGCCGTTCACAGGGCCGTTCACAGGGCCGTTCACAGGGGGATGTTCCCGTGCTTCTTGGGCGGCAGGGCGTCACGTTTGTTGCGCAGCAGGCGCAGCGCCCTGGTGACCTCGCGGCGGGTCTCGCTCGGCCGGATGACCGCGTCCACGTAGCCGCGTTCGGCCGCCAGGTAGGGGGTGGCAAGGGTGTCCTCGTACTCGGCGACCAGTTCGGCGCGCAGCGCGTCGGGGTCGTCGGCGGCGGCCAGCCGCCTGCGGTGCAGGACGTTGACCGCGCCCTGCGCGCCCATGACCGCGATCTGCGCGGTCGACCAGGCCAGGTTGACGTCCGCGCCGAGGTGCTTGGAGCCCATGACGTCGTACGCGCCGCCGTACGCCTTGCGGGTGATCACGGTGACCAGCGGGACGGTGGCCTCGCCGTAGGCGTAGAGGAGCTTGGCGCCGCGCCGGATGATGCCGTTCCACTCCTGGCCGGTGCCGGGCAGGAAGCCGGGCACGTCCACCAGCGTGAGCACGGGGATGCCGAAGGCATCGCAGGTGCGGACGAACCGGGCGGCCTTCTCGGAGGCGTCGATGTCGAGCGTGCCGGCCAGCCGCATCGGCTGGTTGGCGACGACGCCGACGGGGCGGCCCTCGACGCGGCCGAAGCCGACCACGATGTTGGGCGCGAACAGCTCCTGCGTCTCCAGGAACTCGCCGTCGTCCAGCAGCGCGGTGATGACCTCGTGCATGTCGTACGGCTGGTTCGGCGAGTCCGGCACCAGCGCGTCGAGGGCCAGGTCGTCGGCCGTGAGCGTCAGGTCGGCCTCGGCCGCGGGGTGCGCCGGCTCGTCGAGGTTGTTGTCCGGCAGATAGGAAAGCAGCGCCCGCACGTAGCCGAGCGCGTCCTCCTCGTCGCTCGCCAGGTAGTGGGCCACGCCGCTGCGCGCGTTGTGCACCCGGCCGCCGCCCAGCTCCTCGAACGTGACGTCCTCCCCCGTCACCGTCTTGATGACGTCGGGGCCGGTGACGAACATGTGCGACTGCTCGTCCACCATGACGGTGAAGTCGGTCAGCGCCGGCGAGTAGACGTGCCCGCCCGCGCAGGCGCCCATGATGAGCGAGATCTGCGGGATCACGCCGGAGGCGCGGATGTTGCGGCGGAAGATCTCGCCGTACAGGCCGAGCGAGACGACGCCCTCCTGAATGCGGGCGCCCGCGCCCTCGTTGATCCCGACGATCGGGCAGCCGTTGCGCATCGCGAGGTCCATGACCTTGCAGATCTTCTGCCCGTACACCTCGCCCAGCGAGCCGCCCGCGACCGTGAAGTCCTGGGAGAACACGCACACCTGGCGGCCGTCGACGGTGCCGTAGCCGGTCACCACGCCGTCGCCGTACCCGAGCGAGCCCTTGGCCAGGGCGTCCAGCTCCACGAACGAGCCGTCGTCGAGCAGCCGCTCGATGCGCTCGCGGGCGGTCAGCCGGCCCTTGGCGTGCTGCTTGGCCGCCGCGCGGGCCTCGCCCACGTGAACCGCTTCGTCCAGGCGTTCCTTCAGACGGGCCAGGCTGCCCGCGGTGCCCTGCGCTGCCATTCACCACCACCCGATAAGACCCAGTTTCAGGTTCACGGTACTCAGTCGCGCGGTGCGGGACAACCCCTAAGTTCCGTCACAATGGCCGGGTGCCGACACCGCCCATCCGCCAGCGCCTCGCCGAGGCCGCCGTGACGCTGTTCGACGAGAACGGCTACGACGCGACCACCGTCGACGACATCGCCGCGCGCGCAGGCGTCAGCCGCAGCACGTTCTTCCGCCACTACCGCTCCAAGGACGACGCGATCTTCCCCGATCACGACGCGCTGCTGACCAGGATCGACGCCCGGCTGCGCGCCTCGACGGCGGGCACCGCGATCGTGGCCATCACCGACGCCGTCCGCATCGTGCTCGCCCACTACGTGGACGACGCCGAGGTCTCGCTGCGCCGCTACCGCCTGGTCCGCGAGGTGCCCGCCCTGCGCGACCGCGAGATCGCCAGCGTCGCCCGCTACCAGCGGCTGTTCCGCGAGTTCGTCGGCGCCTGGCTCGGCGACTCGCCCGACGCCGGGCTGCGCGCCGAGCTGATGGCCGCCTCCGTGGTGGCGGCCCACAACCAGGTGCTGCGCGGCTGGCTGCGGGCCGGCGGGACCTACGACCCGAGCGGACCCCTGGACCACGCGCTCGGTTACGTGATCGCGACCTTCCGCCAGCTCGAACAGCCGCGCGACAGCGAGCAGGTGGTGGTCGCCACCTTCAGCCGCTCGGCCTCGCCCCAGGCCGTGATGGCCGCCATCCAGCAGCACCTGGACGCCGGCCCCGGCTAGCGGTTGCGGAAGACCGGCGGCCGTTTCTCCAGGAAGGCGCTGATCGCCTCCCTGGTGTCCTCGGTGGCGCCGTTGAGGTTCTGCGCTGCCGCCTCGCGCAGGGCGCTCTCCCTGAAGTCGCCGCTCGCCGCCAGGTTGAGCAGCTCCTTGGTCTGCGCCAGCGCCAGCGGCGCGAGACCCAGCAGCTCGCGCGCCCACTCCCCCGCCCGCGCCAGTGCCGTGCCCTCCGGCACGACCCTGTTGAGCAGCCCGAGGTCGTGCACCTCGCGCGCGGACAGGATCCGGCCGAAGAAGGCGAGCTCCTTCGCCCGGTGCAGGCCCACCATGTGGGTCAGCAGCCACGTCCCGCCGAAGTCCACCGACAGGCCGCGCCGGGAGAAGATCTGCGAGAAGCGGGCCGTCTCGTCGGCGACCGCGAGGTCGCAGGCGAGCGCCATGTTGAAGTCGGCCCCGACCGCCGCCCCCGACACGGCGGCGATCGTGGGCTGGGGCAGGTCCCGCAGCGCGAACAGCGCCTCGTTCACGATCCGCATCGCGCGCCGCGGCGGGTCGCCGGAGCCCTGGGCGCTCAGGTCGGCCCCCGAGCAGAACTCGCCGCCCGCGCCCGTGAGCACCAGGACGCGGTCGTCGGCGCGGGCCGCGACCTCGCCGAGCACCCGGGTGAGCTCGATCCAGCCCTCTCGTGTCATCGCGTTCTTCCTGGCGGGGCGGTTGAGCGTGACGGTGACGACGCCGCCGTCGCGCTCCACCAGGAGGTCCCCGGACCCCATCAGGGCCGGCCCGCCGCGCGCAGCGTGGCGAGGGCCGCGCCGAGGTCGGCGTCGGACGTGCCCGGCGGCGGCTGGAGCGCGACCTGGTCGACCAGGCCGCCGAACCTGCGCGCCACCTCCGCCGCCACCTCCGTCAGCGACCCGCTCACGCAGAAGGTGTCCAGCACCTCGTCGTCGATCAGGTCGGCCATCCGGTCCCAGCGGTCGGCCTCGGGCCGCACCGACAGCGCGTGCAGCCGCTGGTGCAGGTCCTCCCAGCCGTGCAGCGCGAGGACGCCGCGGTAGGCCGGGGTGGAGCCGTAGAAGGCGACCCGGCCGCGCAGCACCCGCCGCTGCCGCTCGACGTCCTCGGCCGGATCGAGGACGTGCACGAACCCGGGGCAGTGGACCACGACGTCGGAACGGTCCCGCCCGGACCGGGCCAGCCCCTCCTCCAGCGCGGGCAGGGTGATCTCGCGGAAGTACCGCTCGGTGCTGAACCCGTGCGGGATCAGCCCGTCGGCCACCTCGCCGGCCAGCCGGGTCATGAGCGGGCCGACCGCGGCCAGGTGGATCGGCGGGTTGCCGTGCGGATGCGGCTCCGGGCGGAAGGTCGCGGTCATGAGGGTGTGCCGGTAGAACTCCCCCTCGTGCCGCACCTCCTTGCCGGTGTTCCAGTCGTCCCAGATGGCGCGCAGCGCCGTGACGTACTCGCGCATCCGCGCCGCGGGCCTGCTCCACTCCATGCCGAACCTGCGGGTGATGTGCGGCCTGGTCTGGGTGCCGAGGCCGAGCACGAACCGGCCCCCGGAGAGGATCTGCAGGTCGTTGGTCACGTACGCGAGCGCCATCGGCGTCCGCGCGAAGGCGACCGCGATGCCGGTCGCCAGCCTGATCCGGCTCGTCGCCGGGACGGCCAGCGCCAGTCTCAGGAAGGGGTCGTGGTCCACCTCCGCGCTGGAGATGGTGTCGAAGCCGGCCCGCTCGGCCCGGGCGGCGAAGGCGGCCACCTCCGCCGGCGGCCCGGCGGCCACATGCACACTCGTCTGCAACGGCGTCTCCTGTCCTTCCCTGCCGGGTCAGCCGGCGTAGAGGTCGCGGAGCTTGCGGCGCTGCAGCTTGCCGGTCTCCGTGCGGGGGAAGTCGGAGCGGAACTCGTACCGTCTGGGGATCTTGAACGAGGCCAGCAGCCCGGCGCAGTGGGCGCGCAGGTCGGCGGCGAGGTCGTCGCCGGGCACGGCGTCCTCGGTGGGCTGGATGACGGCGAGCACGCTCTGCCCCCAGTCGGGGTCGGGGACGCCGATGACCGCGACGTCGGCGACCGCCGGGTGCGTGATGAGGGCCTGTTCGATCTCCGCCGGATAGATGTTCACGCCGCCGGAGATGATGAGGTCGGTACGCCGGTCGAGGAGGAAGACGTAGCCGTCCTCGTCGAAGTAGCCGTAGTCGCCGACGGTCGACAGGTCGCCGCGGCGGCTGGCGGCGGTCTTCGCCGGGTCGTTGTTGTACTCGAAGGTCGGGCCGGCGCCGGGGATGCCGAAGTAGATGACGCCCGCGGTGCCGGTCGGCACCTCGTTGCCGTCCTCGTCGAGGATCTTGACGATGGTGTTCGGCGTCGGCCGGCCGACCGTGCCGGGCTTGCGCAGCCACTCCTCCGAGCCCACCAGGGAGACGCCGCCCTCGGTGGAGGCCAGGTACTCCCACACGACCGGGCCCAGCCACTCGATCATCTGCTGCTTGATCGGCACCGGGCACGGCGCGCCCGCGTGGATCACCGCCTCCAGGCTGGACAGGTCGTACTTCTCGCGCACCTCCTGCGGCAGCCGCAGCATCCGGTGGAAGTGCGTGGGCACCATGTGGACCGTGGTGATCCGGTGCTTCTCGATGGCGGCCAGCACCCCCTCGGGGTCGAACTTGCCCTGGATGACGACCGTGTGGCCGAGCTGGAGGAAGGCGAAGGCGTGGCCGCTCGGCGCGGCGTGGTAGATCGGCGAGCACACCAGGTGCACGCCCTTGTCCATGGTGACCTCGTAGCGGGCGCACAGGCCGCCGTACAGCGCGCCGAGCACCGGCTCCGGCTCGGCCTCGGGGTAGAGCAGGCTGCGCACGCCCTTGGGGTTGCCGGTGGTGCCCGAGGTGTAGCCCATGCTGCCGCCGAAGCGGCGCTCTTCCGGCGCGTCGTCCGGCTCGCCCGCGCCCAGCTCCGGGTACGGCAGCCAGCCAGGCACCTCGCCGCCGATCACGTACCGGTGCTCGGGCAGCGACTCCAGCGGCAGCGTGGCGGCCTGCTCGGCGTCCATGACCAGCAGCCTGGCGCCGGAGTCCTTGATGATGTAGAGCATCTCGGCGGGGGTCAGCCGCCAGTTGACCGGGACGAAGAACATCCCGACCTGCGCCGTGGCCAGCATCACCTCGAGGTACTCGTGCCCGTTGTGCAGGGCGACCGCGACGCTGTCGCCGTTGCCGAGCCCGTGGGTGCGCAGGGCGCGCGAGACGCGGTTGACCCGCGACAGCAGCTCGCCGTACGTGAGCATCGACCCGTCGGGGTCGATGATGCCGGGCCGGCCGGGGTCGGCCGCGGCGATCTGGTAGAAGCCGACGGGCTCCGTGGTGGGGTGAGGCGTGGTCGGGTGAGTGGTAGAGGACATCGTGCGTCTCTCCCTGTCCGGCTTGACCGATGAATGCGATCCCCGTTGCGATTCCCGTTGCTGGGTCCCGTTGCTGGGTCCCGTTGCCGGGTCCCGCGTCCCCCGTGCGGCTCCGTTACCGGGGCAGCTGCGCCATGAAGATCGACGGGTGCAGCCCGTCGGCCTTGGGGCGGAACGACTTGGTCAGCTTCTCCCCGAGGTCGGCGAGGTCCCAGGGGCCGTCGGAGGAGACGGTCTCGACGACCTCCGGGTTGTTCCACAGCCGGACGTCGTACCCGGAGGCGCCGAGGGTGCGGCCCGACAGCCAGCCGGACTCGGTGCCGGCGAGGTAGGTGACGATCGGCGCGATGTTGTCCGGCGACATGAGCTCCTCGGCGGCGGGGTCCTCGCCGAGCTTCTTGTCGTCGGGCACGGTCGCGGTCAGGCGGGTGGCCGCGCCGGGGGCGATGGCGTTGGCCGTCACGCCGTAGCGCGCCAGGCCGTTGGCGAGCGAGGCGGTCAGGCCGATGATGCCCATCTTCGCGGCGGCGTAGTTCGGCTGGCCGGGCGAGCCCTGCAGGGCGGAGTCGGAGGTGAAGTTGATGATCCGGTAGTGGCCCTCGGGGTTGCGCTGCTGCCGCCAGTACGCGGCGGCGGGCTTGATGGTGCTGAAGTGGCCGCGCAGGTGCACGCGGATGACCGCGTCCCAGTCCTCCTCCGGCAGGTTGAAGATCATCTTGTCGCGGAGGATGCCGGCGACGTTGACGACCACGTCGAGCTGCCCGTAGTTCTCCAGCGCCAGCTCCACCAGGCGCCGCCCGGTCGCGGTGTCGGCGATGTCGCCGGCGTCGGAGACGGCCTGGCCGCCGAGGTCGTTGATCTCCCTGGCGATGGCCTCGGCGGGGCTGGTGTCGCCGCCGGAGCCGTCCGGGCCCGCGCCGAGGTCGTTGAGCACGAGCCGCGCGCCCTGCTGGGCGAACATGCGGCTGATGGAGGCGCCGATGCCGCGTCCGGCGCCGGTGACGATGGCGACTCTGCCGTCAAGTGATCCCATGGGGGTGTCCTTCCGCAGACGGAGGGGTGGAGGGGGTGCCGTGCGCGGCGCGCACGGTCAGAGGATGGCGCGTGGCGCGCACGGTCAGCACGGTCAGCGCGGTCAGAGGATGACCGCCGTGCCGTGGTCGATGACCGGGGTGCCGCTCTCGTCGGTGGTCTGGAACCGTACGTCGGTGCCGTCGGCCCAGATCGACACCGTGATCGTCTGACCGGGGAGTATCGGCTTGGTGAAGCGGGCGGACATGGCGCGGAACCGCTTGGGCTCCGAGCCGGCGACCGTGTGCAGCAGCGCCCGGCCGGTGAAGCCGTAGGTGCACATGCCGTGCAGGATCGGCCGGGGGAAGCCGCCCCGGCCGCTGAAGGACGGGTCGGTGTGCAGCGGGTTGCGGTCGCCGGTCAGCCGGTAGAGGAGCGCCTGGTCGGCGCGGGTGGTGTAGGTGACGACGTGGTCGGGCTTGCCGGTGGGCCGCTCCCAGGTGGTGCCGGGGCCGCGCTCGCCGCCGAAGCCGCCGTACCCGCGGAAGAACAGGGAGGTGCGGATCTTCGCCAGCGGCCCGCCGCCGGGGACGCTGGAGACGCTCTCGGTGGCGATGATCGCGCCGGAGCCCTTGTCGTACACGCCGACGATCTCGCCCGTGGACTCGACCTCGCCGGCGACCGGGATGGTGTCGAACAGCTCGAAGGCCTGCTCGGCGTGGAGCATCTTGGTGAGGTCGAGGTCGCCGGGCAGGGCCATCCCCGCGCCCATGGCCACGTTGCAGAACGTCGGGAGGACCTGCTGCGGCGTGCCCGCGGTGTTCTCGGTCGTGAACTGCAGCTCCGCGAGCGGGTCCTCCTGGCCGGCGCCGACCGCGATGGCGTAGAGCAGGGCGTCGTCGGAGGTCCAGGATCTCGTGAGGGGTTCGCTCTTGCGGCCGACCAGCGATGCGTCGATGGGCATGGAACCTCGATTCGTGAACGCTCGGAAGACCTGGTCCGGGAGTCGCCGCCCGGCCCGATCAGGTGCCAAGTGAAACACGTTACGACTGAACCGGCAAGGCTTGGCAGGCTCTTGACATCGGAGAGTTCAGCTCCAACCCTGTCAATAAGCAGAACATGTTGTCTTTAGCCGGGTCCGGGCCGCCGGCCCGGCCGCCACCTGCCGGAGGACCTGAAATGGCTGTGCGGTGAGGCGCTTCCGGGCGCTGCCCGCCGATCTGCGGATCTCCGCCCTTATCGCGTTCGTGGTCGCCCTCGGCTTCGGCGTGATCGCGCCCGCCTTGCCGCTGCTCGCGGCGGAGTTCGGCGTGGGCAGCGCGGTCGTGGGGGCGGCGATCAGCGCGTTCGCGGTGGTCCGGCTCGCCACCGCCGTCGTCAACAGCCGCTTCGTCCAGCGCTTCGGCGAGCGCCGGGTGATCGCCTGGGGACTGTGGCTGCAGGGCGCGACGATGATCGTCGCCAGTTTCGCCCCCGACTTCACGCTGCTCATCACCCTGCGGGCGATCGGCGGGATGGGCAGCTCGGCCTTCACCATCGCCGCCATGTCGCTGGTCCTGCGCACGGCGCCGCCGGACGCGCGGGGCAGCGGCATCAGCACGTTCCAGCTCGGCTTCATGCTCGGCGCCATCGCCGGGCCGGCGGCGGGCGGCGTGCTCGCCGACGTGAACCCGCGCCTGCCCTTCCTGCTGTACGGGGCCACCCTGCTCGTGGCCGCCGCGATCTCGCAGCTCAAGCTCTCCCCCGGCGTCCCGCCGCCCTCCGGGCCCCGGCCCGCCGGCGCCCCGTCGGCGGAGACCGGGCCGCTGCCCCGCGGCACGTACGTCCGCGCCTTCACCGCGGCCCTCGTCGCCAGCTTCACCGTCGGCTGGCTCTTCTACGGCCTGCGCAACTCGACCATCCTCGTGTTCGCCACGGACGAGCTGGACAGCAGCGGCACCTTCATCGGCGTGGCGATGCTCGGCACCGCCGTCACCCAGGTGATCTCCGTACGGGCGTTCGGCCGATGGGCCGACGCGCGCGGCAGGCGGCCCGCGATGATCACCGCCGGCGTACTCGGCTGCGTCGCCGTCGCGCTGCTCTGCCTGCCGCCCGGCGAGGCGGTCTTCCTCGCCTCGATGGCGCTGCTCGGCGTGGCGGGCGGCGGGCTGTCGGCGACGCCCGCCGCCCTCCTCGCCGACATCAGCGGCAGCAGCCCCGCCAGGAACGTGGCGTGGTTCAACATGTCGTCCGACGTCGGCGCGATCATCGGCCCGGTCGCGGCGGGGGCGGTCGCCGACGCCCTGTCCTTCCAAGCCGCCTTCCTCATCACCACGCTGATCCTCGGGGTCGTCGTGGTCAGCTCGGCGGCGATGCGCGAGACGCTCGCCGCCCCGTCACCTGTGAGCCCCTCTGTGGAACCATCCGTGAAAGGAACCGCCATGCCCGGCCCGGCACCCGTGCCCATCCCGGAGACACTCCCCTTCTGGGAGGGCGCCGCGAACGGCGAGCTGCGCGTCCAGCGCTGCGCGTCCTGCGAGCGGCACTACTTCTACCCGCGCCCCTTCTGCCCCGCCTGCGGCTCGGCGGACGTCGCGTGGACGACCGTCAGCGGCGCGGCCCGGCTGCTGTCGTACGTCATCAACCACCGCCCCCTGCCGCCCTTCGACCCCGCCACGCCGGTCGTCGTGGCGCTGGTGGAGCTGGCCGAGGGGCCACGCCTCATGACCAACATCGTCGGGGTGCCGCCCGAGCCCGAGCATCTGGAGCTGGACATGCCGTTGCAGGTCTGTTTCGTCGAGCGGGGCGAGCACACCCTGCCCGTGTTCGCCCCCGCCGGGGAGGTGGCCCGATGACCTCGATGCACCACGGCGACATCGCCATCGTCGGCGCGGCGGAGACCACCGACGTCGGCATCCGCCCCGACCTGTCCGTCCTCGGCCTGCACGCGGAGGCGGCACGCAACGCCCTCGCCGACGCGGGGCTCACCGCCAAGGACATCGACGGCGTGGCCACCGCGGGGCCGCTGGCGCTGGAGGTCTCCCACCACCTCGGCATCGAGCCCCGCTGGCTCGACGGCACCATGGTCGGCGGCTGCAGCTTCATGCTGCACGTCCGTCACGCCGCCGCCGCCATCGCGGCCGGCGCCGCCGACGTCGTGCTCGTCACCCACGGCGAGTCCGGGCGTTCCCGGGTCGGCGTGGCGCCCTGGGCGCCCAACCCGGCCTCGGCGACCGGGCAGTTCGAGGCCGTCTACGGCGCGCAGACGCCGTACTCGACCTTCACCCTGCCCGCGCTGCGCTTCCTGCACGAGCGCGGCATGACCCGCGAGCACCTGGCGCACGTCGTCGTGGCGCAGCGGACGTGGGCGCTGAACAACCCGCGCGCCTTCCGCCGCAAGCCCACCACGGTCGAGGAGGTGCTGGCCGGGCCGCCCATCGCCTACCCGTTCACCAGGGACATGTGCTGCGTGGTGACCGACGGCGGCGGCGCGCTCGTGCTCACCACCGCCGAGCGCGCCAGGGACCTGCCGGGCGGCGACCGCGCAGTCTACCTGCTCGGCTCGGGCGAGTCGGCCGAAGGGCCCCTCGTGTCGCAGATGGCCGACCCCGGCTCGTTCGCGGCCTTCCGCAAGGCCGGGGAGGAGGCGTTCCGCACCGCCGGCATCTCGCGCGCCGACGTGGACCACCTCATGGCGTACGACGCCTTCGCGCACGTGCCGCTCTACATGCTGGAGGACCTCGGCTTCGTCGGGCACGGCGAGTCGGGCGACTTCGTGGCGGAGGGCAACACGATGAAGGGCGGCTCGCTGCCGATGAACACCAACGGCGGCGGCCTGTCCTACACCCACACCGGCATGTACGGCATGTTCGCCATCCAGGAGGCCGTGCGGCAGCTCCGCGGCGAGGCCGTGGAGCAGCTCCCGAAGGCGGACATCAGCTTCGTGCAGGGCGTCGGGATGTTCTTCGCGGCGGCCGGCAGCCTGGTGCTCTCCCGCCATCAGGGCTGAGCCCCCGGCGGCGGCGCCGGGAGCCTGTCCCGGCGCCGCTCGGGCGCTCATGAGAACGTGTACTCTTTAGTACCAGCTTTGCAGCCGCTGACCCCAGGCCGTCAGCGGGCTCTCGTGTCCTTCACCCACAGGGAAAGGGGGTCCGCCATGACGCGGGTCAGCAGGAAGGGCCGCACGCCCGAGGCGCGGGCCTTCCGTGCGGAACGTGTTCTTGATGCCGGGATGGCCCTGGCCACCCGCGGCGGCTACGACGCGGTCCAGATGCGCGAGGTGGCGAGGATCGCGGAGGTCGCCCTGTCGACCCTCTACCGCTACTACCCGTCGAAGGACGCCCTGCTCGCCGCGGCCATCCAGGTGCAGCTCGACGAGCTGCGCAAGGACATCGTGCAGCGTCCCCCTCGGCAGCGGACGCCGGAGGGGCGGGCCGCGGAGGTGCTGCACCGGGCCTTCCGCGCGATGCAGTACAACCGCGGCTGGGCGCACGCGGCGCTCAGCGCGTACCACATCCCCAAGCCGCTCGGCGAGCGGCGCGAGGAGACGCCGCTCCTGGCCGAGACGCCGCCGCCGACCAGCCTGGCCGAGCTGATGGGGCGTGCCGCGTGGGGGCCCGACCACCGCATCACGACCGCCGAATACCGCGCGCTGCACATGCTGGAGTCGCTCTGGAACAGCAGCGTCATCGGCTGGCTCAACGACCAGCTCACCCCCGAGTACGTCGAGGAGCGGATGAAGTTCGCCGCGCGGCGGCTGCTCATGCCGGAGCCCGAGACCGGCAGATAGGCCCCGGCGGAGCTCAGCGCGCGCCCTGGCCGTCGTCGACCTTGACCACGGTGCCGGTCACGAACTCCGAGTGCGGGGACACCAGGTAGAGCAGGGTGCTGTCGAGCTGGCGCGGGTCGCCCATGCGGGCGCGGGGGAAGAACCGCGACGGGTCGCCGCCGATGCGCCGCACCATGCCGTCCATTATCTCCGAGGCGAACGCGCCCGGCGCGATGGCGTTGACGTTGATGTGGAACTTCGCCCACTCGACCGCGAGCACCTCCGTCATCCGTACGACGGCGGCCTTGGTCACCGAGTAGAGTGCCGCTCCCCCGCCCCGGTACTCGTAGGCGCCCATGGAGGAGACGTTCACCACCCGGCCGCCGGTCCCGGCCGCGATGAGCCGGCGCGCGAAGTCGCAGGAGAGCAGCCAGGGCGCGCGCAGGTTCGTCCCCAACACCCGGTCCACGAGGTCGACGGGCATCTTGGTGGCGTGCTGGGCGTCGGGGATGCCGGCGTTGTTGACCAGGATGGTGGCGGTGCCGAAGCGTTCCTCGGCCGCGTCCAGCAGGCCGCCGAGCTGGTCGTCGTCGGTGAGGTCGGCGGCCAGCGGCAGGCAGGCGCCGCCGGCCGCGGCGATCTCGTCCGCGAGCTCGCCGAGCCGGTCCGCGCGCCGGGCCACGGCTACCACGGAGGCTCCGTGCTCGGCGAGGGTGACGGCGAAGCGCCGCCCGAGTCCCGAGGAGCATCCGGTCACGACGGCGGTCTGCCCCGTGAGATCGACGGTCTGCGGCATGGCTCTCCTTCTTCCTGCTTCCACGTGCGGTTCAGTCCAGGACCTGCTCGACGGCGCCCTCGGCGACGAGCCCGGCGACCTCGTCCGGCGCGAACCCCAGGAGCTCGGCGAGGACCCGCTCGTTGTCCTCGCCGAGCAGCGGGGCCGCCTTGGTGACGCGGTACGGCGTGAGCGACAGCTCAGCCTGGGCGCCCTCGTACGGCATCGTCCCCATGACGGGGTGCGGCTGCGGACGGAAGTAGCCCCGGTGCGCCACCTGCGGATCGGACCGCAGGCCCCGGGCGTCGTGCACCGGCCCCGCGGGCACCTCCGGCTGGAGCGTCCCGACGACCTCGGCGACCGTCCTGGCGGACGTCCACGCGGCGAGGGCCCGTTCCAGGCGGTCCTCCTGCTCCTTGCGCCCGGACAGGGTGGCGAGCCGGGGATCGGCCGCCCACGCGGGCTCCCCCAGGGCGCGGCGCAGGGCGTTCCACTGCTCGTCGCCGGTCACTGCGATGGCGACCCACCGCTCCCTGCCGTCCTCCGGCAGGCACGGGAAGACGCCGTGCGGGGCCGCCGCGCGGTCGCGGTTGCCGTCGCGGGTCGCGACGTGGCCGGTGAGCTGGTGGTCCACGAGTTCCGGCGCGAGGAACATCAGACCGGTCTCCATCTGGGACAGGTCGATGTGCTGCCCCTCGCCGGTGCGGTCGCGGTGCTCCAGGGCCGCGAGCACGGCCACGGCGGCGAAGCGCTGGCCGATGAAGTCCGTGTACGCCCCGTACGGTGAGCCGGGGTCGCGGTCGGGCCACCCGGTCAGCTCGCAGAACCCGGACATGGCGGCGAGCACCGTGCCGAACCCCGCGAACCCCCTGCGCGGGCCGGTCTGCCCGTTCATGGACGTCGAGAGCATGATCAGGGAGGGGTTGACCGCGCGGAGCCGGTCGTAGCCGAGCCCGAGCCGGTCCATCACGCCGGGCGTGAACGCCTCCACGACGACGTCGGCCCAGGCCGTCAGCCGGGCCGCGACCCGCCGGCCGCCGTCGGTGGACAGGTTGACGCCGAGGCCGAGCTTGGAGGCGTTGTAGTCGGCGAAGAACTGCGAGCGGTTGAGCCCCGGCACGCCGTCCTTGAACGGCGGCGCGGTGCGCAGCACGTCCACGGAGCGGGTGCTCTCGGTGCGCACCACGGTGGCGCCGTACTCGGCCAGGTAGCGCGTCGTCAGCGGGCCGACGCCCACCCAGGACGCGTCCCACACCTTGACGCCGTCGAGCGGTCCGCCCATCAGATCGTCCCTTCGCCGCGGTGGCGGGACAGCTCCTCGGCGGACAGGCCCGCTTCGTCCCGCCACACCGTCTCGTTGTCCGCGCCGGGCCCGGCGACGTGGCCGGCCCCCGCGAGAGGGCTGGCCGGCAGCCGGGCCCACACGCCGGGGACGCGCAGGTCCCCCAGGGTCAGGAAGTAGTCGCGCGCGGCCAGCTGCTCGTCCGCCATCAGGTCCGCCACCGTGTTGACCGGCGCCACCATGAGCCGGCGCGCCAGCGCCTTGCGGGTCAGCTCCGCCTTGGTCTCGGTCAGGAAGTACGCCGCCAGCGCGCCGGTCAGCAGCCCGGGGAACGACGGGTCGTCCGCGGCGAGGTCGGGCGAGGCGAGCCGCGCGGCGTCGTACGCGGCCAGCCGGGGCGGCAGGAAGCCCTCATCGCGCAGCCAGCCGACGTACCCGGCGGGGCCGGGGCCGAAGGGGACGGTGGCGAGGACGTGCCCGTCGCGGCAGCCGAACAGGTGGCGGTAGGGCTGGCCGGGGCCGGGCGCGCCGAAGGAGGCCCGGTCCACCACCGAGCCGTCGGTGTAGGGTCCCGGCACCGCGTTCATCAGGGTGCGGATCGTGGCGAGCTGCGCCGAGACGTCCACGTGCTGGCCCCGGCCGGTGCGCCGGGCGTGGCGCACCGCGGCGAGGGTGTGCACGACCGCCTCGGCCGCGGCGTGCAGGAAGTACTGGCCCGAGCTGATGCGGACGGGCGGGCGGTCGGGGTCGCCGTTGGTCCACACCGCGCCGCCCGTGGCGGCCACGACGAGATCGGCGGCGGCGTGACCCGCGTAGGGGCCGGTCCGGCCGAACGGGGTGACGCTGACCAGCACCAGGCGCGGGTTCACGGCGGACAGGGCGGCGTGGCCGAGACCCCGTCCGTGGAGGGTCTCGCGCTCGTACGACTCGATGACGACGTCGGCGGCGCGGGCCAGCCGCAGGAACAGCTCGCGGGCGGCCGGCCTGGCCAGGTCCAGCGTCACCGAGCGCTTGCCCCGGTTGAAGGCCGGCCACGCCGGGTTGGGCCGGCCAGGGGGCGCGCCGACCCGCCGGTCGAACCGGGCGGGATCGCCTCCGGGCTGCTCGACCAGGGTGACCCGCGCGCCGAGGTCGGCCAGCACCCGCCCGCTCAGCCAGGCCCGCTCGGTGGTCAGATCGAGCACCCGCAGCCCTGCCAGCGCCCCGCTCACCGCGCCCCGCCGGGCGTCGAGCCGGGCCCGGCCGTCCGCGCGGGACCGGCCATCCGCGCGGGACCGGCCATCCGCGCGGGACCGGCGGCCAATGCCGGCCCGGCGGTCAGGACAGGCTCGGCGGTCAGGGCGTGGGTGGTGCGGGCGGCTTCGGCGTACTCGGCGGCCAGCCGGTCCACCAGGTCGGCGACGGTGGGGACGTCGCGGACGCCGGAGACGGAGTGGCCGGCGCTCCAGATGTCGCGCCACCTCTTGGGCGCGCCACCGTCGCGGCCCTCCAGCGCCGCCATGGAGAACCGTTTCGGCCCGAGCCCGAACTCGGCCGGGTCGAGCCCCTGGGCCAGCAGCGACCGCCGCAGCAGGTTGGTCTCCAGCCCCGAGAGGGCGTTGGTGAGGTGGATGTCGTCGAGCTCGCTCTCGACGACGAAGCTCTTGTACCGCTCGTCGGCGCGCGCCTCGCGGGTGGCGATGAAGCGGGTGCCCATGTAGCCGAGGTCGCACCCGAGGGCCCGCGCGGCGAGCAGGGCCTGCCCGTCGGCCTGCCCGCCGGCCAGCGCGACGATCCCGTCGAAACGCCGCCGCACCGCCCGGACGAACGCGAACGGGTTGGCGTTCCCGGTCTGGCCGCCCGCGCCCGCGGTGAGCAGGATCAGGCCGTCCGCCCCGGCGTCGATGGCCCGCTCCGCGTGGCGCACGGTGGCCACGTCGCACCAGACCTGGATCCCGGCCGCCCGCAGGGCGGGAGCGACGGCGGCGGGCGAGCCGACGGAGGTGATCACCGCGGCCGGGCGGTGCCGCAGGATGACGTCGAGGTCCTGCTCCAGGCGGGGGTTCGAGCGGTGCACGATGAGGTTGGGCACGCACGGCGCGGCGTCGGGGCCGCAGGCGGCGGCGATGCGGTGCAGCCACTCGTCCAGCTCGCCCTCGGCCCGGCAGTTGGCCGTCGGGAAGCTGCCGAAGACGCCCGCCCGGCAGGCGGCGATCACCAGCTCGGGGCCGGAGACGAGCAGCATGGGCGCGGCGACGAGCGGCAGCCGGGCGCGTTTCAGCAGGGCACGGCGGTCCACGTCAGCGGTCAAAGGATCACCTCAGGAGGTAGAGCCGCGGGGGGGGGCCCC
>NZ_JBGLOU010000010.1:0-121475 GCF_041402765.1 Nonomuraea sp. AD125B | reverse complement strand
GGACGACGCCGCCTGCGCCGACCAGCCCGCCGCCTCGGGCAACTACGGAGCCGTGGCCCACATCCCCTGACGAGCCCCGGCGGAAACGGCGCGGCCGCGGGGCCCCCGGGGGGGGGGGCCCCCGCCGCCGAGGTCACACGCCGAGCTTGTCGGCGAGCCGGTCGAGCTGGTAGTCGCCGTCGCCGGCGAGGACGTTTCCGGCGATCGCGTTCTTGTAGTAGAAGTGCGCGTCGTGCTCCCAGGTGAAGCCGATGCCGCCGTGCAGCAGCATCGTGTCCTTCGCCGAGGTGAGGTAGCCGGAGGAGGTGAGCGCCCGCGCGGCGGCGGCGGCCGCGCCGAGCCTGGCGGGCTCCTCGTCGGCCGCCCTGGTGGCCTCGCGCAGCGCGGCGTCCGACAGCGCCCACCAGTTGTACATGTCGGCGAGCTTGTGCTTGACGCCCTGGTAGGCGCCGATGGGCTGGCCGAAGGTGTAGCGGACCTTGGCGTACTCGGTGGTCATGGTGAGGCAGGCCAGCATGGCGCCGGACTGCTCGGCGGCGATCGCGAGGTTCGCGAGGTCGGCCACGCGGTCGAGGGCCGCGTCGGCGTCGCCCGCGAGCGGCCGGGCCGGGGTGCCGTCGAACGTCACGGTGGCCGTGCTGCGGGTCGGGTCGACCCCGGCGTCCCTGCTCACGGTGAGGCCGGCGGCGTCGCCCTCGACCAGGTACAGCCCCGCGCCGCCTGGCCCGGCGGCCTGGACGAGCAGCACGCCGGCCTCCGCGCCGTTCAGCACGGCGATCTTGGTGCCCGACAGGGTGACGGCGTCGCCGGAGCCGGTCGCGGCGGTGGCGGGCGTCCCGGGGATCCAGCGGCGCTCTCCCGGCTCGCTGACGGCGAGCGCGCCGACCAGGCCGCCCTCGGCGAGCCGCGGCAGGAGGTCGTGCTTGGCCGGCTCGTCGTCCAGGGCGAGGAGGGCTCCGGCGGTGAGCACGCAGGCCAGCAGCGGCGAGGGCACGAGGCCGGCGCCCAGCTCCCGCAGCGCCGCCGACAGGTCGGCGTGGGTGGCGCCGGCGCCGCCGTACTCCTCCGGGATGATCAGGCCGGCCAGGCCGAGGTCCCCGGCCAGGCGCGACCAGACCTCCGCGTCGTAGGCGTGCTCGCCGCCGACGACCTCGCGGACCCGCGGCATCGGGCTGCGCTCGGCGACGAAGCGCTTGACCGTCTGAGCGAGGCTCTTCTGGTCGTCGGTGAAGATGAGAGACACATCAGCTCCTGGAGGGTGGGACGGTCAGCGCGAGAGCTTCAACTTGTTGTACGGGGTGTTGCGGTCGACGCCGGGATCCTTGGCGAGCCCCAGCACCCGCTCGCCGATGATGTTGCGCTGGATCTCGTTGGTCCCCCCGGCGACGGCGTTGCCCGGCGCGGCCACGATGGCCATGGCCACCCGCTCCAGGTCGGCCCCGCCGAGCGCGAGGTCGGCGCCGAGGATGTCCTGTGCCAGGTCGGCGGCCCACAGGGCCTGCTCGGCGCCGGCCAGTTTGGCGGCCGAGCCGCGGGCGCCGATCGGGACGCCGGCCATCGACTCCTCGTGCAGCACGCGGCCGTAGGCGCCGAGCGCCGACTCGCGGGCGTACAGCAGCGCCAGCCGGCGCCGTACGGCGGGGTCGCGGTCCAGGCCGCGGGCGCGGGCCAGCTCCAGGAGCGCGTCGAAGCCGAGCGGGTTGGAGCGGGCGCGGGTGCCGGTGCCGATGGTGACCCGCTCGTGGCGGAGCATCACCACGGCGGCGGCCCAGCCCTCGCCGACCCGCCCGATGACCGCGTCGTCGGAGACCTCGACGTCGTCGAAGAACACCTCGTTGAACGGCGCGTGCCCGGTCGCCACGACGAGCGGCCGCACGGTGACGCCCGGGTGACGCATGTCGACGATGAACATCGTGATGCCGCTGTGCTTGGGCACGGACGGATCGGTGCGGGCGATGATGGCGCCGTAGTCGCTGTGCTGGGCGCCGGAGGTCCACACCTTCTGGCCGTTGATGATCCAGCCGGTCTCGGTGCGGGTCGCGGTGGTCTGCAGGCTGGCGACGTCCGAGCCTGCGGAGGGCTCGGAGAAGAGCTGGCACCAGATCTCCTCGCCCTTGAGCAGCGGCGGCAGGTAGCGCTTCTTCTGCTCCTCGGTGCCGAGCTCCAGGATGGTCGGGCCGGGCATGCCGAGGCCGATGACGAACGGCCCGGTGGGCAGCTCGAAGTCGGCCGCCTCCTCTGAGAAGGCGATCAGCTCGGCCGCGCCGAGGCCCTGGCCGCCGTACTCCTTGGGCCAGGTGATGCCGGCGAAGCCCGCCTCCCACAGCGCCTTCTGGAACCGCTTGGACTCCTCCAGCGGCACGGCGGTGCCCTCGAGGTCGTAGTCGGCCGCCTCGTCGAAGGGTTTGGCGTTCTGCTCCAGCCAGGCGCGGGCCCTGGCGCGGAACTCGTCGGTGGAGGTCATAGGCGTTCCTCTCGTGAGTGCTGTCAGGCCGCCGGGGCGGGGGGAGCGAAGGCAGGCCCGCGTCCGCCCATCCTTTGAAAACACGTTCTGTTTAGCGAAGGCTCTTCTGTTCGGGAGCGGATGTCAAGAGCAGGCAGACACCTTGTCTACAGCTTTGATATTGACAATGGCGACGCGTCTGGTCACGCTCCCTACAACGGAAACGGGTTCCTATTGTGTCTCCGCAGGAAGTGAGCACACCATGGATGTTGCACAAACCACCCCCGTCACCCCTGCAGGACCGGACACCGGGACCGTTCTCCGGCTGGCGGACGTGACGGTGCGCTTCGGGGGGATCACCGCGGTCGACGGCGTCACGCTCGACGTGCCGCGCGGGCAGGTGGTGGGCCTCATCGGGCCCAACGGCGCCGGCAAGACCACCCTTCTTGACGCGATCTCGGGGCTGCGCACCCCCACCGAGGGGCGCGTCGCCCTCGACGGCGCGGACGTCACCTCCCGGTCGGCCTCCTGGCTCTCCCGGCACGGCGTCCGCCGCACCTTCCAGCGGCACCAGGCGTTCGGCTGGCTGAGCGTGCGGCAGAACGTGCTCGTCCCGCTGGAGTGGCGGACCCGCGGGCGCGGGCTGCTCGGCGACGTGCTGGGCCTGCCGCACCGCCGGCGCGAGACCGCGGCCCTGCTGGAGCGGGCCGACGAGGTCATCGAGCTGTGCGGGCTGTCGGCGGTGCGGGACGTGAGCGCCGCGACCCTGCCGATCGGCCGGCTGCGGCTGCTGGAGTTCGCCCGCGCCATCGTGGACGCGCCCCGGCTGCTCCTGCTCGACGAGCCGACGTCGGGGCTGGGGCCGAGGGAGACCGAGCTGCTGCGCGAGGTCCTGCTCGGCCTGGTCCAGCGGCACGAGCTGACGGTCGTCCTCGTCGAGCACGACATCGACTTCGTGATGGGCCTCGCCGACCGCATCGTCTGTCTCGTCCAGGGGAGCGTGCTGGCCGACGGGCCGCCCGCCGAGATCCGTAAGAACCCCGAGGTCATCGCCGCCTATCTCGGCAGCTGACACCCCCTCTTAGGAGTCTTCGTTGCAGTTCTTCAGCATCACGATCAGCGGGGCGGTGTCGGGCGCCATCTACGCGCTGCTCGCGATCGGGCTCGTCCTGTCGCACTCGACCTCGCGCATCTTCAACTTCGGCCACGCGGCCACCGCCTTCGCCGCGGCCTACCTCTACCACCAGTTCCACGTCGCGCTCGGCTGGAACAAGTGGCTGACGCTCCTGGTGATCGTCGCCCTGTTCGCCCCGCTCATGGGCTGGGCGTGGGACCGTCTGGTGTTCCGCCGCCTGGCCGACGCCGAGGAGTCGACGAAGATCGTCGCCGGGGTCGGGGTGCTCATCGTGGTGCCGGCGTTCGTGCTGCTGGTGTGCGCGATCCTGCGGGACACCCTCGGGATCCCCTTCCAGGACGTGGCCGAGGTCTACCAGGTGCCCGGCGTGCTGCCGGCTCAGCAGCACCAGATCGCCGCGGGCCTGGTCCTCAGCAACAACCAGCTCGTCGCCCTGGGCGCCAGCGTCCTGCTCTTCGTCACCATGTGGGCCTTCCTCCGCTTCACGCCGCTCGGCCTGCACATGCGGACCGCGGTGGACAGCCCGGTGCTCGCCCGGCTGCGGGGCATCAACACGGGCCGGGTCTCGACCCTCTCGTGGGTGATCAGCTTCTTCCTCGCCGCCGTCGCGGGCGTGCTGGCCGCGCCGTTCCCCGGCCCGTTCGGGCTGGTCAACGACAACTACACCCTGGCGCTGTTCGTCGCCACCACGGCCGCGGTCGTGGCGGGGCTGCGCTCCGTCCCGCTCGCGTTCCTCGCGGGGCTGCTCATCGGGGCCGTGCGCAACATCGTCGTGGCGTACGTCAACGCGGACCACCTGGGCGCGTTCGGCGCCTGGGCCGCCAAGGTGTACGGCCTGACCGCGTCCGTCCCGTACGCCGTGCTGTTCATCGCGCTGATCCTGCTCGGCCACGACCGCAGACGGCGCAAGGCCGGCACCGCCGCGACGGCGGCCAAGCCCACCCCCGACTACCGGGACGACCTCAGCCCGTTCAAGAAGGCGTTGCCCTGGATCATCAAGTCGGCGGTCGTCCTGGTGCCCGCGCTGTTCCTCGCCAACGGCATCTGGCGGCAGTTGTTCATCTACGGGTTCGCGCTCGGCATCATCCTGCTGTCCTTCACCATCGTGACCGGGCTCGGCGGCATGGTGAGCCTCGCGCAGGGCGCGTTCGCCACCGCGGCCGGCCTCACCGTCGGCCTGCTGCTGGCCAACGGCTGGCACTACGTGCCCGCGACGGTGGTCGGCGTGCTGGTCGCCGCCGCGCTCGGCGCGCTGACCGCGCTGCCGGCCCTGCGATTGTCGGGTCTCAGCCTCACCTTCGCCACCCTGGCGCTGGCGCTGCTGGCGACGAACGTGCTGTTCAAGATGGAGTGGTTCTCCAACGGCACGGCCGGCTGGTCGATCCCGCGGCCCAGGTTCGGGCCGATCGACCTCGCGGACGACCGGGTGCTGCTGATCGTCGTCTTCCTCGTCGTGCTGCTGCTGGTCCGGATGGCGAACAACCTCACCGACTCGGCGGCGGGCCGCGCGATGATCGCCGTGCGGACGGCCGAGCCGGCCGCGTCCGCCTCGGCCGTCTCGCCGCCGGTCACCAAGCTCCTCATCTTCGTCATCTCCGCCGCCGTCGCGGGACTGGGCGGCGTCCTCGCCGTCACGGTCTACGGCACTATCCTGAACACGGCGAACCCGCCGCAGGCCACGTTCCTCTGGCTGGCGATCGTCGTCATCGTCGGCGTACGCAGCCCCGGCGGCGCCATCGAGGCCGGCATCATCAGCGCCGTCCTGCCCTGGATCATGGCCCACGGCTTCGACCTCGGGCCGATCAGCTGGGGCGGCACCAGCAACGACCTCATCCCGCAGGTGCTGTTCGGGCTCGGCGCCATCCAGCTCGCCGCCCAGCCGAACGGCCTGCTCGCCACGCAGTCCATGGCCGCCAGGCACCGGCGCGACCGCAAACGCGCGAAGGTCGCAGCGCAGGCCGCCGCGCAGGCCCCAGCTCAGGCCGCCGCCCAGGTCGCGCCCCCGGCTTCGCCCGAGCCCGCGATCGAGGTCGGCGAGCCGGCGGCGCCGATTGGATCGTTCCCGGCGGCCGACCGTTCGCCCGGCCTGCTGGAGCTGCACGGCGTGCACGCCGCGTACGGGGAGGTCGAGGTGCTCCACGGCATCGACCTGACCGTGCGGGAGGGCGCCATCCTGGCCCTGCTGGGCGCCAACGGCTCCGGCAAGACGACGCTCTGCGCCACCATCGCCGGCCTGGTGCCGGTGACGAGCGGCCGCATCGTGTTCGACGGCGAGGACATCACCGCGCTGGACACGCTGCGGCGCGTCGAACGCGGCCTCGTCCTCGTCCCCGAGTCCCGGGGCGTCTTCCCGTCCATCACCGTCGACGAGAACCTCAGCATCTGGCTCCCGTCGAAGGCCGACCGCGCCAAGGTCTACGAGCAGTTCGAGTCCCTGGCCCGGCGGGCCGGGCAGCCGGCGGGCAACCTGTCCGGCGGCGAGCAGCAGATGCTCAGCCTGGCCCCCTTCCTCGTCCGCCGCCCCCGCCTGCTCATCAGCGACGAGCCGTCACTCGGCCTGGCCCAGCTCGTCACCGCCGAGATCATGACCGCGTTCCAGCGCCTCCAGCAGGAGGGCACCACCGTGGTGCTCGTCGAGGAGAAGGCACGGGACGTCCTGACCGTCGCCGACCAGGTCGGCGCGCTGCAGACCGGCCACCTCCGCTGGGTGAGCGAACGGGCCGACGTCGACGAGCAGCGCGTCGCCGCCGCCTACCTCGGCATGTCCGCCGTCGTGCACTGACCCCCCGGCCACCGAACCTTTCGAAAGGCACACAGCATGACCTCTGCGCGCACCCGCCGGCTCCGGCGGGTCAACACCCTGGTCGCCGTGACGGCCGCCCTGTCGCTCACGGCGTGCGGCGGCGGCTCGTCCGGCTCCCCCGAACCGGAATCCCGCCCGGCCGTCACGGCCAAGCCGCTGACCGCGCAGCAGGCCGGCGAGGAGATCGTCAAGATCCTCGGCGAGCTGCCCGAGCTCACCGGCGACACCGTACGCGGCGTCAACGGCAAGGTCGTCACCGTCGGCGGGACCGGCACCAACACCAAGGCCGGTCAGCACACGCTGCCCGGTCTCGACGTCGGCGCCAGGGCCCGTCTGGAGCGTGCCAACCGCGAGGGCGGCGTCAACGGCTACACCTTCGCGTACGCGGGCTTCCAGGACGACAACGGGCAGCCGGCCGCCTCCCAGCACGCCACGCAGAGCCTCGTCGAGTCCGAGAAGGTCTTCGCCCTGGTGCCGTACGTGCCGGCGTCCGGCGTGAACGGCGACTACATCGTCAAGAACAAGGTGCCGACGTTCGGCTGGCTGGGGCAGGACTTCTGCGCCTGGGACAAGAACCCGTGGATGTTCAGCACCTCGGGCCAGGCGTCGTGCGCGGAGGCGCTGCCCGGCAAGGTCGTCGGCTCGTCGTCGTCGCTGGAGCAGTACCTGAAGGCGTCGGGCAAGGACCCCTCGTCGATCAAGTTCGGCGTCTTCGCCTCGTCGGACCCGTACGGCAAGGCCGGCGTCATCTCGGCCAAGGCCATCGCCGCCAACCTCGGCATCGACGTCGTGTACGCGGAAGCGGACCTGCCGAGCGCCACCGAGCCCCCGCTGTCCGAC
The DNA here is from genome assembly GCF_041402765.1 of Nonomuraea sp. AD125B. Lineage (NCBI taxonomy): Bacteria > Bacillati > Actinomycetota > Actinomycetes > Streptosporangiales > Streptosporangiaceae > Nonomuraea > Nonomuraea sp. AD125B. The sequence continues at coordinate 114,254 of NZ_JBGLOU010000010.1, read as the reverse complement.
TACACCCCCATCGCCTCGCGCATCATGTCGTCCGGCGCCGACGTCGTGTCGGCCAACGTCACCGCGCCCGCGCTGCTCGGCGTGCTCGGCGCGCTGAAGTCGCTCGGCTGGACCGGCGACATGCTCTACGGCCAGGCCGCGCAGGCGCTGCTCGACAACGCCGGCACCGCGCAGACGGTGGACGGCATGTACGGCACCACGGCCCAGGGCGCCCTGGCGTTCGGCGAGGACAAGTTCGCCCAGGTCAGGGAGGACCTCAAAGCCATCGGGTCGGACGCGCCGCCGGACGGCATCGGCACGGTGACGACCTACTGGGCGGCCGACCTCTTCCTGCAGGCGTTCGCCAAGATCGAGGGCGAGCCCACGGCGGAGAAGCTGGCCACGGTGCTCAACGGCGGCTCGTTCAGCTACGAGGCCATCCCCGGCGTCACCTGCTCGCAGTCCTGGCCGGCCGGCCGGGTGCTCACCCCGGCCTGCGCGGGCGTGGTGAAGTACGACGCCGCCGCCAAGAAACTGACGCCGCTGACGCCGCTGGCGGACGTGGGCGGCTACTTCATCGTCGACGGCCAGTGACGGCCCTGTGATCCCCGCCCCGGCCGGTCCTGCTGGGGCGGGGATCACGCGTCCCGGGCCCGATGGGCGGGGGCCGGCTCCGGTGGATCACGCGTCCCGGGCCCGATGAGCGGAGACCGGCCCCGGTGGATCACACGTCCGAGCGCCGGTGGGCGAGGAGGGGGTCCCCGCCCACCGGGCGGTCAGCGGGTCGCGGGGACGGGGTCCGTGAGGCGGTCGTGGCTCTCCCCCGCGAGGTCGGCGACCCGGATGCCGAGCTCGGGGACGACGGGCTCGTCCTCGGCCGCCCGCAGCGCGCCGGACGGCTCCCACGCCGCCGCCCCGTCCTGGCGGAAGCCGAGGAGCCGGAGCCCGGGCCGCTCGCCGGGGTCGGCGGCGAGCAGCAGGTCCGAGCCGCCGTCCCAGCGGTAGGAGGAGAGCCCCGGCCCCCACGTGGTCTCGGCGCCGCCGAGCAGGTCGCGGAGCACCAGGCGCGCCTTGTCCTCGTCCGAGACCCGTCCGACGACGACCGGCAGCGCGGCCGCCTCGGCCGCGGGTTCCGGCCAGGGTGCCCGCTCCGCGCCCGGCAGGTCCGCGGGCAGCTCCGGGGGCAGCCCTTCCGACTGGGCCACCTGCACGAGGAAGCCGAGCCCGGTGGCCTTGGGGTGCAGGAACGCCTCCTGCCAGATCGGGTTGCCCAGGTTGACGAGGATCGGCTCGAAGCCCAGCGACCCGGCCGCGGCGAGGACGGCCCGGATGTCGCGCACCTTGAAGGTGAGGTGGTGCGGCCGGGCCGCCGCCTGCGCGCCGTCGAGGAAGCGCTGGACGAACGCCCCCGGCTCGCTGCCGGGCTCCAGGAGCTCGACGCCCATGCCGCCGGCGTACCGGAGCTGGGCCGGTCTGAAGGTGGGCTGGGTGTGGCCGCCGGTCCAGCGCCCGCCGAACCGCCCCGCGAGCACCGGCCCGGCCTGGGCCCAGCGCCGTACCGCGAGGGCGACATGGTCAAGGGAGTACGCCGTCATGTGACACCTTTCCGTGGAGCGTCAGGACAAGGATCGCAAGGCGGAGCACCGGACCGCCGGTCAGCCCGAGCTGGTGGCGGGCTCCGCCTGGACGCCGCCCGGCAGGGGCGCGGACCCCGCGCGCCCGCCTCTCCGGCGGGGCAGCAGGACGCTCAGGAGGACGGCGGCGCTCACCGCGGCGGCGGCCACGGCCAGCGCCTGCTGGAGGCCGGTGCGGGAGGGCAGCACGGCCGCGCCCAGCTGGACGGTCTGCACGGCCAGCACGGCGCTGATCACCGCGCTGGCCAGGGACGTGCCGATGGAGCGCATGAGCGAGTTGATGCCGTTGGCGGCGGCCGTCTCCGACCGCGGGACGGCGTTCATGATCGAGGCGGGCATGGCGGCGTAGCCGAGGCCGGCGCCGGCCGAGACCACGGTCGAGGCGAGCACGACGTGCCACACCTCGTCCATCAGGAACAGCGCGCCGCCGTAGCCGGCGGCGCTGAGCAGGCCGCCGACCACGAGCGTCACCTTGGGCCCGTACGCGCCCGTGAGCCGGGCCGAGACCGGCGACAGCACGATCATCATCACGCCGCCCACCGCCATCCACAGCCCGGCCTCCAGCATGGACAGCCCCAGGCCGTAGCCCGTGGCGGCCGGCGCCTGGAGGAGCTGGGGGAAGACGAGGCTCGAACCGAACATGCCGAACCCGAACGCGACGGACGCCGCGTTCGTGACGAGCACCTCGCGCCGGACGGTCATGCGCAGGTCGACCAGCGCGTCGCGGGTCCGCAGCTCCACGAGCCCCCAGACCAGGAAGATCACCGCCGCGGCGGCGAACAGCCCCAGCGTCAGCGGGCTCGTCCAGCCCCAGGCGGCGCCCTTGGTGATGGGCAGCAGGAAGCACACCAGCCCGGCCGACAGGCCGGCCCCGCCGGGGAAGTCGAACCTGCCCCCGGTCCGCAGCGGCGAGTCCGGCACGAGGACGCGGGTCAGCACCAGGCCGATCGCGCCCATGGCGGCGGCCACCAGGAAGAGCATGTGCCAGTCGGCGAACTGCGCGACCAGCGCGCCCAGGGGCAGCCCTATCGCGCCTCCGGCGCCCATGGTCGCGCTCATCAGCGCCATGGCCGAGCCGAGCCGTCCGGGCGGCAGCAGGTCGCGCATGAGACTGATGCCGAGCGGGATGGCGCCGACCGCGCAGCCCTGCAGCGCGCGGCCGGCCACGACGGCGGGCAGCCAGCTCGACGCCGCGCAGATCAGCGACCCGGCGCACATGAGCGCGAGGCTGACGAGCATCATGCGCCGTTTGCCGTACATGTCGCCCAGGCGTCCGCTGACCGGGGTGAACACGGCCGAGGACAGCAGCGTGGCGGTGATGACCCAGGACGCGTCGTCCACGGAGGCGGACACCAGCCGCGGCAGGTTGGGGATGATCGGCACGACCAGGGTGAGCATCATCGCCACGACCATGCCGCTGAAGGCCAGCGCGGCGGTCACGAGATGCGACGCGCGACCGGACACGGGTGCCGCCACCGTACTCCTTCTGCTGGGGACGATGCCCGCACCCTAATGCGGACGCACTTTGTCTGTAAATAGGCAGGGACTCTTGACATCGCCGAGAACGCTGACCTAGCTTCTGTTTTGCAGACATGTTTCGTCCATATTAAAAGCGCAGCTCAAACTCCCTTTTCCAGGGGCGAAGCAGCCCTCTCGGACGCCTGCCGCCCCGCGCCCGCCTTCCCGCCGGCGCACCTTCCCGCACCCCCGCTTCCCGCACCCTTCCGTTTTCCGCACCCCCGTTTTCCGCACCCTTCCGCGCCTCCACGCCCCCGCACCTCCACTCGCTCCACGCCGGCGTCCCGGGCCGTCGTCGCGGAGCCGATGAACCCTGCCCCGAACCCCCTGGCCGGCCACGTCCTCATCAAGGAGCCCCCCACCATGGTCAGCGAGCGCGTTCCCCCCAGCGAACCAGCGATCTCCGCGACGGCCGCCCCGCCGTCGAAGCCCAGCATGGTCAAAGCCTGGGTGATCACCCTCATGCTGCTCGCCAGCACGCTGATCGCCTACCTGGACAAGGCGATCCTCGGCCTGGTCGCCCAGCCCGTGATGGCCGACCTCGGCCTGACCGCCACCCAGTTCGGCACCATCAGCACCGCCGCCAGCCTGCTCGGTCCCGCCGTGACGCTGCTGTTCGCCACCGTGGCCGACCGGCTGCCGCTCAAGGGCACGCTGTTCACCCTCGTCATGCTCTGGTCGCTGATCCAGCTGCCGATCTTCTTCGCCGCCTCGGCCGGCATGCTCGTCGTGACCCGGCTGCTGCTCGGCGCGGCGGACGCGCCCTCCAACTCGGTGATGCACTCGATGGCCTACTCCTGGTGGCCGAACGAGCGGCGCGGACTGCCCGCCGCGCTGCTCACCACCGGGGCCTCGTTCGGCAAGCTGATCTTCGCCCCCGTCCTGGTCGTGGTGATCGCCGCGCTCGGCTGGCAGTACGGCTTCCTCAGCGTCGCGATCATGGGCTTCGTCTGGTGCGTCGGCTGGGCGTTCGTCGGCAAGACCGGCCCGTACGCCGAGCCGGTGACGCCTCGCCCGGCGAAGAAGGCGGCTGCCGAGGACTCGCCCGAAGACCCGACGGCGGGCACCAAGGCCCCGCTCCGCTCGATCCTGCTGACCGGCACCTTCCTCGGCTACCTCGCGCTGTTCTCCTCGGTCGGCATGCTCGTGATGATCGTCCTCACCTGGCTGCCGTCGTACTTCGAGGCGGGCCTCGGCTTCTCGGCCGTGACCGCGGGGTCGCTGTTCGGGGTGCCGAGCATCACCTCGGTGATCTTCCTGTTCGCCTACGGCGCGTGGGGCGACCGGGCGCTCAAGCGGGGCGTCCCCGCCCGCCTGGTGCGCACCCTCATCGGCGGCGGGCTGGCGATGGGCGGCGGCCTGTCCCTGATGGCCCTCCCCCTCGTGGACGGCGTGGCGCTGCCCATGGCGCTGCTGATGCTCGGCTACGGCCTGAGCACCAGCATCTACGCGATCGCCAACCCGACGCTCGCCCAGATCACCCCGCCCGCGCAGCGCACCGGCGTCCTGTCGCTCGGCTTGGCGCTGAGCGGATTGATCGGCGTGCCCGGCCCGGTGCTCGCGGGCATGGTCCTCGACGCCGCCAAGGCCTCCAGCGACTCCCCTGCCGACGGCTACACCGGGGTGTTCCTGCTGGCCGGCGTCATCGTGCTGATCGGCGGCGCGCTGTTCGCCCTGCTGGCCAACCCCGAGCGCGACGCGCTCAAGGTGGAGGCGGCCCGCGCCGCCCGCGCGGCCCGTACCTCCTGAGCCGGAGGACGACGACCGTGCGCGCCTCCCGCCGGGCCCCGACCGGCGGGAGGCGTCCGCCCGGGCGGCCCCCCATAAAAGGGACGATCATTGTCCGCAACCTTGACGAAGATCGCTGACGCTGATGCCCTCTCCTGGCAAACTGGTCCTCATGACGAGCGCTGCCGCGCCACGGCCGGGACGGCCGCCGGACCCCGACATCGAGCCGCGCGTGCTCGACGCGACGCTGCACATCTACGCCGAGGTGGGCTGGGCCGGTTTCACCATGGACGCCGTGGCGCGCCGGGCCCGCGTGGGCAAGGCCGCGCTCTACCGCCGCTGGCAGAGCAAGGAGAAGCTGATCGTGGCGGCGCTCGCCTCGCTCACCACCCCGGTGATGGCCGAGTCCACCGGCTCGCTGCGCGAGGACCTGCTGGCCATGGCCATCCGGACCCTGCGGGCGCAGCAGAGCCGCGACGGGCTGGTCGGCATCCGGGCGCAGATCGAGGCCAAGTTCTATCCCGAGCTGTTCGGCCAGGCCATGGAGGACCTGGGCAGGCAGTGGCGGACCATCTTCCGCAGCCTCGTCCTGCTCGCCATCGAGCGCGGCGAGATCCCCAAGGGCACCTCACCCGCCCTGGTCCTCGACGCGGTCAACGGCATCCTCGTCAACCACGTCCTGTCCACGCCGCTGGACAAGATGCCCGCCCTGGTGGAGGACGCCCCGCGCTACGCCGAGACCGTCGTGGACTTCGTCCTGTCCTCCATCGGCTACCGCGAGCCCGCCTGACCCCGGGCTACGGCTCGTCGCGCTGCAGGCCCTTGGGGGTGACCCCGGCCCACCAGGAGGCGACGGCCTCACGCGCCCGTACGAGGGCCGGGACGGCGGCGCGGCTCGCGTCGGACAGCGGCAGCGGCTCCCGCCCGACCCGCCTGGGCGCCGGTCCGGCCTCGCCGCGCCCGTCGTGCCACTGGGCCAGCCGCCCGCCGCGGCCCACGGCGCGCAGCCGGTTCTCGACCTCGGCGCGGGTGGCGGGCGTGGTGACGATGAGCACCTCGTCGCCCTCGCGGAGCGGGGTGTCGGGCTCGGGGACGAGGGTGTCGCCGTCCCGGATGATCAGCGTGACGATGGACGGCTTCGGCAGCCGCAGCTCGAAGATCTCCACGCCGTTCATCCGCGAGCCGGACGGGATGGTGAGCGTGAGCAGGTCGGCGGCCAGCACGTTCAGCGGCGCCGCCTCGATCTCCACCTCCCGGGCCTGGTGCGGCTGGGTGATGCGCAGCAGCCGGGCGATCAGCGGCAGGGTCGGACCCTGGATCAGGGTGAAAATGACGACCAGGACGAAGACGATGTTCAGCAGCTGATGGCTGCCGGGGACCGCGGCGACGATGGGATAGGTGGCCAGCACGATCGGGACCGCGCCGCGCAGCCCCGCCCACGCGATGAAGGCCTGGTGCCGCCACCCCATGCGGAACGGGGTGAGGCAGGCGGCCACCGAGACGGGCCGCGCCACGAGCAGCAGCACCAGGCCGATGATGACCGCGGGCAGCAGCGCGGCGGGCAGCTCGCTCGGCGTGACCAGCAGGCCGAGCATGACGAACAGACCGATCTGCGCCAGCCAGCCGATCCCCTCGGCGAAGGACCGGGTCGCGGCGCGGTGCGGCAGCACGGCGTTGCCCAGCAGGAGCCCGGTCAGGTAGGCGGCCAGGAACCCGGAGGCGTGCACGGCCCCGGCGGCGGCGAAGGCGATGACGCCCAGGCCGACGGTGGCCAGCGGGTACAGGCCGCTGGCGGGCAGCGCCACGAACCGCAGCGCCGCCGTGCCCGCCCAGCCGATCGCCAGCCCGATCGCGGCTCCCGCCACCAGCTCGAAGCCGATCTGGCCGGCGATGGACAGCGGGTCAGGCAGGTCGGTGACGCCGGTGGAGAACACGATCACCAGGATGACGGTGGGCGCGTCGTTGAAGCCGGACTCGGCCTCCACCAGCCCCGCGACGCGGCGCGGCAGGGGCAGCGCGCGCAGGACCGAGAAGACGGCCGCGGCGTCGGTCGAGGAGACGATCGCGCCCAGCAGCAGCGAGAGCTGCCAGTCCAGGCCGAGCAGCAGGTGCGCCCCCGACGCGGTGATCGCCACGCTGACCGCGACGCCGAGCACCGACAGCAGCGCCGAGGGCAGCATCAGCCGCCTGATGTCGCTCCAGCGGGTGCTCAGGCCGCCCTCGACCAGGATGATCGCCAGCGCCGTGGTCCCGAGGAGCTGGGCCAGCTGGGCGTCGTCGAAGTCGATGCCGAGCACGTCCTCGCCGAGCAGCACGCCGAGCGCCAGGAACAGCAGCAGGCCGGGCAGGCCGAGCTTGGTGGCCGTGCGGGCGGCGGCGATGCTGGCGAGTAACACCAGGCCGCCGGCCAGCAGGACTGCGTACAACTGGTGCAAACTCATCCTGAATCCTCACATCACATCGACGCTCAACCCGGGCCCGGCATTCGGTTGCTACGGGTCCGATTCCTACCAGTTAGCTCCCTATCGGGGCGATCTCTAACGGTCCGGACCCCCCACATCCGGATCATCCCCGGGCGGGTCCCCCGCGCCGGGGTCGCTCTGGTCGCGCAGCAGGCGCAGGATCAGCCGGCCGCCCGGCCCCTCGCCCACCAGCAGTGTCCCTCCGTGCGCGTGCGCGATGTCGCGGGCGATCGGCAGGCCCAGACCGCTGCCTCCGGTGTCGCGCGAGCGGGTCGCGTCCAGGCGGGTGAACCGCTCGAAGACCTGCTCGCGCTTGTCCGGCGGGATGCCGGGCCCGTCGTCCAGCACCTCGACCTCGGCCAGCTCGCCGGCCGCCCGTACGGTGACGTGCACGCGGGTGTCGCCGTAGCGGTCGGCGTTCGACAGCAGGTTGGTCAGCACCCGGGCCAGCCGCAGCCGGTGCCCCCGGACGATCACGCCGGGCTGGATCGAGGTCGTCACCGGCAGCCGGGTCTCGCCGCGGCGGCTGATCTCCTCACTGACCAGCGCCCCGAGGTCGATGCGCTCGTTGCGCACCGGGGGCGCGGCGTCCAGGCGGGCCAGCATCAGCAGGTCCTGCACGATGGCAGACAGCCGGTACGCGTCCGCCAGCGCCGCCGCCCAGTCCTCGTCCCGCCGCTCGGCCATCCCCGCCTCCAGCCGCAGCGTCATGGCCGTGATCGGGCTGCGCAGCTCGTGCGAGGCGTCGGAGACGAACCTGCGGTGCCGGTCCACCGCGTTCCGCAGCCGCTCCAGCGTGTCGTTGACGGTGACGGCCAGCTCGGCGACCTCGTCGTCGGTGGCGGGCACCTCGATGCGCCGGCTCAGGTCCTCGGCGCTGATCCGCTCCAGGCCGCGGCGGATGCGCTCGACGGGGGCGAGGACGCGGCCGACGCCGTACCAGGTGCCCCAGGCCATCAGGGCCAGCAGCAGCGCCGCGGACCCGTACAGCAGGACGAACAGGAACGGCGAGCGCAGCTCGTACGGCTCCCGGACCGCGGCGTAGGCCATGACCGGGCCGTACGCGCTGACCCCGTCGTACAGCCCCGCGACGACCAGGCAGGTGCCGGGCGGTACGGCGTCCGTGGGCGTGTCCTCGCCGCACACCCGGTCGTTCACGAGCGACTCCCCCGGTCGGGGGCGGGCACGGGTGAGCGGCGGCGCGCCGGCGAGCTCGGCGTCGGACGCCACCACCCGGCCCGCGCTGTCCACGACCTGCAGGAACCTCACGTCGTCCAGCTTCGGGATCGGGCCCGTGAAGCGGGACCGGTCGATGAGCACGGTCAGGCGGCGGGCCGCGGCCCCTGCCCGCTCCTGCAGGTCGTCACGCGCCCGCGCAAGGAAGAGCGACGAGATCACGAAGACGCCCGCGAACAGGATCACCCCGAACAGCGTCACCGTCGCGACCGTCATCCGCGCTCTGATGGACCGGCCCCACATCATGAATCGACTGTTTCACCCGCGATGACAACGATCGGCAAAAGACCTGCCATGACGGCTCGCCGGGCGCGTCAGCCGTTCGCGAAGGTGATGCTCTGGTCGGCCGAGCCGGTGTAGGGGCCGTACAGGATGAACGCCGTCGGCGGGCGTTTGCCGACGAACTCCTTGCCGATGGACAGGGCCTTGCCGGAGGGGACGCTCACCAGGCGGCGCACGCCGTCGCTGAAGGTGGGGCGGTGCCAGCGCTGGGCCGGGACGGAGGCGCAGGGCCGCAGGCGGACGGCGAGCATGCCGCCGCCGTTGAAGGCGGTGGTGTCGTACTGCTCGCCGGCGGCCAGGCAGCGGCCGGTGACCACGTTGACGAGCTGGAACTGCTGGGCGGAGCCCCTGGTGCGCCAGGCCGTGCGGGGGTCGGCGCACGCCAGCGCCGCCACCTCCGCGCCCGCCGCGCCGACGCACCGGCCCGCGTGCACGAGCCGGGCACCCGCCTGCGGGGTGGCGGACGGGGCGGGGGTGCCGGTGCTTTTTCGGGCTGCCGGGGTCCGCGTCCGGCCGGTCGTCGGCGAGCCGGTCGCTCCGGGGGTGGCGGTGGCCGTCGGCCCCGCCGTGGATCTGGCCGTGGAGCTGGCCGGCCGCGTCGGCCTCCGCGTCCGCGCCGGTTCCGTGGCCCGGGCGGACGGCGGGTCCGCGGTCGGCGACGGGCTCGCCGCGGGCGCGGCGACCGGCGGCGCCGGGTCAGGGGCGGGCCCCAGCGTCACGCCGACCACGGCCGCCACGACGACCACCGCCGCCCCCACCACCGGAACCGCCCACCCCGGCACCCCTGGGAAAAGAGCACCCCCCTTCCCGGCGACGGCGCCTTCTCCGGCGATGGACGCGTTTCCGGTCGCGGCGAAAGGTGCCGTGGCGGTCCACTCGCCCGCCTTCAGCGCGAGAGGGAGCAGCGCGACGGGGACCGCCGCGCGGAGCGTGGCGTTGAGGTCGAGCAGCTCCGCGTGCGCCCTCGCGCAGCTCGCGCAGTCGCTCAGGTGCGTACGCAGCCCGCGCGGCAGCCGGTCGCTGCGCTTGCGTACGACCGCCGCCAGCGGCTCGGCGTACTGCAGGCAGCGCGGCGACGCGCCCGCCACGTGCGCCGCCAGGTACGCCTTGCGCAGCCCCTCCCGGGCCCGGAAGGCGAGCACCCCCACGTTGCCCGGCGTGACGCCGAGGATCTGCGCGACCCGCTCCGGCTCCTCCCCCTCGATGAGCGTGTGCCACAGCACGGTCTGCCAGCGCGGCGGCAGCGACCGGTAGGCCCGCGTCACGAGATCGTCGGGCGGCTCGGGCGGCGCCGTGGTCAGCTCGTCCTCGCGGAACTCCTCCGTCAGCACGATCCGCTGCTGGGAGCGGGCCCACTCGATCGCCGTGTTGCGGGCCACCGCGTACAGGTAGGGCCGCCACGCGCCGCTCGGGCCGCCCGAGCCGTGGCGCACGGTGCGCAGGGTCCGGGCGAAGGACTCGCTGGCGAGGTCCTCGGCGGTGTGCGGGTCCTGGCACAGGCGGCGGGCGAAGGCGAGGACGGCGGGATAGTGCCGCTCGTACAGCTCGGAGACGGCACGCTCGTCCCCGGCCCTGACCAGTCGGGTCAGGGCCGAGTCCTCGCCTTTCTGGTCGTCGGTCACTTGAGCAGGAATTTGACCGAGTTCTTGGGGTAAGCGGCCTTGGCGTAGACGGCGGCGGACCTGCCCGCGCCGGCGACGATCCGGGTGGCCCTGGTGGTCGCGCTCTTCAGCGTGACCGAGCCGCGGGTCCGCTCCAGCAGCCAGCGCTGCCCCTTGGCGGCGCCGCTGCACTCGGTCATGACGACCGCGCGCTTGCCGCCGCTGACCCTGCCGAGCGCCAGGCAGCGGTTCTGCCGGCGCAGCTGCACGTGCTTGCCGACGTTGACGACGTCCCACGTGGCCCCGCAGGAGCCGAGGCGCACCCTGGTGCCGGACACGGTCAGGCAGGTGCCGTACGAGCTCCTGAACCGGACCTTGCCCGGCGCGGCGACGTCCGGCTCAGAGGTAGGCCCAGCGGTCGGATCGGTGGTCGGCCCAGCGGTCGGAGCTGCGGTCGGCCGGGACGTCGAGCTCGACGTGGGTGTGGGCTTGGGCGTGGCCGTGGGGGCCGGAGTGCCCGGCCGGGCGGGCGCGGGGTCGAGGCCGTCGAGCAGCTCGGCCACGAACTCGCCCTTGCCGTCGGCCACCACCGCGCCGCCGTCCCGATTGTCCTTAATGGAGAGCTTCTTACCGCCCGCCCGGTTGGCGAAGTTGGTCTTGTCCTGGCCGGCCTGCGGCAGCCACTGCTGGGACTTGTCCTTCTTCACGCACGCGGCGGTCACCACCGTGTCGGCCATGGCGAGGCAGCGGCCGGTGGCCGCGTTGCGGATCGTGAGGTAGCCGTCGCCGTCGATGGCGCGCTGCCAGGTCTGCGCGGCGCCGTTCGTACAGGTGCGCTGCACGACCTGGGCCGCGCTCCCGTCGAGGCACCTGCCGCCGTCCACCGCCTTGACGCGGAACTGCCACACCGGGCTCGGCTGGTCCTGGACGAGGTACGGGCTGAACGCCACATTCCTGATCTTCTCCAGGGCCGGCTGCTTGACCGGGGTCGGCTCGAAGTAGCGGAACTCGTCGATCCGGCAGGAGTCGAGGTGGTAGTTGGCCGCGAGGTCGCTCGTGCACTCCTTGCGGGTGCCCATGTCGCGGCAGACCGGGTCGTTGCCGTTCACCCCGCCGCCGTCGCAGTGGGAGAGCCCGAAGCTGTGGATCAGCTCGTGGGTGAGCCCGGCCTCGCTCCAGCACCAGCGCGGCAGGATGACGTTGCCGCCGCTCATCCCGGCGTTCGCGCCGCCGCCCGTGCAGGAGTCGGTGATGTCGTTGTCCCTGACGAAGTACAGCGGCTTGACCCGGCCGGCCTTCCAGAGGGTGCGCACCTGGGCGGGCTGCGCGTCGAGGTTCTCCTCCATCGCCTTGCCCATCTCGGCCCGGTTGCGGCCCTTGGTGAACGGCAGCTTCGCCACCACCGGGCGGCAGCCGGCGTCCTGCACAACCCGCAGCCGCCGGGAGATCCCGAACCGCTCGGCGCTGGAGTCCACCGTCTGGTCGGTCTCCCAGAGGGTGTTGAGCAGCGCGGCGCTGTCGGCCGCCCAGGCGTCCTGCCCCGGCTGGTGGACATAGATCGGCAGCACCCAGCCCTTGTCGGCGGCGTCCGCGCCGTCACAGGCGAACGGCGACTTCGACGCCGGCGCCTCGGCCGTCTCGGCGACGGCGGGCGGGGGAACCACCAGAGCCGCCGCCGCCATCGAGGGCAGCAGCAGCGTCATGAAGATCGATCTCATCGTGCTCAAGCAGAGCTCCTTTCCTTTCACCAGGGAGGAGTCCGGCTGCTCGCCTTGATTACGCGACTTCGCGAGATTTTTCGGAAGTCCGCGCGGGGTCAGAGTTTGTGCGGCTCGACGGCCTGCACCGTGAGGTCGAACGCCTCGGTGGTGCGGCCGAAGGTGCGCTGCGCGATCAGCACGTACACCAGGTCGAGCACCACGAGCTGGGAGTGCTTGGCCGCCAGCGACTCCGGCCTGAACGTCGTCTCGCGGGCCGAGGTGGTCAGCACCAGGTCGGCGGCGTCGGCCAGCGGCGAGCGGGGGAAGCTGGTGAGCGCGACCGCCACCGCGCCGGCCGCCCGCGCCCGGGCCAGCACCTCGACCGTCTGCCGGGTGGTGCCCGAGTGGGAGACGCCGATCGCGACGTCGTCGCCGGTGAGCAGGGCGGCGCTGGTCAGCCCGCTGTGCACCTCGCAGCGGGCCCAGGAGGCGATGCCGATGCGCTCCAGGCGATACTGCATCTCCAGCGCCGACAGCCAGCTGCCGCCCACGCCGAACATGTCGACCCGGCGGGCGCCCGCCACGAGGTCGGCGACCCGCTCGGCGACGCGCAGGTCGATCTGGGCGGCGGTCTCCTGGATGGTGCGCGCGTCGGCGCCGGCGATCACTTCGAGCACCCGCTCGGGCGGGTCCTGCGGGCCGATCTCGCGGCCGAGGTCGATCTCCCAGCGGGCCTGCTCGGCCCGGCCGGTCTCGGCGGCGATCGCGATACGCAGCGCCCGGTAGTGCTCGTAGCCGATGGTCCGGCAGAACCGGGTGACGGTGGCCGGGGCCACGCGGGCCCGGTCGGCCAGCTCGACCAGGGCGAGCGTGGTCATCTCGGCGGGGTCCGCGAGCACCTGCTCGGCGACCCGTACGAGGGCGTCGGGCAGCGTCGGGAGGAGGGTGTGGATGCGGTTGAGCACCGGGGTCACGTCAGACAGCTGCGCCACGTGCGCCATCCTTCCACGGTGACCGCCTCAGGCGCCGCGCCGGATGCGGCCGGCGTAGCGGGCCTCCAGCGCCTGGTTGTGCGCGTCGCCCTCGGGGATGTTGGCCGACAGGTAGACCGGCGGGGCCTGGCCGGCCGCCAGCAGCCGGGACACCGTCTCGGCCACCATGAGCTGCGCGAGCAGCGCCGAGGTGATCGTCGAGACCGCGCCGAACGAGCCGCCGCCGGGCAGCTCCAGCACCGAGTCGCCGCGCGGCGCGCCGTTGTCGAGCACGACGTCGGCCAGCTCGAACAGCTTGCGTCCCGACGGGTGCCGGGCCGGCACCGCCCGGCTGTGCCGCAGCGAGGTCAGCGCGATCAGGCCGTGGCCGCGCTCCTTGACCAGGCCGGCCAGCTCGACCACGCAGCCGTTCACGCCGGAGCTGGAGATGATCACGAAGACGTCCTGGGGCGCGACCGGGGCCAGCTCGTAGACGCGCCGCGCGATGCGCGGGTCGCGCTCCAGCTCGGGGTCCTGCAGCACGCTCGGCGGCTCACCGCCGAAGATGACCAGGTCGCGCAGGGTCAGGCGGTTCGTGGGGACCAGCCCGCCCGCGCGACCGGCGATCTCCATCGCGATCGCCTCGGAATGCCCGGAGCCGAAGGCGTTCACCACGCCGCCGGCGTTCAGCGCGGCGGCCAGCAGGTCGGCCGCCGCGGCGATCTCCTTCTCCTGCTGGGCGGGCAGTTGCGCGAGCAGCTCCGTGACGACGGCCACGTAGTCGGCGCCTGTCGATGACATGGACACTTCCCCCGGATCGTAGGTTTTTTTATGATTCGCCAGACAAGGCGAAACTTGTATCACAGCCGTTCCGGCGCCCGCCATCCCGCCCCTCGGAGGAAGTGATCCATGGAACTGTTCCTCGGCATCGACGCCGGCGGCACCTCCACCCGCGCCCTGCTCGCCACGCCCACCGGCGAACGCGCCGGTCAGGGCCTCGCCGGCGGCGGGAACCCGGCCGCGCACGGCGTCGAGGCCGCGCTCGCCGAGATCACCGCCGCCGTACGGCAGGCGCTCGGCGACGAGGACCCGCGCCGGGTCGCGGACGGGGTCATCGGGCTGGCCGGGCTCGGGGCGCTGGAGGACCCGGCCGTCCACGTCGCGTTCGGGCGCGCGTGGGCCGCGTGCGGCTTACGTTTTCCGGTGCGCGCGGTCGAGGACCCCCTGCTCGCCTTCGTCGCGGGCACCCCGGAGCCGTCCGGGCACGTCCTGCTCGCCGGCACGGGCGCGGGCGCGCTGCGCGTCGAGGTCCGGCGGGTGACCCGCGTCGGCGACGCGCTCGGCTGGCTGCTCGGCGACGAGGGCTCCGGGTTCTGGCTCGGCCGGGCGGCGGCGCGGGTCGCGGTCCGCCAGCTCACGGCGGGAACCCCGGGCGAGCTGGCCCGGCTGGTCGCCGAGGCGGTCGCCGGGCCGGGCGCGGCCCTGACCCCGCGAACCGCGGAGACCGTCATCATCCGGGCGCAGGCCGCGCCCGTGCCCACGCTCGCCCCGCTCGCCCCGCTCGTCGCGCGGGCCGCCCAGGCGGGCGACCCGGCCGCCGCCGGGATCGTGGAAGCCGCCGCCGACCGGCTGCTCGCCACGCTGGCCGGGGTGCGCGGGCCCGGTGAGACGACGCCGATCGTCCTCGCCGGCGGCGTCCTGTCGGCGGACGGCCCGGTCCGGGAGCACGTCCTGCGGCGGTGCGCGGCCCGCTGGGCCGCGCCGATCTCCGTCGCCGGCGACACCGCCGCAGCGGCCGCCTGGCTGGCCGCCGGAGCGGAGGCGCCGCACACCGCCTGGTTCCCACGGCCCTGACCAGGATCGGACTCAGCGCCTCCACCTGGCCGGGTGACGACCGGCTCAGCGCGGCGGGCCGGCCGGCCCCCGGCACCGGCATCCGGAAATGGTCCGGCCGGAGCGGCCGGCGGGCGGGCGCGCCACCGGCCCGCTGGGACACCAGCCCACCGGCGCGTAGCGGCGGGGAGGGACGCGCCGCAGCGCCGGCCGGGCCGGCGGTGGCTGGGGGGCGTCGCGCCGCCGGGCCTCGCGCTTCCCGCCGGGGCGGGCGTGGCGGCGCATGATGCCGTAGAGGCCGCCGGACAGGCACATGGCCACGACCGCGACGAACCGGAGCACGTCGGGGACGCCGGTCACGATGAGCTCACCGGCCGGCTGGATGAGGAAACCGGTGGCGAGGGTCCAGACGACGAGGCCCATGACGGCGGCGGCCCGCAGGTCGGCCGCGAACGCCGCGTAGCAGCACCCGGCCAGCCCCATGACGGCGAAGCGCACCTCGAGCTGGCCGATGGGCACCAGCAGAGCGGTGATCGCGCAGGCCGCCACCGCCGCGAAGAACCCCACCCCGATGCTGAGCTCGATGGAGGGCACGCGGCGGACCCTGGCGCTGCAAGAGATCACAGCTCCCATTCAACGGCCAGGAACGACGGCCGGGCAACATGATTGACCGCGTGATGGCTTTTCTCGCACCGCCCACCCCACGACTGCAACCTTTCGCCCGCCCGGCCGCGTTGGCAACGGGCGAGAGGAGATCACATTGGATCGTCACGAGGGCTTCCGCGAGTTCGTGCTCGCCCGGCAACAGGCGTTGATGCGGACCGCGTACCTGCTCGTGGGCGACCGTCACCTCGCTGAGGACCTGTTGCAGAGCACGTTGACGAACGTCGCCGGGCACTGGCACAAGCTGGCGGCGGGCGGGAACGCGGAGGCGTACACCCGCAGGGCGCTGGTGAACCAGTACATCTCGTGGCGGCGCAGACCGCGCTTCGAGGTGCCGAGCGCGGAGCCGCCCGAGCAGGGCGTCTCCTACGACGACGCGGCGCTCGACCGCGTCGTGCTGCGCCGGGCGCTGGCCAAGCTGACGCGCAAGCAGCGCGCGGTGATCGTGCTGCGGTTCTGGGAGGACCTGACGGAGGCCCAGACCGCGGAGGCGCTGGGCTGCTCGCTCGGCAACGTCAAGAGCCAGACCCATCACGCGCTGGCGCGGTTACGCGCGCTGGCGCCGGAGCTGAGCGAGGACTTCACGGCCGAGGAGGTGTCCAGATGAGCAGGCTGCGCGCGGCACTCGGCGAGCTGGCCCAGGAGGCGCCGGACGTGGCGCCCACGACGGACCTGGCGGCGCTCGCGGTGGCGAACCACCAACGACACAGGAGAAACATCACCATGGCAACGGCCTTTTTCGCGACAGTGGCGCTGGTGGGGGCGGTGACGGCGGGCGTGACGCTGAACGGGTCCGGCCAGGCCGCCCCCGCCACGTCGTCGGTGCCCGCCGACCTGCCCGCGGGCAAGGTGGGCGCCCTCAGCCACGCTTACCTCACGCAGTGCGAGATCGACGAGTCGCAGGCGCCGCCGTCTTTCGACTGTTCGCAGGTCGAGTGGCGGGTCGTCACCCGCACGGGCAGGACGTACCGGGTGCCGCAGGCGCTCGCCACCAGCGTCACCGATTCGCGGTCGCCGGTCGCGCTCAGCAGGGACGGGCGGATGTTCGCCTACTACAGCAGGAAGGAGGGGACGTACGTGGTCCGCGACCTGGTGGCCGGCACCCAGGTCGTCTCGCGGGCGAAGGTCAAGGAGTCGAAGATCGACCGCGGCGCGATGCTGGTCGTCTCCGAGGACGGGCGCCACCTCGCCTTCGACCCGCGCGAGGGGAGCAAGTATCCAGGGCTGCTGATCGACGTGCGCACCGGCGAAACGACCACGCTGAACGGCAAGTACGAGGCGATCGGCATCAAGGACGGGCTGGTCGAGCTGATCCGCTACCTCAAGACCGACCTGTGGCTGATGCCGGTCACCGGCGGCGGCAAGCCGGTGCGCTTCCCCGGCACGTACATCATGTTCAGCGAGCTCGCCCCGGACGGCCGCACGGTGGCCGCGATCGAGTTCGACGAGATGCGGAAGAGGAAGGTGACGCTGCTCGACACCAAGACCGGCCGGGTGGTGCGGAAGGTGACGGTCAAGGGCGCGCCGGGCGTGAAGTCGCCTGGCTCCGTGCGGATCTGGGCGAGCGCGTCCGAGGTGATGGTCGACTACCAGGTGGGCAAGGAACTGCGCAGCTACGCGGTGAACGTCGACACCGGGAAGGCCCGGCTGGTGCAGAAGGTGTCCCTCACCACCGCACAGGAGGTCATACTGCCGGCGGATTGGTGACGGCGATGGCGCGATGAGTGGTCCTTCTGCCGACATAGGATCTTCTTATCTGCCATCAGACCGCATGCCCGAAAGGCCGCCATGATTCACCCCCTCAGCCGGCGGTCCGCCTTGCTGGGCGCCTCGGCCGTGGCCGGTGCCGCCCTGTGGGAAAGGCCGGCTGAGGCGGTGAGCACCGCCGTGAGCACCGCCGTGAGCACCGCCGCGTTCGACGCCGCTCGGGAGCGCTGGGTGAGCCTGCTGGCCGGCGGCGCCTACGACCCCGGCCACACCGACAAGATCCAGGCCATCGAGGGCTCGGCGAACGCGGTGCTGCGCAAGCTGAAGCCGGACCCGCGCCGCCCGAGCCTGTGGCCCGACCTGCCGCTGGCCAACCCGCGTACGGGCGACTTCAACCGCTCCTACAACCGCATGCGCACGCTCGCCCTCGGCTGGGCCACGCCGGGCACCGCCATGCACGGCAACCCGCAGGTCGCGGAGACCGCGGTCAGGGCGCTCGACTTCCTGTACGAGCACGCCTACCACGAGCACCTCGACCGGCGGGGCAGCAACTGGTACTGGTGGGAGATCGGCGTGCCGCGCGCGCTGACAGACACCTGCGCGCTGCTCTACGACGGCCTGCCGAAGGACCACCTCGGCCGCTGGCTGCGCCCGCTGCGCCGCTGGTGCCCCGACCCGGAGCGGCGGATCAGCCATCCCGGCGTGATCGAGACCGGCGCGAACCGGGCGGGCAAGGCCATGGCCGTGGCGATGCGCGGGCTGCTCACCCACGACGCGCGCCTGGTCAAGCGGGCCAGGGACGCCGTCTCCGACCTGTTACGGCGCACGAAGGGGCCCGGCGACGGCTTCTACCGCGACGGGTCGTTCATCCAGCACGACGTCTACCCCTACACCGGCAGCTACGGCGTGGACTACCTGGAGAGCGTCGCCAAGCTGATCGCCATGCTCGCGCGCTCGCCGTGGGAGATCCCCCGGATCGGCAACGTGTACGAGATCGTGGACCGCTCGTTCGTGCCGTTCGTCTTCGACGGGCTGATGATGGACTGCGTCCGCGGCCGGCAGATCTCGGTGCAGGGCCACCGCGACCACCATTCGGGGCAGAAGACCGTCGAGGCCGTCCTCACCCTGCTGGACAGCGCACCCGAACGGCACGCCCGGCGCTGGCGGCCGCTGGTGAAGGGCTGGCTCACCCGCAACCAGGCGATCCCCTTCGGCACGCACGCGCCGCTGGCGAGCCTCGCGCGGGCCGAGGCGCTGCTGGCCGACGACTCGGTGCCGGTCGGGCCGCGGACGACGGGCACGTACATCTTCGCCGACATGGACCGGGTCGTGCACCGCCGCCCCGGCTGGGCCTTCGCCATCGCGATGAGCTCGCAGCGCATCGGCGCGGCCGAGGCCATGAACCAGGAGAACCTGCACGGCTGGTACACCGGCGACGGCATGACGTACCTCTACACCGACGACCTCACCCACTGGAACGACGACCTCTGGCCGACGATCGACCCGTACCGGCTGCCGGGCACGACGGTCGACACCCGCAGGCGCGCCGACCTCACGCACGGCACGCGCCGCCTGCCCCCCACCCCGTGGGCGGGCGGGGTGGCGCTGGACGGCGAGTACGGCGTCGCCGCCATGAAGCTGGTCGCGGGCGGCTCGTCGCTGCGCGCCAAGAAGGCGTGGTTTCTCCTCGACGACGCGGTGATCGCGCTCGGCGCCGGCATCTCCGCCTCCGACGGCCGCCGGATCGAGACGATCGTGGAGAACCGCAACACCCACGCCGAGCACCCGCCGCTGACCAGGGGCGAGCGGTGGCTCCACCTGTCCGGCGTGGCCGGGTACGCGCTGCTGGACGGCGCCGAGGTCAAGGTCATCCGCGAGCAGCGCACCGGCCGCTGGCGCGACATCGACAAGGGCGCCACGACCGGCGGCGACACGACCCCCGTCACCAGGCACTACACGACGATCGTGATCGACCACGGCGCCGACCCGCGTAAGGCCCGCTACGCCTACGCGGTGCTGCCCGGGGCCTGCGCCGAGCGGACCGCCGCCTACCGGCGGGGGGTCGAGGTCCTGGCCAACAACTCCACGGCCCAGGCCGTCGCCCGCGGCGACCTGATCGCCGCGGTGTTCTGGCGGGCGGGCAGCGTCGAGACCCCGCACGGGAAGCTCTCCGCCGACGGCCCGTGCACGCTGGTGCTGCGCCGCGACCGCGGTCGGGTGCGGGTCGCCGTCTCGGACCCGTCCAGGACCGCCGACGAGGTGCGGATCAGGCTGCCGTGGGCAGTGCGCTCGGTCGTGAAGCGCGGCCGCAGCGTGCACAGGTCCAAGAAGTCGATCAGGGTGGAGGTCGGCGGCAGCCGCGGCGCCACCCACACCGCCGTCGTACGCGTCTGAGCCGCGCTCGCTCACGCCGGGTAGGCGTGGGTCTCGGTCGCTTTGACCGACGCCCAGATGCGCTGGCCCGGGGTCAGGTCGAGGTCGGCGACGGCGGCCGGGGTGATGTCGGCGAAGGCGGTGACGGGGCCGTCGAGGTGCACCCGTACGTTGTCGCCGTGCCGTTCGATGCCGCCGATCGTGGCCTGCCACAGGTTGCGCGGGCTGCCGTCGGGGCGGCTGCGGTAGAGCGCGACGGCGGCCGGCGGGAAGGCGACGAACGCCGGCCCGTCCAGGTGCTCGGAGGTGTGCAGCGGCAGCTCCCCCACCTTGACCAGGGCCCCTTCGGCCACGCCCCGATAGAGGTTGAGCCCGACCAGGCGGGCCACGTAGTCGGTGCGCGGGCGGCGGGCGACCTCGGCCGGCGGGCCCTGCTGGACGATCGCGCCGTCTTCGATGACGATCAGCCGATCGGCCAGCACCATCGCGTCGAGAGGGTCGTGGGTGACCAGCACGGTGGCCCCGTCGAAGTCCGCCAGGTGGCGGCGGAGCTGGGAGCGGATCTCCAGCCGGGTGTGGGCGTCCAGCGCGGCGAGCGGCTCGTCCAGCAGCAGCAGCTCCGGGCGTACGGCCAGCGCGCGGGCGAGCGCGACCCGCTGGGCCTGCCCGCCGGACAGCTGCCGGGGCCTGGCGGCGGCCCGGTCGGCCAGCCCGACCCGCTCCAGCAGGGCGGCGGCGGCGCGGCGGGCCTCGGCCTTCGGCACGCCCTGGCAGCGCGGCCCGAAGGCGACGTTGTCCAGGGCCGACAGGTGGGGGAAGAGCAGGTAGTCCTGGAACACCATGCCGATCGGGCGCTGCTCCGCGGGCAGGGTGTGCAGCGGGCGGCCGTCGAGGACGATCTCGCCCTCCGACAGCCCGGTCAGCCCGGCCAGGGCGCGCAGCGCGGTGGTCTTGCCCGCGCCGTTGGGCCCGAGCAGCGCGACCACCTCGCCGGCGGCGACGCGCAGGTCGAGATCGAGGGTGAAGGCGGCCCGGGTGACCACCAGGCGGGCGTCGAGGGTCATGCGGCGCTCACCCACCGGTCGCGCAGGCTGGCCAGGATGATCACCGAGACGGCCAGCAGCACGAGGCTGAGCACGATGGCGGCCTCCGGCTCGGTCTCCAGCGCGAGGTAGACGGCCAGCGGCATGGTGCGGGTGGTGCCGGGGAAGTTGCCGGCGAAGGTGATGGTCGCGCCGAACTCGCCGAGCGCCCGCGCCCAGCACAGCACCGCCCCCGCCACCACGCCCGGCATGACCATCGGCAGCGTCACCCGGCGGAAGACGGTCCAGCGGGAGGCGCCGAGCGTCGCGGCGGCCTCCTCGAAGCGCTGGTCGGCGCCGCGCAGCGCGCCCTCCACACTGATCACCAGGAACGGCATCGCCACGAACGCCTCGGCCACGATCACCCCGGCGGTGGTGAACGGCAGCGTGACGCCGAAGCTCGACTCCAGCCACTGCCCCACGAGCCCGCGCCGGCCGAGCACCAGCAGCAGCGCGACGCCGCCCACGACCGGCGGCAGCACCAGCGGCACGGTGACCAGCGCCCGCACCAGCCGCCGCCCGGGGAACTCCACCCGGGCCAGCAGCCAGGCGAGCGGCACTCCGAGCAGCAGGCAGAAGGCGGTGGCGACGGTGGCGCACACCAGCGACAGCCGCAGCGCCTCCAGCACGTGCGGCTCGGCCAGCCGCTCCAGCAGCGTCGGCCAGGGGGCCCGGATCAGCAGCCCGGCCAGCGGCAGCACCAGGAAGACCAGGCCCGCGACGGCGGGCAGCACCAGCATCCACGGCAGCCGCCCGGCGATCTCACGGCCCGCGGCCCGCCGGCCGCCGGACCCTGGCAGGTCGGCATGCTCCTGTGGGGAGAGGTTCATGGGCGGTCAGGGAGCCTCGAAGCCGGCCTTGGTCAGCACGTCCTTGCCCTGCTGCGACAGCACGAGGTCCACGAACTGCCCGGCCAGGTCACCGGCGGGGGCCTTGGCCAGCGTGGCGATCGGGTAGTCGTTGATCGCCTGGTCCGCCTCGGGGAACTCGATGCCGGTCACCTTGCCCGCCGAGGCGATCACGTCCGTCCTGTAGACCAGCGCCGCGTCCACCTCGCCCAGCTCGACCTTGGTGAGGGTGGCCTTGACGTCCTGTTCCAGGGTGACGGGGGTGACCTTCAGCCCGGCCGCGTCCAGCGCCTTGACCGCCGCCGCGCCGCACGGCACCTGCTCGGCGCAGAGCGCCACCTTCACCTTGGCGTCGGTGAGGTCCTTCAGCTCGTCCACCTTGGCCGGGTTGTCCTTCGGCACGGCGATCTGCAGCTTGTTGCGGACGAACGTGACCGGCGAGGCCGCCAGGGACGCGTCGGTGACGGTCTTCATCGTGGCCGGGCTCGCCGCGGCGAACACGTCGGCGGGCGCCCCCTGGACGATCTGCTGGGCCAGCGTCGCGCTGGAGCCGAAGTTGAACTTCACCGTCGTGCCCGGATGCGCGGCCTCGAAGGTCTTGCCGAGCTCGGTGAACGTCCCGGTCAGCGACGCCGCCGCGAACACCGTCACCTCCTTCGCCCCGCCACCTGCGGCCGGGGCCGAGCTCGAAGCGGAGGTCGCGGCCGGCTCGCCCGAGCCGCAACCGGACAGGCCCGCGAGCGTGAGCGCGACGGGCAGGGCGATCGCCCATCGGGAAAGACGCCTGGACACCAAGGGGGGCTCCTCACACGTGACCGGCCACGCGCTCGTGACCGGGGATCTCCACGACGACGTTGGTGGACTTGATCACGGCGACCGCCACCACCCCCGGCTCCAGACCCAGCTCGTCGGCGGCCTGACGGCTCATCAGCGACACCACGCGGAACGGGCCCGCGGCGATCTCCACCTGCGCCATCACCGCGTCGCGGATCACGTCGGTGACGATCCCGCGAAAACGGTTGCGCGCCGACGAACGGCCGCCGTCCACCTCCTCGACCTGGGCGCGGGCGAAGGCGGCCAGGTCGACGCCGTTCACCTGCCGGTGGCCGTGCTCGTCCCGCTCGGCGGTCAGCCGGCCCGCGTCCACCCACCGGCGTACGGTGTCGGAGCTGACCCCGAGCAGCGCCGCGGCCTCGCTGATCCGGAACGTCGTCACAAGCCCTCACCCTACCTTCCGCACATACAAGCCTGAATACCCGCTTTCCACCGCAGCAGCGGCCGGATCATCCAGCCAGCCCTGGCATCCACGAGGCGGCGGATCCGCCGCCGCGGCGGCCGCCGATCCATCCTCCACCCGCCGGACACCGGATCAGGCGAGCAACCGGTCGACCAGCCGGTCGAGGTAGTCGGGGGTGAGCGGGCCCGCGCCGAACAGGACGCGTATGTAGATCGGCGCCAGGAGATGGTCCAGCACCTCCAGCGCGTCGGGCGGGTCCTCGCCGCGGTCGCGGGCGCGGTCGAGCAGGACCTGCATCTGCCTGGCTCGGTCGGCCAGGAGCTCGTCGCGCGCCTGAAGACCCTGCTGCCCCTCCCCCGACAGCGCGACGGCGAGCCGCACCAGCGCCAGCCCGTCGGGCCCGGTGACCTCGCGGACCACTTGGGCGGCGTAGGTGCGCAGGTCGTCGGCCAGGTTGCCGGTGTCGGGCATCGGCGCCTGCGTGTTGAGCCGGGCCAGCAGCACATCGCCGAGCAGGGCTTGGAGGTTGCCCCACCGGCGGTAGAGGCTGGTGTCGGCCACACCCGCGCGGGCCGCGATGTCGCCGATGGTGAAGTTTCCGTAGCCGCGCTCGCTGACCAGCTCGGTCACGGCCTGGTGCACCGCCGCGCGGACCCGCGCGCTGCGCCCGCCGGGCCGTCTGGCCCGCTTCTGCTCGTCCATACCCCACCTTAACGCAGTCGAGAACTGTGTTAAGGTCCCTTCTAAACGCAGTCACTGACTGCTTTTAGAAGGGATGTGCGTGAAAGCGTTGCTCACGCTGACCTGCGCAGGTCAGTTCATGGTGCTGCTCGACAACACGATCGTCGGCGCCGCCCTGCCCGACATGGAGCAGCGGCTCCACACCGGGCTGACCGGCCTGCAGTGGATCGTCGACGCCTACGTGCTGCTGGTGGCCATGCTGCTGCTGCCGGGCGGCGTCTTCGCCGACCGGTTCGGCCGCAGGCGGGTGTTCCTGGCCGGGCTGGTGGTGTTCACGGCCGCGTCGGTGGTGTGCTCGCTCGCGCCCTCGATCGGCTGGCTCATCGCCGGGCGGGTGCTGCAGGGGGTCGGCGCCGCGGCGCTGAGCCCCGCCTCGCTGGCGCTGCTCGTCGCCGCGTACCCCGCCCCGAAGGAGCGCGTCAGGGCGATCGGGTTGTGGGCCGGGTTCAGCGGCATCGGCCTGGCCGCCGGGCCGCTGGCGGGCGGGATCCTGGTGGAGTCCTTCGGCTGGCCCGCCATCTTCCTGGTCAACGTGCCCATCGGAGCGGTCCTGCTGGTGGCCGGGCTGCGCGTGCTGAGCGAGTCCCGTAACCCGAGCGCGCCGCCGATCGACGTCCCCGGCACGGTCCTGTCCGTCGCCGGCGTGGGCGCCGTGACCTACGGCCTGATCGAGGGCGGTTCCCGAGGGTGGACCTCGCCGGTGATCCTCGGCAGCTTCGCCGCCGGGCTGGCGCTCCTGGCCGCGTTCGTCGTGGTCGAGGGCCGGGTGCCGACGCCGATGCTGCCGCTGCGGCTGTTTCGTGAGCGGCTGTTCACGGCGTCCAACACGGCGATGGTCGTGGTCGGGTTCGCGCTGATGGGCTCGTCGTTCTTCTTCTCCCAGTTCTTCGTCCACGTCCAGGGCACGTCGATCCTGGTCGCCGGGCTGCGGACCCTGCCCGCCACGCTGGCCATGGTGATCGTCAGCCCGTTCGCGGGCCGGTTCGCGGCCAGGTACGGCTTCCGCGTCGTCGTCAGCATCGGCCTGGCGCTGGCCGGGCTGGGGCTGCTGGCGCTGGGCCTCGTCCACGCCGGCACCGGCTACGGGAACGTGTGGTGGCGGCTGGCGGTCGTCGGCATCGGGTTCGCACTCGCCATGTCGCCGCTGACCGGGGCCGCCGTCCAGGCGGTCAGCCCGCAGGAGGGCGGCCTCGCCTCGGGCGTCAGCAGCACCACCCGGCAGATCGGCGCGGTGCTCGGCGTGGCGGTGCTCGGGGCGATCGTCCACACGCGGGAGTCCGGCG
This sequence comes from Nonomuraea sp. AD125B, assembly GCF_041402765.1. Classification (NCBI taxonomy): domain Bacteria; kingdom Bacillati; phylum Actinomycetota; class Actinomycetes; order Streptosporangiales; family Streptosporangiaceae; genus Nonomuraea; species Nonomuraea sp. AD125B. Next base: position 89,376 of record NZ_JBGLOU010000010.1, on the reverse strand, counting down.
GCGCCTCCTTCGAGTCGGCACTCAACAGCGCCTTCCTCGCGGCGGGCGCCGTGACCCTGGCCTGCGCCGTGTTCACCGGTTTGTGGCTGACCGCGGCACGGACGCCGAGGGGCGGCGTCCGTGCGGTGAGTGAGCCGCCGCCGACGGCCTCTCCCAGCCGGCTCACGTCCTGAGCCGCACGGCGTTCAAGGGCGGGGCGTGGTGCTCGTGACGCGCTCGGCGAACCAGCGGGTGATCGTCGTGGGGTGGGTGATGGCGGTGCCGACGACGACGGCGTACGCGCCCGCCTCCATCGCCGCCCCGGCATGCTCCACCGTGTGGATGCGGCCCTCGGCGACCACCGGGACGGGCAGGTCGGCGGCGAGCCTGGCGAGCAGGTCGAGATCGGGGCCGTCGGTCTTGCGGGAGTAGGGCGTGTAGCCGGCCAGGGTGGTCCCGACGACGTCCGCGCCGGCCTCGGCGGCGGCGACGCCCTCCTCGTACGTGGACACGTCGGCCATGACGAGCCGGCCGGTCCGCTCGTGGACGGCCGTCACGGTGTCGGCGAGGCTGCGGCCGTCGGGCCGCTGGCGGCCGGTGCCGTCCACGGCCACGACGTCGGCGCCCGCCTCGGCGACGGCCAGGGCGTGCTCCAGGGTCGGGGTGATGTAGACGTCGCCGTCGCCGTCCTTCCACAGGCCGATGAGCGGCAGGTCCAGGGCGGCCCGGATGCGCCGGAGGTCCTCGACGCCCTGAGCGCGGATCCCGGCGGCGCCGCCCGCCGCGACGGCCTCGGCGACGCGGCGCATGGTGTCGGGATCGCGCATCGGCTCCCCCGGGTAGGCCTGGCACGAGACCACGAGCCGGCCCCGGATCGCCTCCAGCACGGGATGAGCGGCAGTGGGAGTCATCGGTCCTTCCTGATAGGTCATTCGGCCCCCGACCCGCCACCGCCCGCAGGCAGGCCCAGACGGGCAGCCCCGCGGAGGGCGGCGATGGGGGTCATCGGTCTCTCCTGAGAGGTCATTCTGGCCCTCCCGCCACCGCCCGTGGTCAGGGCCAGGTGGGCAGCCCCGTAGGGCGGCGGTAGGGGTCATTCTGGCCCTGGCCCCCCACCGCCCGTGGTCAGGGCCAGGCGGGCAGCCCCGGGAGGGCGGCGGTGGGGGTCATTCTGGCCCTGGCCCGCCACCGCCCGTGATCAGGCTCAGGCGGGCAGCCCCGGGAGGGAGGCGGTGGGGTCATTCTGGCGCCGGCCCGCCGAAGTCCGTGGTCAGGGCCAGGCGGGCGGCGCCGAGGAGGGCGGCGGTTGCGGAGAGGGCGGCGGGCCGGACCGGGACGTCCCGGAGGGCGGGCAGCGTCTCGGCGGCGACTGCCGCACGCAACGGCCCCCACCAGGGTTCGCCGCATCCGGCGACGCCCCCGCCGACGATCACGATCTCGGGGTCGAGGACGTTCATCAGCCCGCCGATCGCCTGGCCGAGCGCGGTCGCGCCGGTGGCCAGGACCTCGGCCGCCACCGGATCGCCCGCAGCGGCCAGCCGGGCGACCTCGGCGAGGCCGCCGGGGGTCTCCGTCCCGGCCCGGCGGCGGTACGCGCCGAGCAGCGCGGGCCCGGACGCGACCGCCTCCACGTGCCCCTGGCCGCCGCACGGGCACGGCAGCCCGGCCGCCGCCGCCACGGGGACGTGCCCCGCGTGGCCGGCCACCGCGTGCGCCCCGTGCCGGACCCGCCCGCCGAGGACGAGCGAGGCCCCGACGCCGGTGCCGACGGCGACGAGCAGGACGTCGGCGTGGCCGGCGGCGGCGCCGCGCCACAGCTCGCCGAGGGCGTGCGCGTGCACGTCGTTGTCCACGGCCACCGGCAGGCCGAGCCTTCGCGACAGCTCGCCGCGCAGGTCGGTGCCGGCCCAGCCGGCGAGCGCGCTGGTGGCGGAGACGACCACCCCGCGTACGGGGTCGATGACGCCCGCGCTGCCGACGCCGACGGCGGTCACGCCCTCCCGAAGGAGGGAGCGGACGAGGCCGGCGGCCGTGGCGAGGATCGCCTCGCGGCCCTCCGCGCCGGGGGTGGGCCTGGTCGCGGTCTCCAGCAGCTCGCCGGAGGGATCGACCAGGCCGGCGGCGGTCTTCGTCCCGCCGATGTCGAGGCCGACGACGAGACTCACAGCAGCCCGGCCTCCTCCAGCCGGGCGGCCACGGTCCGGGTCTCCTCGGCGGTCAGCTCGCGCATCGGCGCGGCGACGGCGGCCCGGTCGATGACCTTCCGCAGGGCGAGCGCGGTCTTGAACGCGCCGACGCCCCGCGTGCTGCCGCCCGCGCTGTCCGGGGAAGCGGCCTCGACGATGCGGAACAGCCGGGCCAGGCGGTCCTGCTCGGCCCTGGCGTCCGCCCAGCGGGCCTCGGCGCAGGCCCGCAGCAGCCGTACGTAGCCGTGCGGGTCGACGTTGGCGAGGCCGGGCACGGCGCCGTCGGCTCCGGCCAGCATCATCGCGTCGACCACGACCTCGTGCCCGGTCAGCGCCGAGAAGCCCGGCATCCCGGACGTGCCCAGGACGACCTGGCGGAAGCCGACGTCGTCGCCGCTGGAGTCCTTGAGGCCGTCGATGACGCCGTCGGCGGCCAGCGTCAGGGTCTGCTCGACGGTGAGCTTGGTGTGCACCGACACCGGCACGTCGTAGGCGAGGAGCGGCACCTCGACGGCCGCCTTGACGGCGCGGAAGTGCCGGTCGACCTCGACGGGGTGGACGCGGGCGTAGAACGGCGGGGTCACCACGACGGCGTCCGCGCCGAGCTTGGCGGCGATCTCGGCCCGTTCGATCACGCGGGGGGTGGTGGTCTCGATGCAGCCGGCGAGCACGGGCACCCGGCCCGCCGCCGTCCGGATCACGACCTCCAGCGCCCTGTCCCGGCGGGAGTCGGTGAGGAAGGCGCTCTCGCCGGAGCTGCCGAGCGCGAACAGCGCGTCGACACCCGCCTCGATCAGGAACTCGACCAGCCGCTCCAGCGATGCCGCGTCGACCTCGCCCTCCGTCGTCAGTGGCGTGACGATCGGGGGGACGACGCCGCGGAAGCGGGGTGTGCGGGGACTCAAAGGACGCTCCTTACGGGGGTTTCGGGGTGGAGGCAGTGCCAGGAGTGCGCCGGGTCGGCTTCGGCGTGCGTCGCGGAAGGGAACTCGGCGGCGCACGCGTCGCTGGCCTTCCAGCAGCGGGTGCGGAAGGGACATCCGGACGGCGGGTGGGTGGCCGACGGGACCGGGCCGGTGAGGACGATCCGCTCGCCGTCGTCGAGCAGGCTGGGCGTGGCGGAGAACAGGGCCCGGGTGTAGGGGTGGCGGGCGTGCCCGGCCACCTCGGCGGTCGGGCCTTCCTCGACGACCCGGCCGAGGTACATCACCGCGATCCGGTCGGCCAGGTAGCGCACCGTCTGGATGTCGTGGGAGATGAACACCAGCCCCAGCCCGAGCTCGGTCCGCAGATCGAGCAGCAGGTTGAGCACCTGGGCGCGGACGGAGACGTCGAGCGCGCTGGTGGGCTCGTCGGCGACGATCACGTCGGGTTCGAGGGTCAGCGCGCGCGCGACGGCGACCCGCTGGCGCTGCCCGCCGGACAGCTGGCCGGGGAGCGCCGCGGCGACGTGGCCGGGCAGCCCGACGAGGTCGAGCAGGTCGCGTACCCGCTCCTCGCGCCGGCGGGGCGTCCCCCTGCGGTGCACGTCGAGCGGGTCGCGCAGGATGCGGCGGACGGGCAGGCGGGGGTTCAGCGCGGTGGAGGCGTCCTGGAACACCATGGCGACCGCGGCGCCGGCCTCGCGGCGGCGGCGCCTGGCCGGCAGCGTCCACAGGTCCTCGCCGCGGAAGCGCACCGTTCCGGAGGTGGGGGCCTGGAGGCCGACCACCACCTTGGCCAGGGTGGACTTGCCGCACCCCGACTCGCCGACCACGCCGAGGATCTCGCCGCGGCGTACGGACACGGTGGCGTCGCTGAGCGCGTGCACCTTGTCGCGGTGGATCAGCCCGCCGCTGCGCGCGGTGTGCACGACGTGCACGTGTTCGAGGCTGACGACGGGTTCGGTCACGACTGTCCCCCTCCAGGGTGGAAGCAGGCCCGCGCGTGCTCGCGCGGATCGCCGGCCAGCGGCGGCGTCTCGGCGCGGCAGAGCGCGTCGGCCGCCGGGCACCGGTTGGCGAAGCGGCAGCCGGGCCCGAAGTCCTGCGGGGCGGGCACCATGCCGGCCACCTGGTGCAGCCGCTTCGCCCCCGCCTCCAGGGTGAGCACCGAGCCGAGCAGGCCGCGGGCGTAGTGGTGGCGGGCGTCGGACAGCAGCGAGCCGGTGGCGCCGACCTCGGCGAGCTGGCCCGCGTACATGACGGCGACGCGGTGCACGAGCTGCCCGACCAGGCCGAGGTCGTGGGAGACCAGCACCATGGCGAAGCCGAGCTCCTCGCGCAGCCGGATCAGCAGCTCGACCACCTGGGCCTGCACGGTCACGTCGAGCGCGGTGGTCGGCTCGTCGGCGACCAGCAGGCGCGGGCTGCGGGACAGCGCCATCGCGATGAGCACCCGCTGGCGCTGGCCGCCGGACAGCTCGTGGGGGTAGCTGCTCGGGGTGCGGCGCGGGTCGAGGCCGACGAGTTCGAGCAGCTCCTCCGGCGTACGGGTGCCGCCCCGTCTGGTGAGCTGGCGCAGCTGGGTGCCGACGAGGACGGACGGGTTCAGCGACGACATGGCGTCCTGGTAGACCATGGCGATCTCCGGGCCGGAGATGGCCCGCCGCTCGCGGGGCGGCAGGTCGAGGATGTCGCGGCCCTCGTACAGGATGCGGCCGCTGGTCTCGGCGCCGCGCGGCAGCAACCCCATGATCGCCAGGCTGGTCAGGCTCTTGCCGCAGCCGGACTCCCCCACCAGGCCCAGCGTCTCGCCGACGCGGACGTCGAAGGAGAGCCCCTGGACGACGGGGACGTCGCCGTAGCGCTGCGGGAAGCGGATCGTGAGGTCCTCGACCGACAGCAGGGGCGCGGCCCCGGCCGGCAGCGGCGGGACGCGCGGCGCCCGTTCGCGCACCCGGTCGGCGAGCCGGGCGAGCGCGTCGTCCACCTCGGCGGCCTGCGCGGGCACGGTCCGCGGCGCGGCCTCCTCCTCGGCGCGGGCGGCCGCCGTGCGGCGGGCCGAGCGCGGCGCGGCCCAGGCGTCGGTCAGCCCCTCGGCCAGCAGGTTGAGCGCGAGGACGGTGACGAGGATCGCCAGGCCGGGGAAGAACGTGGCCCACCAGCCGCCGGACAGCACGATCTGCCGGCCGTAGGCGAGGACGTTGCCCCAGCTCGGCGCCGGGTCCTGGATGCCCGCGCCGATGAAGGACAGGCTGGCCTCGAAGATGATCGCGTCGGCCACGAGGACGGTGGCGAAGACCATGATCGGCGCGGCGCAGTTGACGGCGACGTGCCTGATCAGGATGTGCCTGCGGGGCGCGCCGAGCACCTGCTCCGCGGCGACGTAGTCCTCGCCGTACTGGGCGAGGACGTTGGCGCGTACGACGCGGGTGAGCTGCGGCACGTACAGGAAGGCGATCGTCATGATGAGGACGGGCAGGTGGCGGCCGAACACCGCGACGAGCACCGCGGCGAGCGCGATGCCGGGGAAGGCCATGATCACGTCCAGGACGCGCATGATGCCCTCGTTGACGGCCTTGCGCGAGGTGGCCGCGAGGCTGCCCAGCACCGCGCCGGCCAGCACGGCGAGCGCGGTGGCGCCGAGGCCGATGAGCAGCGAGGAGCGGGCGCCGTGCGCGATCCTGGCGAACACGTCGCGCCCGGCCCGGTCGGTGCCGAGCCAGTGGTCGCCACCCGGCGGGGCGGCGGGCGTGCCGGTCGCGAGCGGGTCGCCGGCGAACAGCGGCGCGAGCACCGCGAACAGCGCGACGGCGACCAGCACGGCCAGGGAGACGGCGGCGACCGGCGAGAGGCGGCGGAAGCCGATCCCGGCCCGGGACAGCCGGGCGGTCAGTCCTGCTCTGAGCATGTCTCACACCACCCTGATCCGCGGGTTGACGACGAGGTAGAGCAGGTCCACCACCAGGTTGACGACGAGGAACGCCAGCGCGATCGTCAGCACCGCGCCCTGCACCAGCGCCACGTCGCCGTTGGTGACGCCTTCGAGGATGAGCTTGCCCATCCCGGGCAGGTCGAAGATCGTCTCGATGACGACGGCGCCGCTCAGCAGGTAGCCGACCCGCAGGCCGAGCACGGTCAGCGGGGTGATGAGGGCGTTGCGCAGCGCCCCGCGGACGACGACGGCGCGGGGCAGGCCGTTGCCGGTCGCCGTGCGTACGTAGTCCTTGTCGAGTTCCTCCACCATCGAGGTGCGCACCAGGCGCGACAGCGAGGCCGCGACGGGCACGGCGATCGCCACCGCGGGCAGCGTGAGCGACCGCAGCCAGCCCGCCGGGGAGTCGGCCGGGTTGACGTAGCCGCCGGTCGGGAAGACGTCGAGGCCGAGCGCGAACTCCTGGATGAGCAGGATGCCCAGCCAGAACGACGGCACCGCCACCCCGGCGACGGACAGCACGCGGGTGAGCTGGTCCGGCCACCGGTCCCGGTACAGCGCGCCGACGACGCCGAAGGCCAGGGCGCCGGCGACGGCGAGCACCAGGCCGAGGGCGGTGAGCTGCATGGTGAGGGGGAAGGCCGTGACGACCCGGTCCACCACAGGAGCGGCCGGCGGGGCGGTGTAGCCCAGATCGCCCTGGACGAGCTGCCCCAGGAAGCGCACGTAGCGCACCGGGAGCGGGTCGTCCAGGCCGTGCTCGGCCCGGTAGGCGGCACGCGCCTCTGGGCTCGCGCCTTCGCCCAGCGCGTTGTAGGCCGGGTCGTTGGGCGAGAACTGGAGGACCACGAAGACCAGCAGGGTGACGCCCAGCAGCATGGGCGGCAGCGTCACCAGCCGTCTCGCGGTCATCCGGAGGAATGCGAACATGGTGCTTTCTTGTCGGAGCGGGGGTCAGACGCGCGCGACGTCGAGGAAGGACAGGCCCGTCGTGGGGATGGGCTTGAAGCCGGACAGTACCTTGTCGTCCCAGGCGGTCGGCAGCTTGCGGTGCAGGATCGGGTAGAGCGGCGCCTCCTCGGCGGCCAGGTCCACCGCCTGGGCCCACAGCTTCTTCTGCTCGGCGGCGTCGTCGGTCTGGACCGCGGCGTCGAGCAGCTCCAGCATCTTCTTCGCCTCGGCGGTGCCGTCCCAGCGGTAGCGCTTGGCAGGCCAGATGCCGTCGTAGAACCAGCGCAGCAGCAGGTCCATGTCGTTGCCGAAGACCGAGGGGTCGCCGGGCGCGACCAGGACCTCGAACTCGCCGGGGTCGATCTTGTTGGTGTACTGGCCGCCGGACTGGCCGATGTCGAGGGTGGTGGAGACGCCGACGGCGTCCCAGGACTCCTTGATGATGGGGACGATGTCCTTCACCCAGCCGGCGTCCGTGGTGACCATGGTGACGTCGAGCTTGTCGACGCCGGCCTCCTTGAGCAGGGCCTTGGCCTTGTCGGGGTCGTAGCCGTAGACGGTGGCGGCGCGGGCGTAGGCGGGGTGCGTCTCCTGGACGTAGCCGGTGGCGGCGGCGCCGTTGCCGAGCATGCCGGTCCGGATGACCTTGTCCTTGTCGATGGCGTAGTGCAGCGCCTGGCGCACCCGCTTGTCGTCGAAGGGCTTGCGGGAGCAGTTGAACATGAGGAAGAGCAGGCCGAAGGACTGGACCGACTCCATCTTGTGCTTCTGGCCCACCTTCTCGGCGTCGAGGTAGGGGACGTCCTCGATGGCGGCGACGCGCCCCGACTCCAGCGCGGTCACCCGCGCCGACGGGTCGGACAGCAGCCGCCAGGTCATGCTCTTGACCTTCGCGGGCCGCGGGCCGTTGTACTTGTCCCACCGCTCGAAGACGATCTTGTCCTCCTTGGTGGCCTCAAGCACGCAGTACGGGCCGGAGCCCACCGGCTTGGCGTCGAAGCCGGCCTTGTCCTTCTCCACGATCGCCTTCGGCACGACCTTGACGACCGCGAGCCGCTCCTTCAGCAGCGGGAAGGCGTGCTTGAGCTTGATCTCCACGGTCTTGTCGTCCACGGCGGCGACCTGCGACACGAACGGGATGAACTGCACCATGAGGGAGGCGTTGGCCGGGTCCAGCACGCGGGCGAAGCTGAAGGCCACGTCGGCGGCCGTGACCGGCGAGCCGTCGTGGAAGGTGGCGCCGTCGCGCAGGCCGATCCTCACGGTGGTGTCGTCCACCTGCTGCGGCTCGCCGGCCGCGAGGGCCGCGTACGACTCGCGGGTGACCGGGTCGAGGTCGAACAGCGCCTCGAAGACGTGCATGTTGGCGGCGACGGGGGTGGCGCCGGAGGAGGTCATCGGGTCGAACCCGGTCGACAGCGCGTACGAGATGCCCGCCTCGATCGTGTCGGCGCCGGCGGCGGGGGCCGCGCTGCCGGTGGAGGCGGGGCCGGAGCAGGCGGCGAGCGAGCCCGTGAAAGCGGTGGCGGCGCTCACGGCCCCCACGAACCGCAGGAAGTCGCGGCGGTTGACGGACGCTTGGGGGTTGGGCATGGCGTCCCCTCTCAGGTGGTGGTGCGGGTTCTGGATGTCACGCCGAGGCGTATGGGCATACGATGTCTGACGTCTAACGTCGGTCTGCGCGAATGTAGACGACTTATGAACGAAAGGGCAAGATGTTGGCCGTGATCGACCCCATCTCGCGACCCGCTCGCAGTGCGCAACTACGCCCGCGCGAGGTGGCGGAGCGCATCAAGCAGTACATCCTGCAGAACCGCCTCGGCCCCGGCGACGCCCTGCCCACCGAGGCGGAGCTGTGCGCGGCGGTCGGCGCGAGCCGGTCCAGCGTGCGCGAGGCGATCCGGATCCTCACCGCGCTCGACATCGTCGAGGTCAGGCACGGTTACGGCACCTACGTCGGCACGCTGTCGCTGGCCGCCCTGGTCGAGAGCCTCACCTTCCGCGGCCTGCTCAGCCGCGACGACGACTTCCGGGTGCTGGCCGAGCTGGTCGAGGTGCGCCAGACGCTGGAGCAGGGGCTGGCCGCCGCCATCACCACCGCGCTCGACCAGGACCTGCACCTGGAGCTGGGGCGGCTCGCCGACCAGATGGACGAGCGGGCGCGGGCCGGCAAGACGTTCATCGAGCAGGACAGGGAGTTCCACCTGCTGCTCATGAAGCCGCTCGGCAACGAGCTGGTCACCCAGCTCACGGCCGCCTTCTGGGACGTGCACGCGATCGTGGCGCCGGCGCTGCACACCACGCCCGCGTCGGTGCGCGAGACGGTGGCGGCCCACCACGCGATCGTCGAGGCGCTGTTCGCCCGCGACCTCGACGGGTTCACCGACGCGGTCGCCGCCCACTACGCCCCCGTGCGGCGGCACCTCAAGGAGAACCGCGGGCTCTGACCCTCCGGCCGGAGGGGGGCGTTGACGGGTCGCCGCCGGCGATCTAGCGTACGGGACGTCTGACGTCTGACGCTCGGTTGCTCTTCCACCCCCTCGACCAAGGAGCGATCATGCTGCGCGGCCTCTTAGCCCTCGTCCTGTTCCTCGCGGCCACGGCCGCCCTCTCCCCCGCGCCCGCCGCCGCGGACGCCTCCGGCATCTCGGCGACCGCCGGGTTCGACTGCACCGACAGCCGCCTCCAGCTCGTCCTGGAGAACCGCACCGGCACGCAGCGGACATTCGCGGTCACCTGGCCGGGCCGCAGCGGCTCGCCGTGGACGCGCACGATCGCCGCGGGCGGCAACGCGCTGCTCTACTGGACGGTGCCCGCGGGGACGCCCTACTCGCTGCGGACCGTCACCGACGGATTCGACACCACCCGCTCCGGCACCGCCCGCTGCGGCCTGGCCGCCGGCACGCCGCAGCTCAACTCGACCACGCTGCTGCGCACCAGCACCACGATCAGCGGGCTCAACGGCCCGGACGGCACGTACGCCGGCACCGTGAAGTCGGTGCGCATCCCCGGCATGGCGGTCACCGGCGACGGCACGATCCTCGCCGTCGCCGACGCCCGCGTGGACGGCTCGTACGACCTCGGCGGCGGCACCAACAACATCCAGATCGTGCTGATGCGCAGCACCGACGGCGGCCTGACCTGGCAGGCGCCGCACGTCATCCACCACGCGGCCACCACGTCGGAGGGCGTCGGCGACCCCAGCGTGCTGGTCGACCGGGCGACCGGGACCGCCTACGTCTTCTTCACCTACTCGCCGCGGCCCGGCATCAGCTTCTGGTCCGCCGGGTCCGGCTCGAACGCCGCCGGCGACCGCGACAGCCTGCACGTTCAGTACGTCAAGAGCACCGACCACGGCGTGACGTGGAGCGCGCCCGTGGAGCTCAACCCGTCCGTCAAGGACCCGAGCTGGCAGCAGCTCTTCGCCTCCTCCGGGCACGGCGTCCAGACCAGCACCGGCCGGCTGGTGCAGCCCATCGTCTACCGCGACGCCGCGGGCACCAGCCACGCGGCGAACATCTACAGCGACGACCACGGCGTCACCTGGCGGCGCGGCTCCTCCGCGGCCGGCGGCGTGAACGAGAGCAAGGCCGTCGAGCGCTCCACCGGCGCGGTCACCCAGAACATGCGGCACAACTCCGTCCGCTCCCGCTATCTCGCCACCTCCACCGACGGCGGGGTGACGTTCGGCGCGGCCACGGCCAGCGCGGTGCTCAACGACCCGCTGTGCAACGCCGACGAGCTGTCCTACCTCACGCCCGCGCAGCGCGGCTCGAACGGCGCGCCCGTCCGCACCGCGACGGCCCTCTACAGCGGCAACGCGCACCCGAGCGCGCGCAGCGACCTGACCGTACGCCTGTCCACCGACGACGGCGCCACCTGGCCGACCAGGGCGCTGATCAGGACCGGCACGGCCGGCTACTCCACCATGGCCGTGCTCGCCAACGGCCAGGTCGGCGTGCTCTACGAGGTCGGCGACACCGGCGGCATCGTCTTCGCCCGCTTCACGCTCGACTGGCTGCGGACCGCCTGACCCGTCTACCGGTGCGGCACCCGGATGGCGAGCAGCGCGATGTCGTCGTCCGGGTGGTCCCCGGCCACCGCGGCCACGGCGTTCAGCAGGTCGGGCAGCGGCCGGTCCCTGCAGGCGCCCAGCACGGCGATGACCTCGGCCGTCGCCTCGTCGATGGTGGTGCCCGGCCGGTCCACGAGCCCGTCGGTGTAGAGCAGCAGGACGGCGCCCGGCTTGAGGAAGCGCTGATGGTCGTGGCGCGGGCCGGGGTCCAGGCCGGGGAACAGCAGGACGCCGTGCTCCTCCAGGCACTCGGCCGGCGCGCCGGGACGCGCCAGCAGCGGCGGCGGATGCCCCGCGTTGGTCCAGGTGAAGCACCAGCTCCCGGACCTGGCGGCCGGGGCCAGGTGACCGAGGAGGAGCGTTCCACTCAGGTGCAGGTCCAGCACCCCGCAGGCCTGCTGGAGCGCAGTGACGGCGGCCGCGGGCCCCAGCCCCGGATGGTCGAGCACGGCCTGGCGCAGCATGGCGCGGGTCTGCCCCATGACGGTGGCGGCCTGCATGTCGTGGCCGGTGATGTCCCCGACCGCGATGGTCAGGGCGGAGGCCGCCGGGGTCTGGCCGGGCAGCGGGAAGGCGTCGTACCAGTCGCCGCCCACGAGGTCGTCGGTCGCCGCGGCCAGGTAGAGCGCGGCGAGGTCCAGGCCGGGGGCGGCCGGCAGGTCGGTCAGCATCGCGCTCTGCAGCTGGCGGGCCACGCTGACCCGCTCGTCCAGCACGCTGGCCCGCTGCACCGCCTGGCTGACGTAGCCGGCGATCGCGGTGAGCACCGCCCGTTCCGAGGGGCCCGCGTGGTGCGGCTCGCCCCAGCCGATCAGCAGCACCCCGTGCACCTCGCCGGCGTGCGCCAGCGGCACGCACACCAGCGCGCGGACGTCCAGCAGGGCGAACGCGCCCGCGACGCCCTCGCCGTACGCGCGGGCCAGCTCGCCGGGGTCGCCGGCGGAGACCAGCCGCCGCTCCCGCGCCGCGTGGGCCAGCGGATGGTTCTCGTCCAGCGCGCAGGAGAGCGCGGGCCCGGCGCCGGGCGGCACCGGCTCCGTCCCCGTGTCCGGCATCGGGCGCAGCCGGCCGTCCTGGAGCAGACTGAGGCTCGTACGCACGGGCTTGAGCGGGTCGCTGACCAGGTTGCGCAGCAGGTGCTGCACGTCGTCCAGGGTGGCCGCGCCCGCCAGCTCCTGCGAGGCGCGCAGCAGCAGCTCGGCGGCGTCCCATCCGGCCTGGGCCCGCACGCCCGCCTGCTCGGCCGCCAGCCTGGCCTGCTCCGCGACGCGGTGGTCCCGCTCGGCGTCCTGCTGCGCCAGCAGCGCGCTCCTGGCGGCGGCCCGCGACCGCAGCTCCGCCGAGCAGGCCGCCGCCAGGTCGGTCAGGTCCGCCAGCTGCGCGTCGGTCCATGCCCGCGCGGCGGGGCCGGCCGCGCACAACACGCCCAGCACCTGGCCGGCGACGGTCAGCGGCATCCCGGCGTAGGCGGCCAGGCCCCATTGCCGCTCGGCGACCGGCGGCTGCCCGGCGAAGCGGGCGTCGGCCCGCACGTCGGTCACGACCAGCGGCTCGCCGGTCGCCGTCACCCGGCCGGACAGCGAACGCGACAGCGGCAGCCGGCGCAGGGCATCCCGCCGCTCCTTGAGCCCGACCAGGCCGGGCAGCGTCAGCCGGTCCGCCTCCGCCAGCGCCACCATCGCCACGGGCACGCCCATGACGCTGGCCGCGAGCCGGGCGAACCGCTCCATCCCCGCGTCGGGGGCCGGCGCCAGGCCGGCCTGCCGCGCGGCCGGGCGCCGGGTCGTCCCGGCCGGCCTCACCATCCGCGCCCGCCCGGCCCCGAGGCCCCAGGACGGGGCCCCCGCCTTTTCATGGCCGGCCGAGTGGCCGAATCGCGCATCTTCCCCCGCTCGGTTCTCATCTCGATCTCCATACCATCGGGACAACGCCGTCCTACCCCGAACCCCGCCGACCCGATCGAAATTCGCCCGAAACCGCAGGTCAGCGGGGTTATGTCGAGGTGCGGCGAAAGGCGGACATTGATCCGCGGCCGTCCCGATCATTAGTCTCGGTGCTCTGCGCACGTGCCCGCACTTGGAGGCCCGGTGAGCCCGGACACATCCCCCGACTTCGCGCGCATCGCCGCCGGATACGACCCCGATCCCGCGCTGTCGATGTCCCTGCACGCCGACGCCTACACCGATCCCGCCTGGTTCGCCGTCGACCAGCGGGAGATCTTCGCGCGCACCTGGCAGTGGCTGTGCCACGGGGAGAAGCTGCGCGAGCCGGGCGGTTACGTGACGGCCACGGTGGCCGGCATGCCGATCGTGGCCGTCCGCGACGAGGGCGGCACGCTGCGGGCGTTCTACAACGTGTGCAAGCACCGGGCGCACGAGCTGCTGTCGGGCTCGGGGGTGCGGCGCAGCATCGTGTGCCCGTACCACGCCTGGACCTTCGACCTGACCGGCCGGCTGCGGCGGGCGCGCAACACCGGCGGCATGCCGGGCTTCGACCCCTCCGGGGTGTGCCTGGACCGGGTCCAGGTGGCCGAGTTCGCCGGCATGATCTACGTCAACCTCGACCCGGCGGCGGCGCCGCTGGCGGAGCAGGCGCCCGGGCTGGAGGCGGACGTCCTGGCCCGCGCCCCCGACGTGGCCGGGCTGACCCTCGCCCGCCGGCTCACCTACGACATCGCCTCCAACTGGAAGAACGTCGTCGACAACTTCCTGGAGTGCTACCACTGCCACGTGGCGCACAAGGACTTCGTGTCCCTGGTGGACATGAGCACCTACAAGGTCACCACGTACGGGATCTACTCCAGCCACATGGCCAGCGCCGGCACGGCCGCGAACTCCGCCTACGACGTGTCGGGCGCGACGGTCACCGAGCACGCGGTCTGGTGGCTGTGGCCCAACACCTGCCTGCTGCGCTACCCCGGGCGCGGGAACTTCATGGTGCTGCAGATCATCCCCGACGGGCCCGAGCGCACCCGCGAGACCTGGGACTTCTACCTGGAGACCGCCGAACCGGACGAGGCGGAGCTGGACAGCATCCGCTACATCGACGAGGTCCTCCAGGTGGAGGACATCGCCCTGGTGGAGAGCGTCCAGCGCGGCATGCGCACCCCCGCCTTCACCCAGGGGAAGATCGTGTACGACCCGGACGGGTCCGGCCTGTCGGAGCACGCCGTGCACCACTTCCACGGCCTGGTGCTCGACGCGTACCGGCGTGCCGGTGCGTGAGCACACGGTGTGGGTGTGTTAGCCTGGACGGGTTGCAGTTATGGTACCCATAGGACTTATGCGCGCCTGACAGAGTGATCTTCGGGCGCGTTTTTTGTTGGCCGGTTTCCCCGGGGGGTTCATTGCGGCGGCACGAGATTCACGAGGTGTGAATTCTCAGTAAACGGCACTGTCAGAAGGAGATCGACATGGCCACCGGTACCGTCAAGTGGTTCAACTCGGAAAAGGGCTTCGGCTTCATCGCGCAGGACGGCGGCGGCGCCGACGTCTTCGCTCACTACTCCAGCATCGTCTCCAACGGCGGCTACCGTGAGCTGGTCGAGGGCCAGAAGGTTTCCTTCGACGTCGTCCAGGGCCAGAAGGGCCTGCAGGCGGAGAACATCGTCACCGCCTGACCCCGGCGCGTTCCGCCGCCGGCGTCCGCGCCTGACGCGGGCGCCGGCGGCTCGCCACGCCCGGATCGCCAGCCGGATCACCGCCGCGACATGCGGCGCATTTTCCCAGCTGGCTCGCTTTACCCGCAGGATGGGCGCATACTTGTTCAAATGAGACGTACTGCGCCCACAGTCCGGCGGCGGCCGCCCGGCAGCCCCTTCAACACCCCGGAAATCCCGGCTCCGCCGGTCGAGGAATACACGGTCGGCGACCGTGTCAGCCACGACAAGTACGGCCTCGGCCGGGTCCTCGCGGTCGAGCAGGACGTCGCCGTTCTCATTGACTTCGGCACCGCGACCTACCGCGTTCCCGCGCCGAACGCCAAGCTCGTGAAGCTGTGACGATCCTCGGCCGACCGTCCGACCATCCGGAGGACGCACCATCAGCGAGGCACCAGGTCACCCCACACGCCGTCGCATAGTCGAAAGCGCCGTCTTCGGCGCCCGCGACCGGTCCGGCCCCGAGGCCGCCCACTGGACCTGCCCCCACGGGCAGCACGTCGGCCAGGGCTGTGTGACCTGCTACCGCGCCGCGACCGAGGCCGACCCGGCGCTGCCGTTGTGGGACGCCGTGGCGTGGTTCACCTCGCCGAAACCGATCCCGATCAAGGTTCTGCACGACGTGCACCGTCACGGCCGCCACTTCCTGCTCGACCAGCCCTCGACGCCCCTGGTGTTCCTGCTGAGCGGGCAGGCCCGGGCGGCCCAGGCGGTGGAGGCGGTGGCGGGGCTGATCGGGTTCCTCATCGCGAACCGGAGCGTCGTCGACGACTTCACCGTGACGGAAGTGCGCGCCGTGCGGTTCTGACCGTCCCTTGATCAGAGGTGGGCGGCGAGGAAGTCCAGGATCTCCGCCCGCGCCGCCTCAGCCTGGGGCGCGAGGCCCGGCATGCTGAGGAACGCGTGCCCCGCCCCGGCGTACTCGGTGAGCCGCGCGGGCGTCCCGGCCGCCCGCAGCCGTTCGGCGTAGCGGCGGCCGTGGTCGGCCACCGGGTCCTCGGTCGGCACCACCACGAGCGCCGGGGCCAGCCCGCCCAGCTCGTCCGCGTGCAGCGGCGAGAGCGCGCGGGCGTCGGCCCCCGGCGGCACGGCGAGCCGCCGGAAGAGCCGCAACTGGGGCATGGAGAGCGCCGGGCTGCCGGCGTGCCGGGCGGTCGAGGGGTGGTCGAACATCGTCCCCGTCACGTCGGCCGCGGTGTTGACCAGCACCTGCGCCCGCAGGCCGAGGCCGGCCTCCCTGGCCCGGATCGCCGCCAGGGCGCTGATCAGCCCGCCGCAGCTCTCGCCGAAGACGGCGGCCCGCGCCGGGTCCACACCCCACTGCGCGGCGTGCTCCATCACGTGCCGCAGGACGTCCCAGCCGTCGTCTGCCGCCGCCGCCAGCGGGGTCCCCGGGGCGAGGAGGCGGTGCTCGACCGAGACGACGACCGCGGGCAACCGTACGGCGAGGTGGCTGTTCACCCAGTCGCTCTGCACCGCCGTGCCGACGAAGCCGCCGCCGTGCACGTGCAGCACGAGCGGCAGGTCCGCGCCGCCGCCTTCCGGCCGGTGGACGCGTACCGGGAGGTCGCGGCCGGGCAGGGGCACCTGGCACCAGTCGATCGAGGCGCCCGGTTCCGGGTCGCCGGTGATCGCGCGGGCCGCGGGGGACGCCCGCACGCGGTTCTCCGCGTCGCGGTAGGCGATCAGCTCCTCGTCGGTGACGGTGTCCCAGTCCGGCTCCGGCGGACGCTGCGCGGTGACCTCACTCATGACTTTCCTTTCACCAGTTTCGATACTTGAGGTTTCGATACTCAAGGTAGCGCAAACGGTAACGTATGGAGCATGGCCTCCACCACCCGGCCGCCAGGCCGGCCCCGCGCCGGACTCCACGACGCGGTCTTCGCCGCGACGCTGCGCACGGTCCACGAGCTCGGCTACGCCCGCGCCACCGTCGAGCGCATCGCCGCCGCGGCCGGCGTGGCCAAGACGACGATCTACCGCCGCTGGCCGTCCAAGGGCGAGCTGATCGTGGACTGCCTCCTGGACGCCTTCGGCCCGGTGCCGCCGTCGGGCGCCGACCGGGGCGAACTGATGTCCTCGGCCATCGGCTGGATCGCGGCGAAGATCGGCGAACCGGGGGTGGGCGACGCGTTCGCGGGCGTGTTCAGCGACGCCGTCAGCGACCCGGGCCTGCGCGAGGTCCTGGCCACGCGGCTGCAGGACCCCTACCGGCGGGCGCTCCAGGACGCGCTCGGCGAGCCCGAGAGCCGGGTCCTGTTCTTCATCGACGTCGTTGTCGGAGCCCTGCTGCACCGGATGGGCATGACCGGCGAGCCGATGGTGGAGGCCGATGTCGCCGCCCTGACCGAGATGGTCCTGGCGCACTTCGCCACCGGCCCGGCCTGACACGGGGTGAAAGTTTCAGGTGTGACGTGCCCGGACGAGGCCGTCCGGGGAGCGGCGCTGGTGCCGGGCCCGCGACCGGACCTATCGTGACGATCCCCGCTCCCCCGGCTCGCGAGAGGGACACCATGGCCTTCCTCCGACGTACCGTCCTGCCCGTGGCCCTCCTGCTGTCGGCCGCCGTGGCCGTCCCGGTGGCCGCGTACGCCGACACCTATCGCACCGCCACGTCCACCGGCTCGGGCGCCACCCGGGCCGCCGGAGCCGCCAACGCCGAGGCCAACGCCCGGGCCGAGCTGAACCGGCAGGCCGCCCAGGCGGGCGAGGTGTGCCCGAGCGTGTCCGTCTCGTCCAGCCTCGTCTACACGGCGCCGGACGGGTCGGCGTACGTCTACCAGGCCACCGCGTCCGGCACCTGCGTCACCCAGCCCTCGCAGCCGAGCCATCCGGTGCCGCGCAGCGCGACCCGCCAGGCGGGCGGATCCACCCCGTCGGCCGCCGTCCAGGCCGGCTCCCAGGCGGCCCGCGCCGCGATCCTCGCGGCGGGCGTGTCCTGCACGGGCTGGGCCACCACGTCGGCCCTGGTGTGGGCGGCGCCCGACAGCAGCTGGTACGTCTACGACGTCACGGTCTCCGCCTCCTGCACCAACTGACGGGGGCAGGGCTCAGCGGCCGCGGCCGGTGAGCCCCCGCACGCCGAGGAAGACGAGCACCAGGGCCACCACGAGGACGATCGGGCCGATGATCGCCCAGGTCGTGACGCCGCTCATCACGCTGCCGCCGACGATGCCCAGTCCTTGCAGGGTCCACACGAGCCCGGTCAGGGCCAGCAGGACGCCGAGGACGAGAAAGATCCGTGCCTTGACCATGTGAACGCTCCTCACGCGCTTTCGCTCGATCCTGCCGTACAGGCCGCGCCCCGCCCACCCCCGCCCGGATCAGGGCCCTTGTTCGGCTTCCAGTGCGGCCCGCATCGTGCGCAGGCCGTTCGCCAGCTCCTCCAGGGTCCCGGACGGCAGCAGGCCGGAGGTCCAGCGCGCGATCTCCTCCTCGTACGTCAGCCGCGCCCCGCTCAGGGCCCGCACCCCGGAGGGCGTGAGTTCGAGGAAGGACGAACGGCCGTCGGCCGGGTTCGCGACGCGGCGGCACAAGCCGGCCGCCACCAGCCGGTCCACCGCCTTGCTCGCCGCGCCGACCGTGATGGCGACCTCGTGCACGAGGTCGAGCACCCGGCAGCCCGGACGGCCGGCGATCACCGTCAGCAGGTCGTACTGGCCCAGCCGGATGCCGTGCTCGTCCCGCAGCCGGGCGTCCACGGCGTTCCAGAGCCGGGTCTCGACGCGGACGAGGTCCACGAACAACTCTCCGGCCATCAAAAACTTCCTCTCCGATCGCGGGAACAAGATTCCGCGGAATCTTGTTGCGAGGTGCATTCCAAGGAATCTATCCGACGTGACCTGGAGGTCGCTCATGAGCCGTCACCAGCGGCAAGCCCTGGACGCCCTGCTCCGCAACGCGCCCAAGAGCCCGGACGCCACGGTCGCGGAGGCGCGGGCCGGGTTCGACCAGCTGTTCCAGGCGCCGGCGCCAGAGGGCGTCGCCGTCCGCGACGTCACCCTCGGGGGGCGTCCCGCGCTGGAGTTCGAGCCCGGGGACGCGGCCGCCGGGACCGTGGTGCTCTACCTGCACGGCGGCGGGTACGTGGTCGGTTCCCCTCGCACGCATCTCGCCCTGGCGGGTGAGCTCGCGCGCCGGGCCCGTACCCGGCTGGTCTCGCCCGACTACCGGCTCGCCCCCGAGCACCCGTTCCCCGCGGCGGTCGAGGACGGGCTGGCGGCCTACCGCGAGCTGCTCGGGCAGGTCGAGAGCCCGGCGCACGTCGCCCTGGCCGGCGACTCCGCGGGCGGTGGGCTCGCGATCGCGACGCTGCTGGCGGCACGCGAGGAGGGGCTGCCGATGCCCGCGGCGGTCGTGACGTTCTCCCCCTGGACCGATCTGACGCTCAGCGGCGCGAGCATCGAGACCAAGCTCGGGATCGACCCGATCTTCGTCCGGTCGGACCTGGAGGGGTATCGCACGCACTACCTGGGAGAGCAGGACCCGTCCGCGCCGACGGCCAGCCCCGCGCTGGCGGACCTCACCGGCCTGCCGCCCCTGCTCATCCAGGCGGGCTCGAACGAGCTCCTGCTGGATGACGCGGTCCGCCTCGCCGCCCGCGCGGCCGCGGCCGACGTGGACGTGACGCTGCGGGTCTGGGGCGGGCTGCCGCACGTCTTCCAGCACCAGACGGCGCTCGTCGACGAGGCGGGCGAGGCGCTCGACGACGCGGCGCGGTTCCTCTTCCCCGGCGTCTGAGCCGCGTTCAGCTTCGCCCGGCCGGCAGGCCCTTCACTGGGGGATTTACTGGGGGATGGCCGGCCTCACCGAGCGCGCCCAGCAGGCGCAGCCCGTCCTCGGTGGGGCTTCCGGGCGCCGCGGACAGCACCAGCAGCTCCAGGCCCGATTCATCGGGCAGTGCGAAGTTCTCCTGGTGCAGTTCGAGAAGTCCGACCAGCGGGTGCAGGTACGCCTTGCGTCCATGGGTGCGGGCGCGTACGTCCGCCCGCGCCCAGAGGCGGCGGAAACGCCCGCTGCCCATCGCCAGCTCGCCGACGAGTGAGGCCAGGCGCGGGTCCCCGGGGTACTTCCCGGCCGCCAGGCGCAGGTGCCCGACCACGTCGAGGGTGCATTTCTCCCAGTCGGCGTACAGGCCGCGCTCGGCCTCCTTGAGGAAGATGTGCCGGGCGGTGTTCAGCCCCGGGATCTCCCGGCCGTAGAGGAGCCCGGCGAGGCGGTTCCCGGCGACCACGTCCATCCGGTGGTTCATGATCATGGCGGGCGCGTCGGTGACCAGGTCGAGCACCCGCAGCAGTTCCGGCCGCGGGCGCCCGCTGGGCGACTTCCCGTGGTGGCGGCGCTGCCGGGCCAGCCGGTACAGGTGCCCGCGTTCGGTCTCGTCGAGGCCGAGGACGCGGGCGAGCGCGTCGAGGACCTGTTCGGAGGGCTGGGTGGCGCGGCCCTGCTCCAGGCGTACGTAGTAGTCGACGCTGACTCCGGACAGGTGCGCGACCTCTTCGCGGCGCAGCCCTTGGACGCGGCGGCGGCTGTCGATGGGGATGCCGACGGCGGAAGGGTCCACTCGGGAGCGCCGGGTGCGCAGGAAGCCCGCGAGATCGTCCATGCCCCCAGTATGGCTCCGGTGACACACGTGAAGGTGGTCCTGCTGTTACCAGGAAGTCCCGACCGATGGAAGAGGCGCCCCTGAACGACGAGGTCCCGGCGGCCGAGCATCGATGGCGACACCTCGTTGAAGGAGACAGCCATGAGGACGCTCATCGTCTACGCCCACCCCGAGCCGCGTTCGCTGAACGGCTCTCTGAAGGACCTCGCCGTGTCCACCCTCGAAGCCGCCGGGCACGAGGTGCGGGTGAGCGACCTGTACGCGATGAACTGGAAGGCCGTGGTGGACGCGGCGGACTTCGGCGAACATGCCACGAGCCCGCTGCGGGTGATACCGAGCTCGGCCGGGGCGTACGACGCCGGCGCGCTCACGCCCGACGTGGCGGCCGAGCAGGAGAAGCTGCTGTGGGCCGACACGGTGATCCTCCAGTTCCCGATGTGGTGGTACACGATGCCGGCGATCCTCAAGGGCTGGGTGGACCGGGTGTTCTCCTTCCACTTCGCCTACGGCGTCGGAGTGCACGACGAGACCCGGTACGGCGAGCGTTTCGGTGAGGGGACGCTGCGGGGGCGGCGAGCGATGCTGTCGGTGACCGTCGGGGGCCCGGAGTCCCACTACACCGATCGCGGGATCAACGGCCCGATCGAGGACCTGCTGTTCCCGATCCATCACGGGATCCTCTACTACCCGGGCATGGAGGTGCTGCCTCCGTTCGTGCTGCACGGCGCCGACAAGATGACCCGCGGTGACTTCGAGGACGCCGCGAAGGCGTGGAAGGAGCGGCTGCTGTCGCTGGAGACGACCGAGCCGATCGCGTTCCGGCGCCAGAACTCCGGTGACTACGAGATCCCGTCACTGCGCCTGAAGGAGGGCCTGGAAGTGCCGGGTCGCCAGGGTTTCGGCCTGCACGTGCGGGACCCGCGGGCGGGCGACGGGACGAGCGGCCACCTTCGCCGGAACGGCCGGTGACGACAACCCCGCCCGCCCCGTGCGAGAGCCGCTCACGCCGCCGGCACCCCCAGCCGGGGCACCGCGGCGACCAGGGCCCGCGTGTACGGATGGCGCGGCCGGGTGAAGACGTCCTCGACGTCCCCCTCCTCCACCACCCGGCCGTCCTTCATGACCAGCACCCGGTCCGCGACGTGGTGCACCACGCCCAGGTCGTGCGAGATGAACACCATCGCGGTGCCGTACTCGGCCTGGAGGTCGGCGAGCAGGTCGAGGACCTGGGCCTGGACGGAGACGTCCAGCGCGGAGACCGGCTCGTCGCACACCAGCACGTCGGGGCGCGGCCCGAGGGCGCGGGCGATGGCGACGCGCTGGCGCTGGCCGCCGGACAGCTCGCGCGGATGGCGGTCGGCCGTCCCCGGCGGCAGGCCGACGCGCTCCAGGAGGTCGAGCACCCGTTCGCGGCGTTCCTTCGCGGGCAGGCGCAGCGGCTCGGCGACGAGCCTGCCGACGGTGTGGCGGGGGTCGAAGGAGTCGAGCGGGTTCTGGGAGATGAGCTGGACGCGGTGCCGGAGGGGGCGGCGGGCGCGTTCCGGCAGGTGGCTCCACTGCCGCTGGTGCAGGGCGACGCGGCCGTGCGCGGGTTCGAGGAGGGCGAGGGCGAGGCGGGCCAGGGTGCTCTTCCCCGAGCCCGACTCGCCGACGACGCCGAGCGTCTCCCCCTCGTGGAGGGTGAAGGAGACCTCGGCCACGGCGGGGCGCCGGTCGTAGGAGTGGCTGAGCGCGGTCGCGGCGAGGACCTGGGCGGACGGGTTCGGGGCCGGGCGGGTGCGCGGCGCGCCGGTGGTGAGCCGGGTGCCGCGGGAGGCGGCGGAGGGCACGGCGGCCAGCAGCGTCCTGGTGTAGTCGTGCGCGGGCGCGGCCAGCACCTGCCGGGCCGGGCCCTCCTCCACGACGAGGCCGTCCTTCATGACGAGGATGCGGTCGGCGACGGCGGCGACCACGGCCAGGTCGTGGCTGATCAGCAGCAGCGCCGTGCCGGCGGCCTTGCGTTCGGCGAGCAGGCGCAGGATCTGGGCCTGCACGGTGACGTCGAGCGCGGTGGTGGGCTCGTCGGCGATGATCAGGGCGGGGTCGGCGGCGATGGCGGAGGCGATGAGCACGCGCTGCCGCAGCCCGCCGGAGAGCTGGTGGGGGCGCTGCCCGGCGCGCAGCGCGGGCTCGGGCACACCCACGACGTCGAGCAGCTCCAGCACACGGGCGGCGCGGCGGGCGCGGGGCACGACGTCGTGGACGGCGAGCACCTCGGCGATCTCGGCCGCCGCGGTGCGCAGCGGGTCGAGGGAGGTCAGCGCGTCCTGGAGGACGAGCCCGGCGAACCCGCCGCGCAGCCGCCGCCAGTCGGCCGGGGTGAAGGCGAGCGCGTCGCGCCCGGCGACGCGGAACGACGCCGCGCGCACGGCGGAGCCCGGCCCGGCCAGGCCGAGCAGGGCGCGGGCGGTGACGCTCTTGCCGGAGCCGGACTCACCGACGATCGCCACGCACTCGCCCGGCTCCACGGACAGGGAGACGCCGCGGACGACCTCGGCCGGGCCGAAGCCCACCCGCAGATCCCGTACGTCCACCAGCGGTGACGTCATGGGGTTGTTCTCCCTTCGAAACGGCGCTGCAGGCGGCGCCCTACGACGGTCAGGCAGACGACGGTGAGCGTGATCGCGAGGCCGGGGAAGACCGCCTCCCACCAGGCGACCCGCAGGTAGTTGCGAGCTTCCGAGAGCATCGCGCCCCACTCGGCGGCGGGCGGCTGCGGCCCCATGCCGAGGAAGCTGAGCCCGGAGCCCGCGATGATCGCCGTGCCGAGCCCGATCGTGGCCAGCACGGGGATGGGGCCGAGCACGTTGGGCAGCACGTGCCCCGCGATGATCGCGGCACGGGGGCGGCCGAAGGTGACGGCCTGCTCGACGTAGCCGGAGCGGCGGACGACGAAGGTCTGGGCGCGGATCACGCGGGCGTAGGTGGGGACCTGGGCGACGGCGATGGCCAGGATGACGTTGCCCGTGCCGGGGCCGGTGATCGCCACGACGAGCAGCGCGAGCAGCAGCTCCGGCAGCGTGGACAGCACGTCGAACGCGCGGGTCAGCGTCTCCTCCAGCCATCGCGGCGACAGCCCGGCGGCCAGGCCGAGCAGCACGCCGCCGGTGACGGCGAGCCCGGTGGCGGCCACGCCGATGCTGATGGAGTGGCGGGCGCCGTGGACGACCCTGGCCAGCACGTCGCGGCCGAGGTGGTCGGTGCCGAGCCAGTGGGCGCCGCCGGGCGGGGCGAGCGCGGCCAGCGGGTCGGCGGCCAGCGGGTCGGCCGCGGTGAGCAGGCCGGGCGCGGCCACGGCCACGGCGAGCAGGGCCAGGAACGCCACCGGCAGGAGCACCGCGGCGGGCGGGATCCGCAGGGGCGGCGCGGTCCGGGTGATCGCGCTCATGGCCGGACCTCCAGGTGTCCGTCCCGGGCGAGGGCGCTCATGGCCGGACCTCCCGAGGGCGCGCTCATGCCCGGATCCTCGGGTCGATGACCCGGTAGGCCAGGTCGAGCAGGGTGCTGATGGTCACGTACACGACGGCCGACAGCAGCACCACGGCCATCACGACGGGCATGTCGCGGCCGGTCACCGCCTGCATGGCCACCTGGCCGAGCCCCGGCCGCCCGAACAGGATCTCGGTGATCACCGCGCCGCCCAGCAGCGTGCCGGTGAACCAGCCGGCCAGCGTCACGGCCGGGATGAGCGCGTGCCGCAGGGCGTGCCGGGCGACCAGGGCGCGCTCGGTGAGGCCGCGTGCCCTGGCCGTGACCGCGAAGGACTGCTCCAGCGCCTGCTCCAGCCCGCCGCGCAGCACCTGGCCGAGCACGCCGGCGATGGGCAGGCCGAGCGCGAGCGCCGGCAGCACCAGCGCCCGCGGCCCCTGCGCCCCCGAGACCGGGAACCAGCCGAGCGTGAAGGAGAACACCGCCAGCAGCACGATCCCGATGAGGAACGGCGGCACCGACACCGCGACCAGCTCGGCGGCCGAGGCCGCGCCGCGCGCCCACCTGCCCCGGCCCGCCGTGGCGAGCGCGATGACTCCGGCCAGCAGCACCCCGGTGCCCGCCGCGGCGAGGGTGAGCTGCGCGGTGGGCCCCACCTGGCCGGCCAGGATCTCGCCGACGCCGCGCTGCGCCTGGTAGGAGCGGCCGAGGTCGCCGTGGAGCAGCCGCCACAGGTAGGACAGGTACTGGACGATCTCGGGCCGGTCGAGCCCCCACTCGGCGACGATCCTGGCCCTGATCTCGGGCGTGTCGGGGCCGTCGCCGACCAGGATGTCCACGGTGTCGCCCGGCGCGAGCAGCAGGGCGACGTACGAGGCGGTGGCGGCGGCCCAGAGCACCGCGAGCCCCGCGCCGAGCCGTCTGATCATGTGCCGATCCGGACGTCGTACGCGCTCTCGGGCGTGCCGGAAGCGGGCTCGAAGCCGAGCCCCTGCACGTTGCGGCTGGCCGCGATCTGGTCGGCCGGGACGTAGATCGGGAACACCACGGCGTGCTCCTTCACGGCGGCCCGCTGCACCTGGGCGTACAGCTTCTTCCGCTCGGCCGGCTCGGACGTGGCCGAGGCGGCGGCCAGCCACTTGTCCACCCGGGGGTCGGAGAAGTGGGTGCGGTTGATGGCGGCCTTCGCCGGCAGGATGAGGTTGAGCGCGGCCCCGGCGTCGGCGTCGCCGCGGGAGTTGCCGAACAGCTCGTACGCGTCCTCCTCCAGGGCCTTCTGCGCGCTGCCCTGGTCGACGATCCGCACCTGGAAGTCGATGCCCGCGTTCTGCTTGACCTGGGCCTGGATCGCCTGGGCGAGGACGTCCCTGCGGTCGCGTACGTACGGGGCCGAGGCGATCTCGCGCACGGTGAGCCGCTTGCCGTCCTTGACGCGGTAGCCCTCGGCGTCGCGGGCGGTCCAGCCGGCGGCGTCGAGCAGGGCGTTGGCCTTGGCGACGTCACCGCCGAAGGAGTTCTCCAGCGAGGCGTCGTAGAAGGGGCTGCGCCGGCCGACGACGCTCCACGCCCTGGTGGCGGTGCCCCGGTAGACCGAGCGCAGCACGGCGTCCACGTCCACGGCCTCGCGGAAAGCCTCGCGCACCCTTTTGTCGTCGAAGGGCGGGTGTGAGGTGTTGAAGTAGTAGGAGTAGGCGGTGCCGGAGTTGAGCGACGTGTGCAGCGCCAGGGAGGGGTCCTTCTCGATCAGGGCGACCTCGGTGGCGGGCACCCCCTCGATGACCTGGACCTGGCCGGAGGTGAGCGCGCCGACCCGCACGGCGGCCTCGGGCAGGAACCGGTAGGTGATCTCGGCCAGGTGGGCGGGGCCCTGGTGGGCGGCTCCGGCGGGCGGCCAGCGGTAGGCGGGGTTGCGGCGGTAGTGGATCTCCTGGCCCTGGACGTACCTGTCGAGGATGAACGGCCCGGTCCCGACCAGGTCGGGGCCGCCGAACTTGAGGTCCTTGGCGCTCTTGAGCGACTTCGGCGAGATCTGCCCCGCGTACGGCGAGGCGAGGAAGTCCAGGAACAGCGCGTCCGGCTCCTTGAGGGTGATCCTGAGCCGGTGCGGCGCGACGACCTTGGCCTCCTTGAAGGACCTGAGCTGGATGGCGGCCACGGCCGCGTTGTAGCCGGGCACGAGGAACTGGTCGAGGTTGGCCTTGACGGAGGCGGCGTCGAACGCCGCGCCGTCGTGGAAGGTGACGTCCTCGCGCAGGTCCAGCGTGTACGTCAGCCCGTCGTCCGACACCGTCCACGACGTGGCCAGCCAGGGATGGTAGGAGCCGTCCTCGGCCTTGGCGAGGAGCGCGTCGAACTGGTTGAACACCAGCAGCCTCGCCTTGTTCTGCGACCACTGCTGGGGGTTGAGCGTGATGGGCTGCGTCTCGACGGCCCAGGTGAGCGTGGCGGGAGCGGCCTGCTCGGCGGCCGGCGCGCCGCAGCCGGCCAGGACCGCCAGCAGGACGGCGGACGCGGCGGCGGGGGCGAGGCGTCTCACGGGCGGTCCCAGGCGTCGGCGAGCAGCTCGTACGAGCGCACGCGGTCCTCGTGGTCGTGGGTGATGGTGGTGACGAGCAGCTCGTCGGCCCCGGTCACCCGGCGCAGCACGCGCAGCCCGTCGGCCACCTGGCCGGGTGTGCCGACGAACCGGGTGTCGAGCCGGTCCTGGACGAGCGCGCGGTCCTCGTCGGTCCAGACGTGGGCGTCGGCCTCGGCCGCGCTCGGGTACGGGATCGCGCCCGCGCCGGTCCTGATGCTGCGCACCCACAGGTCGTAGCCCTTGGCCAGCTCGCGCGCCCTGGCCTCGTCCTCGGCGACGACCGCGTCCGCGGAGACCATGACGTACGGCTCGGCCAGCGTGGCCGAGGGCTTGAACGCCTCCCGGTAGGCCGTGACGGCCTCCAGGACGCTGGACGGGCTGACGTGGTAGTTGGCCGCGAACGGCAGCCCCCGCTCCCCCGCGACCTGGGCGCTCTGCCCGCCGCTGCTGCCGAGGATCCACACCTCCAGGTCGGCACCCTCGCCCGGCACGGCCCGCACCTCGTGGGTGCCGGCCAGGAAGGCGAGCACGTCGTCGATCTGGTCGGCGAAGTCCGGCGTCCGCGCGCCCGGCTGCTGCAGCAGGGTGGCGGCGTGGGCGAGGTGGGGGTGCTGCGCCAGGCGGGAGTAGTCGAACGGCGGCGGGATGAGCAGCCCGTCCACGACCTCACCGGCGCGCGACTCCGTCGGCGGACCGGCGGCGGGCTCGGCGACGCGCGACTCCGGTGGTGGACCGGCGGCAGGCTCGCCGACGCGCGGCTTCGATGGCGGGCCGGCGGCGGGCTCAGGGGCGCGCGGGCCGGCGGCGGACGCCTCGGCGGCGAGTTCGGCGCGGCGCTGGCCGGAGCGGCCGATGCCGAGGTCGATCCGGCCGGGGTGCAGCGCGTCGATGAGGCCGAACTGCTCGACCACCGACAGCGGCGTCTGGTGCCCGAGCTGCACGGCCCCAGACCCGACGCGGATCGTGCTGGTGGCCGCGGCCACGAGGGCGATGAGCACGGCCGGGGCGGAGCTGGCCACGCCGGGCGCGAAGTGGTGCTCGGCCAGCCAGTAGCGGCGGTAGCCGAAGCCTTCGGCGCGCCTGGCCAGGTCGATGGTGTCGCGCAGCGCCCGCGCGACGGTGCCGCCCGACACGACGGGGGCGAGGTCGAGAATGGACAGCGTCATGCGGCACCCCCGGAGGAGACTGCGACCGGAGCCGCGGGAACGGCGGCGGGAGCGGCGGCTGGGACGGCGGCCGGGGAGGCGGACGGGGCGGCGGCCGGAGCGGTGGGGAACGGCCGGCTGGGGATCTCCGCGCGCAGCACGGGCGCGATCTCGGCCTGGAACAGCTCCAGCGCCCGCCGGTGCTGCGCCTGGGTGAGCCCGTCGGCGTCGGCGTGCAGGTGCATCACCTCGTGGCCGAAGCGCTTGTGGTAGCGCAGCACCTTGTCGACGATCTGCTGCGGGCTGCCGACCAGGATGGAGCTGCGTTCGATGGCGTCCTCCAGGGTGGGGAAGACCACCGGCAGGCCCAGCTTCCGCTGGAACTCGACGCGGGCGTCGAAGACCGGCCGGTAGGTGGCGATGGCCTCCTGCGAGGTGGGGGCCGCGTAGTAGCCGGCGCTGCCGGCCCCCACCAACGCGTCGGCGGGGTCGTGGCCGTAGAAGGCCCAGCGTTCGCGGTAGTGGTCGATCAGCTCGGCGTACGGGTCGATGGGGTGGGTGACGTTGGCCGAGAACAGCGGGTCGCCGTACCTGGCGGCCAGGTCGACCGACTCCTTGCTGGTGGCGCTGCCGTGCCAGACCCTGATCGGCCGCTGCAGGGGGCGGGGCCAGGTCTCGGCCTCGGTGAGCGAGGGGCGGAAGCGGCCCTGCCAGGTGACCTTGTCCTCCCGCCACAGGCGGCGGAACAGCTCGTAGCCCTCCCGGTTGCGCTCCCACTGGTCCTCGGCGGTGACGTGGAACAGCTCGGCCTGGGCGGCGCCGTTGCCCTTGCCGATGATCAGCTCCAGCCGGCCGCCGGACAGGTGGTCGAGCGTGGCGTAGTCCTCGTAGGCGCGTACCGGGTCGAGCAGGCTCAGCGTGGTGACCGCGGTGAACAGCCGGATCCTGGACGTCAGTGCCGCGATGTGGCTGAGCACGACGGGCGGCGAGGAGGAGATGAACGGCCGCTCGTGCCGCTCCCCCACCCCGAACCCGTCGAAGCCCAGCTCCTCGGCGAGGACCGCGTTGCCGACGACCTCGCGGAAGCGTTCGGTGGGTGAGCGGTCGTCGTTGTGCACGATCAGCGTGATGAGCAGAAATTTCATGACACCTCCGCGTAGCGGTTGGCGGGGCGCGGCAGGCCGAGCAGCCCGCGCAGCGTCGCGGCCTCGTAGGCGTGCCGGAAGGCCCCGCGCCCGCGCAGCTCGGCCGTGAGCCCCCGGGCGATCTGCTCCAGGTCGTACGGCAGCGCCCCCGGCCGCAGCCGGAACCCCTCGATGCCCGCGCGCCGCCACTCCAGCAGCACGTCCGCCAGCTCGGCCGGGGTGCCGGTGAAGATCGCGGCGTCGGAGACGAGCTCGGCCCCGTTCAGCTCGTCGAGGCGCGCCTTGCGCCGGGCCGCGTCCGCCCCCAGGAAGACGACCAGGTCGGCGAAGATCCTCAGGTCCGCCGACAGCCCTCTGACCTCCTCGACGACCTCGCGGGCGTGCTCGGCCGAGCGCGGGGTCACGTAGACCACGTCCGCCGAGGCGGCGGCGAACTCGTAGGGCAGCCGGGAGTGGGCGAGCGCGGTCACCACGGGCTGTCCCTGCGGCGGGCGCGGCGTGATCGACGGGCCCTTGACCGAGAAGAACGGCCCGGTGAAGTCGGCGTAGTGGAGCTTGTCGCGGTCGAGGAAGCGGCCGGTGGGGACGTCGCGGATCTCGGCGTCGTCCTCCCAGCTGTCCCAGAGCCGCCGCGCCACCTCCACGGCGTCGGCGGCCTCGGCGAACAGCTCGCGTACGTGCGGGTGGGCGGACAGGTCCGCGCCGCCCGGCCGGTTCAGCACCTCCTCCAGGGGCGGGAAGGCGCGGCGGCCGAAGTGCCGCGCCTCGAAGGACCGGGCGGAGATCTGCGGCCGCCAGCCGGCCCGTCCCCCGCTGACGTGGTCGAGCGTGGCGATGCCGATGGCGACGTGGAACGGCTCGGTGTGGGTGGTGGTGGCGGTCGGCACCAGCCCGATGCGGCTGGTGAGCGGGGCCAGCCGGGCGGCCAGCAGCACCGCGTCGAACCGGCCGCGCACCTGGTCGGTACGCTCGTCGGCGCCGTCCGTCAGGGTGGACTGGAGGCCGAGGGCGTCCTCGATGGTGACGAAGTCGAGCAGGCCGCGCTCGGCCTCGGCGACCAGGCCCGCCCAGTAGCGGGCGGAGAAGACGTCGGCCGCGGACTCGCGCCAGGCGGCGGGGTGCCAGCCGGCGCCGTCCAGGGCCACGGCGAGGTGCAGTGCGGCGAGGTGCGTGGTCACGTGAGCTCCAGGTGTTCGCGCAGGGTGGAGCCGGTGTAGTGGGTACGGAACGCGCCGCGTTCGCGCAGGATCGGCACCACCCGGTCCACGAAGTCGTCCAGGCCGCCGGGCGTCAGGTGCGGCACGAGGATGAACCCGTCGGCCGCCTCGGCCTGCACGTGCTCGTCGATCTGCCGGGCCACCGACTCCGGCGTGCCGACGAACGTCTGCCGCCCGGTGACCTCGATGACCAGCTCGCGGATCGACAGGTGCTTCTCCTCGGCGAGCGCCCGCCACTTGGCGGCCACGGCGGCGCGGTCCTTGATCGCCACCCGGCCCTGGGAGACGCCCCCGGACAGGTCGGGCTCGATGTCCGGCAGCGGGCCTTCCGGGTCGTACGCCGACATGTCCCGCCCCCACACCTGCTCCAGGAACGCGATCGCGGTCTGCGGCCCGACCTGGGCGCGGCGGATGGCGGCGGCGTTCGCGGCGGCCTCCTCCTCGGTGTCACCCAGGGCGAACGTCGCGCCCGGCATGATTTTGAGCTGGTCGGGCCGGCGGCCGTAGCGGGAGAGGCGGCGTTTGACGTCGGCGTAGAAGCGGCGGCCGTCCTCCAGCGAGCCGTGCGGGGTGAAGATCACGTCGGCGTGGCCGGCCGCGAACTCCCTGCCCTCGTCCGAGTCGCCCGCCTGGATGATCACCGGCCGGCCCTGCGGGGAGCGCGGCACGGTGGAGCGGCCCTCGACGTCGAAGTGCTCGCCGTGGAAGCGCACCTCGCCCACGGCGTCCGCGTCGCGCAGGAACCGGCCCGCCGCGCGGTCCGCCGTGACCGCGTCCGGCGCCCAGGAGTCCCACAGCTCGCCTGCGAGCCGGACGAACTCGGCGGCCCGCCGGTAGCGGTCGGCCCGGTCGAGGTAGCCGCCGCGGCGGAAGTTCTCGCCGGTGAAGGCGTCGGAGGTGGTGACCACGTTCCAGGCGGCCCGGCCGTCGCTGAGGTGGTCGAGCGTGGCCAGGCGGCGGGCCAGCTCGTACGGCTCGTTGAAGGTGGCGTTGACGGTGCCGGCGAGGCCGAGCCGCTCGGTCACCGCGGCCAGCGCGCTGAGCACGGTGAGCGACTCCGGCCGCCCGGCCACGTCGAGGTCGTGGATGCGGCCCTTCAGTTCGCGCAGCCGCAGCCCTTCGGCGAGGAAGAAGAAGTCGAACGTGCCGCGCTCGGCGGTCTTCGCCAGGTGGACGAAGGAGGCGAAGTCGATCTGGCTGCCGGAGCGGGGGTCGGCCCAGACGGTGGTGTTGTTGACGCCGGGGAAGTGCGCGGCCAGGTGCACGCGCCTGCGGCTCATCGCCGCCACCCCGGCGGCGTGTCCCAGGACGCGGGCAGGCCCTCGGTCGTCTCGCGGAAGGCGGGCAGCCGGTAGAGGTCGCGGGCGTACGGCCACAGGTGCTCGAAGTCGGGCAGTTCGCGCTCGCTGATCAGGTGGCCGCGGTTGTGCTCGGCGTCGAACCTGGCCAGCGTCACCCACAGCCGCACGTCGGCCTCGGTGATCGTGTCGCCGGTGAGGTAGCGGTGCTCGGCCAGGCGCTCGTCGAGGCGTTCGAGCGCGGCCACGACGCGGTGGCGCTCCCGCTCGCGCTCGTCCTCGGTGGCGGCGCGGGCCACGCGGGTGACGCCGGCGTTGACGTCGTGGTAGATCCAGGCGTTCAGCGTGTTGATCTCGGGGCGGAGGGCCTCCGGGTAGAGGTCGATCTCGGCCGTGGCCCACTGCCCGAACTGGGTGGCCAGGTCGAGGGTGATGTCGGGGAAGTGGTTGCTGACGATGCGGCCGCTCTCCCTGTCCCACAGGACGGGGACGGAGATGTGGCCGCCGTACCCCTTCTCGGTGGCGTCGTACGCCTGCTCCAGCAGGGTGAAGCCGTTGACCGGGTCGGGGCCGCGGCGCGCGCGGAAGGCCCAGCCGCGGCCGTCGCGCTCGTCGTCCACGTACGACAGGGAGACGACGTCCTCCAGGCCCTTGAGCTTGCGGACGATCGCGGCGCGGTGGGCGTACGGGCAGACCCAGGCGGCGTAGAGGTGGTAGCGGCCGGGCTCGGCGCGGAAGCCGCTGGAGCCGTCGGCGGTGACGCGGCCCTGGAAGGGGTAGAGGGGGCGGTTCCAGTCCGGGGACAGGTGCAGGCGGCCGGAGCCGTAGTGGCCGTAGGCGACGTGGTCGACGGGGCTCGCGTACACCGGCTGCCTGGTGCTGATGGTGGTCACGGTGAGGCTCCAGGTCAGGATTCGGGGTGGGCCAGGAACCGGCCGAAGCGGCCCTGGTGGTAGAGCAGCGGGCGGCCGGGGCCCCGCAGGTCGGCCTCGACGACCAGCCCGACGACGAGGATGTGGTCGCCGACCTCGGCGGTCTCGTACGGCAGGCACACCAGGTGCGCCGAGACGTCCTGGAGCAGCGGCGCGCCCAGGGGGCCCGGCCGCCAGCGGGTGGGCTCGGCGAAGCGGTCCACGCCCCTGCTGGCGAAGCGGGAGGCCAGCTCGGCCTGGTCGTGGGCCAGCACGTTGACGGCGAAGTGGTCGGCGGCGCGCAGCGACGGCCACGTGGTGGAGGAACGGTCCACGTAGAAGGAGACGAGGGGCGGTTCGAGGCTGACGGAGGAGAAGGAGGTGGCGGTCAGTCCGGAGGGCCGGCCTTCGTGCTGGGCGGTGATGACGACGACGCCGCTGGCGTGCACGGCGAGCGCGCGGCGGAACAGGTCCGGGGTGACGGCGAGCTCGGACGGGGCCGCGGTCATGCCGCCACCCCCGTACGTACGCGGGGCTTGGGGAAGCTGACTGAAGAGATGATCACGAGAGATCCTCACGACGAACGGCATGCTCGCGCCTCTCCCGGGCTCGTCCGGGAGGCGCGGCGTTGACCTGGATCGGCGGCGTGGGCTGCGGCGGCCACGCCGGGAACATGAAGACGGGGCGGGCTCGTACCGGCCCGCCGACGACCGTGATCAGCGACACTGGGCGCTGGCGACGTGGCAGAAGTCCACGTGGGAGCGCCTGGTCAGGAGAAGACCCTGCCTCATACGTCAGACGCTAGGCCGACGTCCCCGATAAGTCAATATTCCCTACTGGTTTTGCCGGGAAATCTGAAAGGCGCAGGGTGCGGCGTGTCGGCGGGCGGTCGGCGGCCGTCGCGCGCTTAGCGTGAGCGCATGCGTGACCGGACGGGCCGGCGGTGGGCGGACTTCAGGGAATCACCGTTCCTCCCCGCGACCGTGCTCGTGCTGATCGTCGCCGCCGCGGCGGGGCTGTTCGCCGGGTCCTACACCTACGCCATGGCCGCCCCGGCCCCGCACCGCGTGCCGGTCGCGGTGGTGGGGATCAGTCACCAGACCGTACGCGGCAAGGCCTTCGCCGCCGGCCTGGAGCAGCGGCTGAACGCCTCGCTCGCGCTGTCCTTCGAGCCCGACTTCGAGCGGGCCCTGCGGGCGGTCGAGGAGCAGCAGGTCTTCGGCGTCGTCGTGGTGCGCGGGGACGACGCCACCTTCTACGTGTCGAGCGCCTCCGGCGCGTCGGTGGCGCAACTGCTCACCGAGGCCGCACCCAAGGTCGCCCGGGAGGTCGGCCTGCGGCTGACCGTGCGGGACCTGAAACCGCTGCAGCGGGGCGACCCGCGCGGGCTGGCGCTGTTCTACATCACGCTCGCGGCCGTGGTCATCGGGTTCGTCGGGGCCGTCCAGCTCAACGCGAACGCGGGCGAGCTCGCCCCGTGGGAGCGCATCGCGTTCACGGGGGCGTACGCGGCGCTGGGGGCCCTCGCCATCGTGGCCGCCGTCGACTGGGTGCTCGGCGCGCTCCGGCTGCCGCTGCCGGAGTCCTGGTTCATCCTGGCGCTGACCATGTTCGCGTCGGGGATGGTGTTCTCGATGTTCCGCACGCTCGTGGGGCGCTGGGCGATGGTGCCCACGTGGGGGCTGATGGTGCTGCTCGGCAACCCCTCGTCGGGCGGGGCGGTGTCCTGGCCGCTGCTGCCGTCGCCGCTGGGCGTGATCGGACGCTGGCTGCCGCCCGGCGCCTCGGTCAACGCCCAGCACACCGCCGTCTACTTCGGCGGGCATCAGCGGCCGGCGCCGTTCCTCGTGCTGGGCGCCTGGGCGCTGGTGTCGTCCGCGGTCTTCCTGATCCGGGAGAACAAGAAGGGACGACAAGGAGGGTCTTGAAGTCGGATTCAATTCCGGATTCGGCGGAAACAGGACGGGATTGCCGCCCGCGCGCCTCGACGCCCGAAACAGCCGGCCTTCCTGGATCCGTACGGGCGGGCGGCCCGCGACATGCCCGTATTCCCTGATACCCCGGACAGGTGTTGCCCGGGCGCCGGGCCCGCGCGCGCGGAGACGCCCGGCCGATCCCGCCTTTCGCCTGGTCACGACCGTTCTCCTGGACCCGGGCGGACCGCGGCTCCGGCCGTACGTGAACGCCGGGGAAAGGCGGATCAACACGGCGGACGGACCGCGACTCGCGCGACACGGAAGATCACGGGACAAGCACGGCCCGCGCTTTGACGCGGTCCCGCGGGGCCGCGCGAGCCCGGCCTGCTATTCGCGACATGGCATTTGTGAGGATGCGTGTGTCTCTGAAGGGGACTACAGTATCCGCAAGCAACATCGGGGTTTGGAGCACCTTATGGCGAAGCGCATCGTGGAATCTTTTCTCGACGACCTCGACGGCAGTGAAGCGGAGGGCACCACGCGGTTCGCTCTCGACGGCACCGCCTACGAGATCGACCTGTCCGGCGAGAACAGGGAGAAATTGGAGAAGGCTCTGGCGCCCTTCATCACCAAGGCGCGCGCCGTCCGCGCGGGCAAGGAGCGCGGCCGTCGCGGAGGCGCCGGTTCGGCCCGTGAGATGGGCAGGGAGAAGGCGACGGAGATCCGCAAGTGGGCCAAGGCGCAGGGCCTGCCCGTGAGCGAGCGGGGCCGGATTGCCGCGACGCTGATCAAGCAGTACGAGGCCGCGCATTAAGAAGTGACCGCATTTGCCGGCCACTCCTGTATCAGCTTCCGCGCCCTCGCCGTGACACCCCGGTCCCGGCGAGGGGCATCATCGAGAACCACCGCGCATTTGTTGTGAACAGCCCGGGATTTCGCGCCGAAACGACAGGAGACCGGCATGACGGTGGCCGAAGTGACGGTGGCCGAGGTGATGGCCGAGCTGGCCGAGCTGGAGGACCCGAAGATCCGCGCGGTCAACGCGCGGCACGGCGACGATCACGGCGTCAACCTCGGCGCGTTGCGCGCCCTCGCCAAGCGGCTGAAGACGCAGCAGGAGCTCGCGCGCCGGCTCTGGGAGACCGGTGACACCGCGGCCCGGCTGCTGGCGCTGCTGATCTGCCGCCCCAAGGCGTTCGAGCGCGACGAGCTGGACGCCATGGTGCGCGAGGCGGGCGCGCCCAAAGTGCACGACTGGCTCGTCAACTACGTGGTGAAGAAGAGCCCGCACGCCGAGGAGCTGCGGCAAGCCTGGCTCGCCGACCCGGACCCGGTGGTCGCGAGCGCCGGATGGGCGCTGACCACCGAGCGCGTGGCGAAGAAGCCCGCCGGTCTCGACCTCGCGGGGCTGCTCGACGTCATCGAGGCCGAGATGAAGGCCGCGCCCGACCGCCTGCAGTGGGCGATGAACCACTGCCTGGCGCAGATCGGCATCGAGCACCCCGAGCACCGCGCCCGCGCCGTCGGCATCGGCGAGCGCCTGGAGGTGCTGAAGGACTACCCGGTCTCGCCGGGGTGCACGTCCCCGTACGCGCCCGTCTGGATCGAGGAGCTGGTGCGCCGGCGGGACGGCGCGTAGGCCCGGGGCAGAGGCGCCTGGCCTCGTCACCGATCCCGGTCCACCCGGCCGCGTCCGTGCCGTCCCAGGCGATCCACCGCTCATGACCCCCGCCGCCATCCCCCGTAAGGCACGGGGGATGGCGTTGAGGGCGGTCAGCGGCCGATCGGGTGCCAGACGGTCTTGATCTCCAGGAAGGGGCGGACGCGGGCGAGCCCGGGGTCGGCGTCCGTCCAGTCGTCCTCGGGCCCGGGCCGCAGGACGCGCTTGAGCGTGGTCGCCGCCAGCTCCTCCAGCTCGCCCGCGAGGCCGCCCGCGCCCGCGAGATCCAGCGCGTTCACGTCGGCGTGCCCGGCGAGCGGCGGGGCCAGCTCGGCGAGGCGGCCGGTCAGGATGTTGGCCACGCCGCCCGGCAGGTCGGAGGTGGCGAGGGCCTCGGCGAGCGTGACCGCGGGCAGCGGGGCGCGCTCGTCGGCGACCAGCACCGCCGTGTTCCCCGACGTGATCACCGGGGCGAGCACGGAGACCAGCCCGAGCAGCGAGGAGCCGGCGGGCGCGAGCACGCCCACGACGCCGGTCGGCTCCGGCTCGGAGAGGTTGAAGAACGGGCCCGCCACCGGGTTCGCGCCGCCCACCACCTGGCTGATCTTGTCGGCCCAGCCGGCGTAGTAGACCCACCGGTCCACGGCGGCCGACACCAGCTCCTGGGCCCGCGCCGCGCTCACGCCGTCGGCCGCGGCGACCTCGGCGGCGAACTGCTCGCGCCGCCCCTCCATCATCTCGGCGACGCGGTAGAGGATCTGGCCCCGGTTGTAGGCGGTGCGGCCCGACCAGCCGGGGAACGCCTTGCGCGCCGCCACCACGGCGTCGCGCACATCCTTGCGCGAGGCCAGCGCGGCGTTGGCGAGGTGGGATCCGTCCGCCGACGTCACGGGGTAGGACCTCCCTGATTCCGAGCGCGGGAACGCGCCGCCGACATAGAGCTTGTACGTCCTGCGCACCGCGATGCGCGGCGGGGTCTCAGCCAAGGTAGGCCTCCAATCCGAGCAGCCCGCCCTCGCGGCCGTACCCGGACTCCTTGTAGCCGCCGAAGGGACTGGCGGGATCGAACACGTTGAAGGTGTTGGACCAGACGACGCCGGCGCGCAGCCGGCTCGCGGTCCAGAGCATGAGGGAGCCCTTCTCCGTCCAGACGCCGGCCGACAGCCCGTACGGCGTGTTGTTCGCCTTGGCGACGGCCTCCTCCGGCGTGCGGAAGGTGAGCACCGACAGGACCGGCCCGAAGATCTCCTCGCGGGCGATCCGGTGCGCCTGCGTGACCCCGGTGAACACGGTGGGACGGAACCAGTAGCCGCGCTCGGGCAGCGGGCAGGACGGCGACCAGCCCGTGGCGCCCTCGGCCTCGCCGGCGGCGGCCAGCTCGCGGATCCTGGCGAGCTGCGCGGCCGAGTTGATCGCCCCGATGTCGGTGTTCTTGTCCAGGGGGTCGCCCAGGCGCAGCAGCTCGATGCGGGCGCGCAGCCGCGGCAGCAGCTCCTCGGCGATCGACTCCTGCACCAGCAGCCGCGAGCCGGCGCAGCAGACGTGGCCCTGGTTGAAGAAGATGCCGGACACGATGCCCTCGACGGCCTGGTCGATGGCCGCGTCGTCGTAGACGATGTTGGCGCCCTTGCCGCCGAGCTCCAGCGTGAGCCGCTTGCGGGTGCCCGCGACGGCGCGGGCGATCTGCCGGCCCACCTCGGTCGAGCCGGTGAAGGCCACCTTGTCGGCCTCGGGGTGGGAGACGACGGCCCGGCCGGTGTCGCCGGCGCCGGTCACGATGTTCACGACGCCGGGCGGCAGGCCGGCCTCCTGGCAGATCTCGGCGAACGCGAGCGCCGTCAGCGGCGTGGTCTCGGCCGGCTTGAGCACGACCGTGTTGCCGGCGGCCAGGGCGGGCGCGACCTTCCACGCGAGCATGAGCAGCGGGAAGTTCCACGGGATGACCTGCGCGGCCACGCCGAGCGGCCTGGTGCCGAGGCCGGTGTGCGCGAGCTTGTCGGCCCAGCCGGCGTAGTAGAAGAAGTGCTGCGCGACGAGCGGCAGGTCGACGTCGCGGGTCTCCTTGATCGGTTTGCCGTTGTCGAGCGACTCCAGCACGGCCAGCTCGCGGGCGCGCTCCTGGATGATGCGCGCGATGCGGAACAGGTACTTGCCGCGTTCGGCGCCCGGCAGCCGCGACCACACCCGGTCGAAGGCGCGGCGGGCGGCGGCGAAGGCGCGGTCCACGTCGGCGTCGCCGGCGGCGGCCACCTCCGACAGCGGCTCCTCGTCGGCCGGGTTGACGGTGACGATGCGCGCGTCGCTCTCGGCCGCGACGAACTCGCCGTCGATGAACAGGTCGTACGACGGCCGGATGGACACGATGGCTCGTGACTCCGGCGCGGGCGCGTACTCGAAGATCTCCACGCCTCTCCCTAGTCGATGGTGTAGTAGTCGGGCCCGGAGTACTGGCCGGTGCCGAGCTTGGTCCGCTGCATGAGCAGGTCGTTCAGCAGCGTCGAGGCGCCCAGCCGGAACCACGCGGGGTCCAGCCAGTCGTCCCCGGCGATCTCCTTGACCAGCACGAGGTAGCGGATGGCGTCCTTGGTGGTGCGGATGCCGCCGGCCGGCTTAACGCCGGCCTGCCGGCCGGTGGCGGCGCGGTAGTCGCGCACGGCCTCCAGCATCACCAGCGTGACCGGCAGGGTGGCGGCGGGGGCGACCTTGCCGGTCGAGGTCTTGATGAAGTCGGCCCCGGCGTGCAGCGCCAGCCACGACGCGCGGCGCACGTTGTCGTAGGTGACCAGCTCGCCGGTCTCCAGGATGACCTTCAGGTGCGCCTCGCCGCACTGCTCCTTGACGGCGACGATCTCGTCGAAGACCTTGGCGTAGTCGCCCGCCAGGAACGCTCCACGGTCGATGACCATGTCGATCTCGCTCGCCCCCGCCGCGACCGCGGAGGCCGTGTCGCTCAGCTTGACCTCCAGCGACGTACGCCCGGCGGGGAAGCCGGTGGCGACCGAGGCGAGCTCGACGTTGGTGCCGGCCAGCGCCCGCGCCGCCGTCGGGATCATGTCGGGGTAGACGCAGAGCGCGGCGACCGACGGCACGCTCGGGTCGGCCGGGTCGGGGCGCACGGCCTTGGCGGCCAGCGCGCGTACCTTGCCGGGGGTGTCGGACCCTTCGAGCGTGGTGAGGTCGACCATGCGGATGGCGAGGTCGATGGCCTGCCGCTTGGCCGTGGTCTTGATCGACCGGGTGGCCAGGCCGGCGGCCCGCCGCTGGACGCCGACCTCGTCGACGCCCGGCAGTCCGTGCAGATAGGCCCGCAACGAGCCGGGGATGGTGTCAGGCACGAGCGCCACGCCTCTCGATGAGCAGGTTGAGTACGAGGGCGACCAGCAGGATGAGGCCGGTCACCACCATCTGGAAGAAGGAGCCGAGGCCGAGCAGGTTGCACAGGTTGCGCAGCACCGACAGCAGCAGCACCGCGACGAACGTGCCGAACACCCCGCCCCGGCCGCCGAACAGGTTCGTGCCGCCGAGCACGACGGCCGCGATCGCGTCCAGCTCCAGCCCGTTGAACGCGGTGGGCTGGCCCACGGTCAGCCGGGAGGTGAGCAGCACCCCGGCCAGCGCGGCCAGGCCGCCCGACACGGCGAACACGGTCGTGATCACGCCGCGTACGGGCAGGCCGGACAGCCGGGCGGCCTCCTTGTTGCTGCCGACGGCGTAGACGTACTCGCCGAAGGTGGTGCCGCGCAGCACCACGGCGGCGAGCACGGTGATCACCACGAAGATGACGCCGACGATCGGCACGTAGCCGATGAACCCGCCGCCGAGGAGCTGGAACCCCTCCGAGCCGCCCGCCTCGGCGGGCTTGCCGTCGGTCAGCAGGTACGTGAGCCCGCGCACCGCCGTCAGCCCCGCCAGCGTCGTCATGAACGACGGCAGCGTCAGGTACGCCGACAGCCCGCCCATGAACGCGCCGAACGCCGCGCCGGCCGCCACGCTGATGAGGATGGCCGGCAGCACGGGCACGCCCGACCCCATGAGCAGCGCGATCGTCATGCCGCCGAAGGCGGCCACGCTGCCCACGGACAGGTCGATGCCGGCCGTGAGCACGACCATGGTCATGCCGATGGCCACGATCCCGGTGAGCGAGGACTGCTGGAGCAGGTTGGCGATGTTGCGGCCGGTCAGGAACTGCGGCGCGAGCAGCGAGGCGACCACGCACAGGCCGAGGAAGACCAGCAGCAGGTTGGACTTGACGATCAGGTCGGCGCCACGGCGGGCGCGGGGGCGGCCTTCCTGGGTGGCGGTGTCGGCCACGGTGGAAGCTGTCATGGTGCGGCTCCTGTGATGACGGTGTGCGCGATGACGTTCTCGGGGCTGACCCGGGGGTCGAAGTGCGCGACGTTGCGGCCCTCGTACAGGACCTCGATCCGGTCGGCGTTGGCGGTCAGCTCGTTCAGCTCACTGCTGGCGAGCAGGACGGCCACGCCCTGGTCGGCCAGGTGGCGCACCTGGCGGTAGAGGTCGGCCTTGGCGCCGACGTCGAGGCCGCGGGTGGGCTCGTCCAGCAGCAGGACCCTGATCCCGCCGCGGGTGATCCACTTGGCCAGCACGACCTTCTGCTGGTTGCCGCCGGAGAGCTGGCCGACGAGCTGGCCGGGGCCGGACGCCTTGACGCCGAGGTCGGCGAGCGACGGCGCGGTCAGCCGGCGGCCGGTCCTGCCGGGCAGCAGCCACGGCGGCCTGCCGAGCGCGCCGATGGCGGCGTTGCGGCTCACGGACAGGCCCAGCATGAGGCCCTGTTCCTTGCGGCTCTCCGGCACCAGGGCGAGGCCGGCGCGGACGGCGGCGGCCGGGCTGGTGGCCTTGAGCGGGCGGCCGTCCAGCCGGGCGTCCACCTGGGCCTTGAGGTCGCCGAACAGGGCGCGCAGCAGGGTGGTGCGGCCCGCGCCGCCGAGCCCGGCCAGCCCGACGACCTCGCCGGGCCGTACGTCGAGGTCGCGTACGTCGAGCAGCCCCGGCACGTGCGCCCGTTCGACGCGGAGCAGCGGCTCGCCCTGCGGGGCGGGCCGGTCGGTCGCGCCCACGAGCTCACCGGCCTCGCCGATCATGGCGGCGACGAGCTCGTCCGGGCCGGTCGAGGCCAGGTCGTAGACGCCGACCGCGCGGCCGTCCCGCAGCACCGTGGCCCGGTCGCCGATCTCCATGACCTCGTCCATGCGGTGCGAGATGAAGATCACCGACCGGCCCTCGGCGGTGAGCGACCTGATGACCTCGAACACGGCCAGCAGCTCGCTCTCGCCGAGCGTCGCCGACGGCTCGTCCATGACGATCACGCGGGCGTCGGCCGTCAGCGCCTTGGCGATGGCGGTGAGCTGCTGCGAGGCGATCGGCAGGTCGCCGACGCGGGCGGTCACCGGGAAGCTCGCGCCCACCCGGTCGAGCGCCGCGCGGGCCAGCTTGGCGCGCTGCCCCCGCCGGACGAACGGGCCGAGCGCGGGCGCCCGGCCCAGCAGCAGGTTCTGCGCCACGGTGAGGTCGGGCAGCAGGTCGAGCTCCTGGTAGATCACGGCGATGCCGGCCGCCAGCCCGGCGTGCGGGGTGGCTGGCGCGTACGGCTGCCCGTCCAGCAGGATCGTGCCCTCGTCAGGACGGTACGACCCCGCGAGGATCTTCATGAGCGTGCTCTTGCCCGCGCCGTTCTCGCCGAGCAGGCAGTGCACCTCGCCGGGCCGCACGCTCAGCTCGACGCCGTCGAGGGCGACGGTGCCGGGGAACCGT
Source organism: Nonomuraea sp. AD125B (assembly GCF_041402765.1). Classification (NCBI taxonomy): domain Bacteria; kingdom Bacillati; phylum Actinomycetota; class Actinomycetes; order Streptosporangiales; family Streptosporangiaceae; genus Nonomuraea; species Nonomuraea sp. AD125B. Next base: position 47,954 of record NZ_JBGLOU010000010.1, on the reverse strand, counting down.
TTGACGATCCCCGTCATGCGCAGGCGTTCCGTGGTGGCCGTCATGCCGCCTCCAGCAGGTGTCGGGCGTTCTGGTCGTCGGTGATGAGCACGTCGCACAGCCCGCTCGACACCACCGCCCGGCACACCGCCCGCTTGGCCGTGCCGCTGACCAGCGCCACCGAGGTGGTGGCCGAGCGCAGCACGTCCAGGGACAGGCCGAGGGTGCGGCCGTCGAGGTCGGGGTCGACGATCTGCCCGCGCGCGTCGATGAAGCGGCCGAGCACGTCGCCCACCGCGCCGGCCCGCGCGAGCCGGGCCAGGTCGCCCGCGTCGATCTGGCCGGAGTCCACCAGCACCGAGTCGCTGCCCATGCCGCCGGGGCTGTAGAGGAACAGGTCGGCCCGGGTGGCGAGGGCCAGCACGTCGGCGACGGCCCGGTCGCTCTCCAGCACCGCGCGGGTGCTCTGCTGCTGGAGTATCGCCGGCGCGGCCAGCAGCGTGGCGGTGCCGCCGCCGCGGTGGGCGATCGTGCTGGCCATGCTGTGCGCGCTGGTCGGCTGCCGCGAACGGCTGAGCGCGCCGTTGATCTGCACCACGTGGACGCCGTTGGCCCAGCCACGGGTCAGCGCCTCGGCCAGCCGGTCCAGGGTGCGGCCCCACGACACGCCGATCAGGCGGGGCGCGGGCCGCATCTCCATGAGGTGGTCGGCGCCGGCCGCGCCCACCCGGTCGCGGATCTGCTCGGGGTCGCCGTCCACCGAGACCACGACGGCGTCGCGGAGCCCGTACCGCTCCTTGATCGCCTGCTCCAGCGAGCGCACCCGGGAGCGCGGGTGCAGCACCTCGATGCGCACGATGCCGGCCTCGCGCGCCTCGGCCAGCATCCGGCCCACCTTCCAGCGGGTCAGGTGCAGGGCGTGCGCGATCTGCTCCTGGGTCTCGCCGTCCTCGTAGTAGCGCACGGCCACCTGGTAGAGCTGCTCGTCATCGCTCATGGCGGGCTCCGCTCAGCTTGTGGGAGATGCCCGTCGTCGCGGCCGTGGCCTCCAGGTAGTCGGCGTAGCCGGCCCGGTACGCCTGCGCGTGCGCGGCGTCCGGTTCGACGGTGCGGCACTTGGGCGCGTACGCGGCCGCCGCCTCCGCCAGGGAGGCGTGCCGCCCGGTGCCTGCGGCGGCCAGCACCGAGCAGGCCCGCAGCGTCAGGTTGTCCCCGGTGACCAGGTGGACCGGGCGGCCGAGCACGTCGGCGGTGGTCCGCAGCCACAGCTCGTTGTGCTGGATGCCGCCCGAGACGAAGATCTCCTCCACGGGGACGCCGCCGGCGGTGAAGGAGTCGATGACCTGGCGGGTGCCGTACGCGACGCCCTCCACGGCCGCCCGGTAGACCTGCTCGGGGGTGCTGGCCAGGGTGAGGCCCAGCACCGCGCCCCTCAGCCGCGGGTCACGCAGCGGGGTCCTGTTGCCCATGAAGTAGTCGAGCACGATCAGGCCGTGCTCGACCGGCGGCACTTCCGCCGCCGCCTTGATGAGCCCGCCGATCTCGGCGCGGGGGCGGCCGATGAGTTTCTCGCCGGTCCAGGCGAGGACCGAGCCGGCGCTCACCTGCCCGCCCTCGACCAGCCAGCGCCCGGTGCGCAGCGCGTCCGGGTACGGCCCCCACACCGTGGGCGGGAAGACCGGCTCGGTGATCTCGGTGACGAAGGCGTTGGAGGTGCCGCAGACGATCGACACCTGGCCCTCGTGGCCGCCGCCGATCGCCAGCAGCGACAGGTGGGCGTCGATCCCGCCGGACACCACCGTGGCCGGTCCTGCGACGCCCAGCTCCTCGCGGGCGGCCGCGGCGAGCGGCCCGACGGGGTCGCCGACGGGCACGATCTCGTCGGGGAGCTTGGCGGCCAGGTCGGCGACGCCGAGCCGCTCGTACAGGTCGTGCGGGAAGCCGGCGCCGCGCGGGTCGTAGTTGCTCTTGCAGACCGCGTTCATGCGCGAGCCGGCCCAGCGGCCGGTGAGCCGCCACACCATGTAGTCGACGGCCTCGACGATCCGCGCGGCCGCCCGGTAGGTCTCCGGCTCGTGCCTGGCCAGCCACATCGCCTTGGGCACCAGCCACTCGACGGCGTCGCTGCCGCCCGCGTAGCGGAGGACCGGGTGGCCGGTCCGCGCGGTCAGCTCCGACTCCTCGCCGGCCCGGCCGTCCATCCACAGCAGCGCCGGGCGCAGCGGGCGGCCCCGCTCGTCGAGCACGGCCACCGTCGAGGCGGTGGTCGCCACGGCGACGCCCTCGACCTGCGGGCCGCCGGCCTCGGCGAGCGCCTGCCTGGCGGCGGACACGCTCGCCCGCCACCAGTCGTCCGGGTCCTGTTCGGCCCAGCCCGGCCTGGGGAAGCGGGTCGGGTACCGCTCGGCGCCCGACCCCAGCAGCGCCCCGTCTGCGCCGTAGACCGCCGCGCGGGCGCCTTCGGTCCCCAGATCGAGGGCGAGGAAGCCAGCCATGCTCACTCCTCGTTCGGCAGGAAGAGAACCTTGGAGCTGAAAATGGAACGTTCCCCGAGAGCCGCCATGGTCTCCGGCAGGGCGTCCAGCCCCAGCTCGTGCGTGATCATGAACTTCCACGCCAGCTCGCCCGAGGCCAGCGCGCGGGCCGCGACCCGCCACTCCTCACCGGGGAACGGCGCGGAGAAGGAGTTCCAGGCGCCGTGCAGGGTCACCTCGCGGCGCAGGAACGAGCTGAACGTGGCCTTCGGCAGCACCACGGGGTCGTGCGGGATGCCGATGAACACCGCCTCGCCGTGCCGGGCCGTCAGCGCCACCGCCTGGTCCACCGTGGCGGGCACGCCGGCCGACTCGATCACGATGTCGTAGCCGTCGCCGGCCACCTCGTCGGCGGCCTCGGCGGCGGTCGCGGTGCGGGTCGCGCCCGCCTCCACCGCCATGGCGGCCTTCTGCTCGTTCAGCTCGACGACCAGCACGTCGGAGGCCCCGGCGAGCCTCGCCCACTGGACGGCGAACAGCCCGATCGGGCCCGCGCCCACCACCGCCACCCGGCGGCCGCCGCGCATCTTCGTCCGCCAGAGGGCGTGCAGGGCGATCGCCGCCGGGTCCAGCATGGCCGCGGCCCGGGGGTCGAGGTCGGCCGGCAGGACCATGAGGTTCTCGTCGGGGACGGTGACGTACTGGGCGTACGCGCCGTCGCGGCGGCTGCCGAAGTAGCCGTAGTTCTTGCACAGGCTGAAGTGGCCCTGGCTGCAGGGCTCACAGACCTTGCAGGGGATCAGCGGGGGGACCGTGACGAGGTCGCCCTCGCGTACCCGGCCCTTGGCGGCCAGACGGTCGCCGAGCCGGACGACGTGTCCCGAGAACTCGTGGCCGCAGATGATCGGGAAGTGGTAGGCCACTCCCGGGTGCAGCATGCGTGCGATGTCCGATCCGCACACCCCGCAGGCCGCCACCCGCACGAGCGCCTCGTCCGGGCCGGGCTCGGGGACGGGCACCTGCTCGACCCTGATGTCGCCCGGGGCGTGGAGCACCGCCGCCTGCATGGTTTCCGCCGTCTGGAACAACCGTCTCGCCTTCCTACTGTCGATTGCCTGGGTCCTGGGCGCCCGGGTCGCGGGCGCCTCGGGCCCCTATTTCGTGGATGCCTGGGCGAACTCGCCCTCGCCGACGAACCCGGCCGCGTTGGCCTTGTCGATCAGCTCGGTGCCCGCGTCGATGGAGGCCTCGACCTGCTCGCCCTTCTGGACCTTGAGCACGGTCTCGATGGCCTTCGAGCCCAGGGAGATGGGGTCGTTGAGCGCGGTGGCGACGTACTGGCCGTCCGGGATCTGCTTGACCGCCTCCATGAGGCCGTCGACGCCGGAGACCAGGACGTCGTCCTTGCCGTTCTCCTTGAGGACCTGCAGCGCGCCGAGCGCCATGTCGTCGTTGTGCGCGTACACGGCGGCGACGTCGGGGTGCACCTGGAGCAGGTCCTGCATCGCGGTGACCGCCTTGGAGCGGACGTAGTCCGAGTACGGCCCCTCGACGATCTTGATCTTGTCGTTGCCCGCGACGGCCTCGTGGAAGCCGGCGCTGCGGTCGCGCGCGACCGCGCCGCCCGCGTCGCCGCGGATCTCGATGACCTTGCCGCCCTTGTCGCCGAGCGCCTCGCTCAGGCGCTTGCCGACGAGCGCGCCCATCGCCTTGTTGTCGCGCCCGACGTGGGCGACCGCGCCTTCGGGGACCGGCCGGTCCACGGTCACGACCTGCACGCCGGCCGCCTTGGCCGCGGCGATGCCCGGCTGCACGCCCTGGGGGTCGACCGGGTTGACGAGCAGCACGTCGACCTGGCGGGTGATCAGGTCCTGGATGTCGTTGTTCTGCTTGGTCACGTCGCCGCCCGCGTCGGCGAAGTAGAGCGTGGCGCCCGCCTCCTTGGCGGCGGCCTCCGCGCCCTCGCGCAGTTGCACGTAGAAGGGGGACTGCTGGGTCGCCTGGCTGAAGCCGATGGCGACGGGGCCGGCGGACTTCTGGTCGCCCGCTTCGGCGGACCCGCCGGGGTTCGAGGACACCGAGCAGGCGCTCAGCGCGGTGACCAGGAGGAGAGCGGGGATTGTGAGCAGCCGAAACTTACTCATAGGGGCCTCCGTATGTGACGTAGGTAACGCACCGTAAGTCGTGAATTAACCTCAGTGCAACACTTGAGCCGAAGATTGCTCATATGAGCAGAGTTGGGGCCCTTGCCCTGTTCGTCCGTTGACGGTCACAGGCGTTTTCGCAGGTCACAGCCGCATCACCGATCGTACGCGAGGAGCGTGATGAAAGTTTCAGGGCGCATTGACACCTAGGAAAGCGCTTTCCTACGGTGTGGGGGCGATGCGCACGCGCTGGGGGGACCCGGACGCAGGCCCGACGGGCCTGCCGGACCAGCAAGGAGTTCGGCTGTGATGAGCAAGTTCGACAGGAGGGCCGTGGCCGCCCGTGGACCGAGGACGAGACGGGCGGTCGCGGCACGGCTCGCGGCCGCGCTGGCCGCGGTGACCGCCGCGGCCGCCGTCGGCGCGGCCCTGCCGGGCCTCCAGGCGTCGGCGGCGACCGGCACCGTCACCGGCTACGCCGCCGTCAACGGCGGCACCACCGGCGGCGCGGGCGGGCAGACGGTGCGCGCCACCACGGGCACCGCGATCCACCAGGCCCTGTGCAACCGGGCCAGCAGCAGCACCCCGATCACCATCCAGGTCGAGGGGACCATCAACCACGGCAACACCGCCAAGGTGTCGGGCGGAAGCTGCAACACCGCCGCCGGCGTGATCGAGCTCAAGCAGATCAGCAACGTCACGATCGTCGGGGTCGGCGGCGGGGCCGTCTTCGACCAGCTGGGCATCCACATCCGCGAGGCCAGCAACATCATCATCCAGAACGTGACCGTCAGGAACGTCAAGAAGTCCGGCTCCCCCACCTCCAACGGCGGCGACGCCATCGGCATGGAGAGCGACGTCCGCAACGTGTGGGTCGACCACGTCACGCTGGAGGCGTCGGGCGGCGAGTCGGAGGGCTTCGACGGCCTGTTCGACATGAAGGACAACGTCCAGTACGTGACGCTGTCGTACAGCACCCTGCGCAACTCCGGCCGCGGCGGGCTCATCGGCTCCAGCGAGAGCGACCGCTCCAACGGCTACGTCACCTTCCACCACAACCTGTACGAGAACATCGACTCCCGCACCCCGCTGCTGCGCGGCGGCATCGCCCACATCTACAACAACCACTACGTGAGCCTGCACGAGTCCGGCATCAACTCCCGCGCCGGCGGCCGCGCCAAGGTGGAGAACAACTACTTCGAGGACTCCAAGGACGTCCTCGGCACCTTCTACACCAGCGAGGCCGGCTACTGGCAGGTCGCGGGCAACATCTTCGACAACGTGACCTGGTCGAGCCCCGGCAGCGAGAACAACCCGGCCGGGCCGAACGTGCAGTCCAACACCTCCGTCAGCGTCCCCTACTCCTACGGCCTGGACCCGGCGAGCTGCGTGCCGGACGTCGTGCGGCGGACGGCGGGCGCCAACAAGGGCCTGCAGGTGTCGAACGGCAGCTGCACGCCCCAGTCCCCCACGGCCTCACCCACGTCGTCCCCGACGTCCAACCCCACGACGACCCCGACCACGTCGCCCGGCGGGACCAACCTCAGCATCGGGGCCGGCTCCGACGGCTCCAGCAAGGCGAGCGGCACGAGCTACGGCAACGTGCGCGACGGCGACCTGAGCACGTACTGGTCGCCGTCCGGCTCGACCGGCGACATCTCGATCAAGTGGGGCTCGGCCACGACGGTCTCCAGGGTCGTCATCCGTGAGGCGGCCGGCTCCTCGGGCGCCATCGGCTCCTGGCAGCTCCTCAACGCCGGCACCGGCGCGGTGCTGAAGTCGGGCAGCGGCGCGGGCACCATCACCTTCACCGCGACCCCGCTCACCAAGATCACCTTCAGGATCACCGGCGCGTCCGGCACCCCGAAGGTCGCCGAGTTCGAGACCTACGCCTCGTGAGGCGACCGGCCGGGGCGCGACACCGTCCCGCCCCGGCCGGCGCTCCTCCGTGAGAGGCTACGGCGCATGAGGCGAAGATCATCCGCCGTCCTGGCCGTCGCCCTGCTCGCGGCGAACGCCGTCGCCGCGACCGGCTGCGCCGCGTGCACCGTCGTCAAGGGCCCGCCCGTGAGCCCGCCGGCGGCCGGCGCGCCCGCCGACGCCGTGGTCCGGGCCTACCTGGCGGGCATCAGGGCACGCGACGCCGAGGTGGTCCGGGCCGTGACCGCGCCGTCCTTCCACCAGCGCTACCACGACTACTGGAGTGACCCGATCAGGAGCTGGATCGACGTGCGGGTGTCCGAGGTCGGCGCGCCGGCTCCCGACACGTACGGGCCCGGCGGCTATCGGCAGGTGCGGCGGGTCTTCGTGACCGTCGACGTCCGCCGCTGCGACGAGGAGCCGCCGAACGACGACCCGCACTACCCGTACACCTTCCTCCTCGGCAGGCAGTCGGACGCCGCCCCGTGGAAGATCATCGACATGGGCGGGCTGGGCTAGCGCGTCACCTCCGCGCGGGCCTCGCTCGGGGTGAGGCCGAAACGGGAGCGGAAGAGCCGGGCGAAGTGCGCCTGGCTGGAGAACCCCCACCGGTGCGCGACGTCGGCGATCGTCGTCTCCCGCGCCCCGGGCCCGGTGAGCTCCTGGTGCGCCCTGGCCAGGCGCCGCTCCGTGATGTGCCGGGCCGGGGTGCGCCCGGTCGGCTCGAAGATGCGCGCCAGGTGCCGTACGGAGATGCCCATGACCCCCGCCACCTGCGCGGCCCCAAGGCAGGGATCGTGCAGGTGACGTTCGATGTAGTCCTCGGCGACGATGAGCTGCGAGCGGTAGGAGTCGGGCCGGGGCCGCCCGCCGGTGCGCTCCTCGGCGAGCTGCCTGAGCAGGTCGAGCACGGTCCGCTCGGCGCCCGCGGGGTCGTGGTCGCCGCGCAGCGCGGTCAGCCCGCCGAGCAGGGAGCCGAGCGCGGCCACGAGCGCGCCCTCCCGCGCCGTGCCGCGCCCGAACAGCATCGGCCCCGGCAGCCCGCCGCCCACGCACGTCCGCGCGAACAGCTCGCGCGGCACGTCCACGAGGATCTGCCGCATCGAGGAGGAGAACCCGAACAGGTAGGGCCGGCGCGTGTCGTAGACGACGAGCTCGCCCGCCGTGGCCGAGAGGCAGCCGTTCTCGTGCAGGAACACGGCCTCGCCCTTGAGCAGCAGGGTCGCGAACACCGAGTCCTTGGGCGCCGACCTGACGGTCTGCGGGCTGCGCTCGATCGCGTGGGCGTTGCCGGTGATGTCGGCGAGCCGCAGCCCGCCCAGCTCGATGTTGGTCTGCCTGGCCAGCAGGCCCTGCTCCGAGTACGAGGTGCAGGACAGGCCGACCAGCGCCTTGCGGTTGTAGTCCTCCCAGTAACCGATGCGCTCGGCGGGTTCGAGGTGCTCGGTGGTGGCCTGGGAGATCACGGAGAGGGCGGACATGCGACCTCCTGATGTTCGTGCATGTCAGGGGGGCTTCAGCTTAGGCGAACGTCATCCGGCCAGGTAGCCTCCGTCGACGGGGACGACCGCGCCGGTGACGTACGACGCCGCCGCCGAGCACAGGAACGCGACCACCGTGGCGACCTCGCGCGGCCGGCCGAGCCGCCCGGCCGGGATGCGGGCCAGCACCTGGGCCTTGGCCTCGGGGTCGTCGAGCACGCCCCGCGCGAGCGGCGTGACCACGAAACCGGGCGCGACGGCGTTGACCCTGATGCCGTCGGCGGCGTACTCGGCCGCCAGCGACTTCGTGAGCTGCGAGACGCCGCCCTTGCTGGCGCTGTAGGCGGGCCGGTCCCTGCTGCCGGAGAAGGCGAACATGGACGAGACGTTGACGACGGCGCCGCCGTTCTCGGCCAGGGCCGGGCGGGCGGCCTGGCAGGCGACCATGGTCGCGGTCAGGTTGATCTCGATGACCCGCTGCCAGCGCGCGAGGTCGTACTCCTCGCGGTCGTGGCTGACGCCCGCGCAGTTGACCAGGGCGGCCAGCAGCTCCCCCGCCGACAGCAGATCGGCCAGCCCCGCCCGGTCCAGGACGTCGTGCTCGACGACGCGGACGCGGGGGTGGTCCGGCAGGTCGGCGGGGTCGGCGGGCGGCAGGCCGAGCGCGGTCACCTCGGCGCCCAGCTCGGCGAGGAGCACGGCCGTGGCCGCGCCGATGCCGGACGTGCCGCCGGTCACGAACGCCCGCCTGCCCGCGAACTCCCCGCTCATGGCCGCTCCCCCGGTCGTACCAGCACCTTGACCTCCTGCTCCGGTCCGCGCAGCAGCGCCTCGAATCCGTCCCTGACCACGTGTTCCAGGGGGATGACGGAGGTGACGACGGCGCTCAGGTCCTCGCCCTCCTCGGCGACCATCCGGATCAGCTCCGGATAGACGTCGCGGTATCCCACGCTGGTCATGATCGTCTGCTCGTCGTTCACCAGGGCGAAGGCGTCCAGTGTGACGGCGCCGGTCAGCCCGAGGAACATCACCCGCCCGCCGCGCCGGGTGGCCGCCAGGGAGGCCCGCAGGGTGTCCGGCGAGCCGACCGCCTCGAACGTCACGTCCGCGCCCTCGTCGCCCTCGTCGCCCACGAGGCCGGCGAGGTCGGGGCCGGTCGCGGAGGCGCCCAGGCGGAGGGCCAACTCGCGGCGGGCCGCGGACCGGTCGGCGGCGACCACGCGGCCCCCGTGACGGGCCGCGTTCCGGGCCGCGAACCTGGTGACGAGCAGCCCGATCGGGCCGAGCCCGAGCACCGCGACGCTCTCGCCGGGCCGGATCGCGGCCCGGCGCACCGCGTGCAGGGCGACGGCGGCCGGCTCGAACACCGCCGCCTGCTCCAGGGAGACCTCCTCGGGCAGCCGGTGCAGCATGTACGCCGGCACGGTGGCCCGCTCGGCCAGCCCGCCGTGCCCCATGAGCCCGGCGAACCCGAAGTGCCGGCAGATGTTGTACTCCCCCGCCAGGCAGCGCGGGCAGCGTCCGCACCGGTAGTGGGGCTCCACCGCCACCCGGTCGCCGGGGGCGAGGCCGGTGACGCCGTCGCCGGTCTCGCTGACGGTCCCGCAGAACTCGTGGCCGAGGACGAGCGGCGCGGCCACGCCGGACTCCGGGTGCGGGTCGCCGACGGGGACGGCGTGCGGGCCGTCGGCGTACTCGTGCAGGTCGCTGCCGCAGATCCCGCAGTAGGCCACCTCGATCGTCACCTCGCCGGGGCCGGGCGGCCGGACCGGGACGTCCTCGACGCGGACGTCCCTGGCCCCGTGCCAGACAGCCGCCCTCATGCCGCGCTCCCGTCCGGCACGGCGGCGGCGCGGCGGCGCAGCACGGCGGGAGCGGTCTCCTTCAGCGCGAAGCAGAGCGCCACCACGGCCACGGCGCCGCCCGCGGCGATGAACATGGCGGCCTGCAGCCCCCACTGGTCGGAGGCCCAGCCCGCGACCATCGGCCCGAGGAACCCGCCGGCCAGCTCGCCCACGCCCATGATCACGCCCAGCGCCGTGGCCAGCGCCGCGCGGGGCACCGTCTCGGCCGGGATCGTGGCCATGAACAGCGTGAAGCAGCCGAGCCCGGTGTAGGTGACCACCATGATCGCGCCGAGCAGCACAGGGCTCTCGACGTAGACGACGGCGAGCGGGCAGCACACCGCGAGCACCGTGAACCCGATGAGCGCCGGCTTGCGCCCGATCCGGTCGGAGATGGCCGGGGTCGCGAACCCCCACAGCACCCACGCCACGCCCAGGCAGGTCATGACGCCGCTCATGGTGCCGGGGTCGAAGCCCTTGACCTCGGTCAGGTACGTCGGGGTGAAGGTGATGATGGTGACGAACCAGGTGAGGTAGCAGCAGGCGATGAGCATGCAGACGACGATGTTGCGCAGCCTGAGCACCTCGCGCAGCGGCACCTTGACCGCCGCCGCCCGCTGCTCCTGAGAAGCCTCGGCGAGCGTACGCGGCGACTTCTCGCGGACGAACCGCCAGATGAGCGCGGCGACGACCAGGCCGGGGATGATCGTGACGTAGAACGCGACCCGCCAGTTCCAGGTCTCCGCGATCCACACCACGACCAGCGGCGCCACGATGCCGCCGAGCAGCCCCGCCGACGAGCCCTGGAGCAGGCCCATGTTGAAGCCCCGGCGGCTCTCCCTCGACGCCTCGACCATGAGCGACTGCGCCATCGGCAGCACCGCGCCCTCGGCCGTGCCCATGAGCGCCCGCGCCGCGAGCAGCCCGGCGAAGCCGCCCATCAGCCCGGACGAGGCGGAGAACAGCGAGAACAGCACCACGGCCGCGACCAGGATCGGCTTGCGCCGGCCGAGCGCGTCCGACAGGCGGCCGGCGAACATGCCGGCCAGCGCCCAGGTGAGCGCGAGCACGCCGGACAGCGTGCCGAGCTGGGCGTTGGTCAGGCCGAACTCCGCGTCCATGTACGGCGCCAGGAACGACAGCGCCTGACGGTCGAAGAAGACGAACCCGAACGACAGGAAGAGGATGACGAGGAGGCGGTTCTCGTACCGGTCGGCCGCTCGGGAGCCGGCCGCGACGGTGGTGTCGGTCATGACGATCTCACTTAGGGGGTGTGCGCCGGGGGCTCAGCGGAACAGGGAGTTGACGTAGTCGGCGCCGATCCCGACCTTCTCGTAGTGCTCGCGGCACATCTTGATGTAGTCGTGGACGTCGAAGAACCCGTCGGGCTCGCCGTTCTCGTCCAGCCAGATGAGCGGGCCCTTGACGATGAAGAACGTCTTCATCGGCTCGCCGCTGTCGTAGGCGACCAGCGTGTGGCCCTCGCCCGGGGCCTCGTAGACGAAGTCGCCCGCGGTGGCCGTCCAGGGCCGCTCCAGGTAGCCCCACTTGCCGGAGATCGTGTACGCGAACACCTCGTGCGGGTGGTAGTGCCGGTTGACCAGCCCCGCCTCCTTGGCCCGCAGGATGTCGGCCCAGCTGTTGTCCTTGACGTTGATCCACAGCGGCCGGGAGCCGACGGTGTCGGTGAACGGCACGTAGTAGCGGTCGTCGTCGGTGGCGACGTCGGACAGGTAGACCTCGGGGAGGGCGTCGGGCCGGAAGGAGTTCTCGATCGGCCTGAGGTCCTTCCAGAACTCACCGGTGGGCATGTCGGGCATGTGAACGGCCCCTTTCGTGTCGTGTTTCCCGGAAGTGAATCCCGGAGGGGCCGACGCCGTCTTTCCCGAAGCAGACCTCACCACTTGCAGATTTCGGACATTCCTCCCTGCTTGATCACGGGTGGGCCGGGCTGGAGGGCCGGCCGAGGGAGTCGCCGTCGTCGGCGCTCACCGGCGTGACGTGCCACTCGCCGTCGCCGAGCAGCCGGAGCTCCTGGGCGTGGTGCCGGTCGACGGTCGAGCGGTGGCTGACGCTGACCACGATCGTGCCGGGCAGCCGGGTCCGCACCAGCCGGTAGAGAAGGAGCTCCAGGCCCTCGTCCAGCGCCGAGGTCGCCTCGTCGAGGAAGACCACCTTCGGCCCGGTCAGCAGGATCCGGGCGAACGCGACCCGCTGCTGCTCCCCCGGTGAGAGGATCTTGGCCCAGTCCTGCACCTCGTCGAGCCGGTCGGCGAGGTGCGGCAGCGCGACGTCGCGCAGGGCGGCGCGCAGGGTCTCGTCGTCGGTGCTGCCCTCCTTGCCCGGATAGGTGACGACGGCGCGCAGGTCGCCGAGCGGCACGTACGGCAGCTGCGACAGGAACATGGTCTCGTTGGCCCCGCCGGGGCGGGTCAGCGTGCCGCTGGTGAACGGCCACAGCTCGGCGAGGCTGCGCAGCAGCGTGGTCTTGCCGGTGCCGGACGCCCCCGTGACGACCAGCGTGTCGCCCTCCTCCAGCCGCAGGTCGAGCGGGTCGATGAGCTGCCGCCCGTCCGGCGTGCGGACCTCGACGGCCGTCAGCTCGACCTCGGCGCCGGCGCTCGGCCGGGTCGTCACCTCCGGCAGCGCCCTGGCCTCCTCGTTGGCGACGACCAGGCCGTGCAGCCGGATGATCGCCGCCCGGTAGCCGGCGAAGGCGTCGTAGGCGTTGCGGAAGAACGACAGGCCGCTCTGGATCTCGTTGAACGCCGACGCCGACTGCGTGAGGTCGCCGAGGCGGATCTCGGCGGCGAACAGCCGCGGCGCCTGGAGCACGTAGGGCAGGGGCACGATGCTCTGGCTGATCGCGAGGTTCCAGCCGTTGAAGCCGATGGTGCGGTTCAGGTAGCGCTTGTAGTTGGCGACGACGGGGGCGAACAGCCGCCGCAGCCCCGTGCGCTCGGCGACCTCGCCGCGGTAGAACGCGACCGCCTCGGCGGCGTCGCGCAGGCGGACCAGGGCGTAGCGGAAGGCGGCGTTGTACTTCTCGTTCCTGAAGGCCAGCCAGATGATCGGCCGGCCGATCCAGAACGCGACGACGGAGGCGAACAGGACGTAGACCAGCCCGATCCAGAACATCGCCCGCGGGATCTCCAGCCCGAACAGGACGAGCCTGCCCGACAGGTGCCACAGGATCGCGGTGAACGACACGATCGAGATGACCGCCGAGATCGCGCCGAACAGCAGCGTCCCGGCCGTCCCTCCGTTGCTGGGCAGGTTGGGCAGCGGCCCGTAGCCGGCGGTGAGCACGTCGATGTCGGACTGGATGCGCTGGTCGGGGTTGTCGATCGTGTCGTCGATGAAGCGCGACCGGTAGTAGGCCTTCCCGTCGAGCCAGTCGCCGGTGAGCCGGTCGGTGAGCCAGGCCCGCCAGGCCAGCACGAACCGCTGGAGCAGGAACAGGTCCAGCAGCAGCCGGGCGATGTGGATGGCCGCGAGGACGCAGAAGACCCAGAGCGACGTCCAGAAGCCCTGCTCGCCGGAGCCGCGCACCGGGGCCTTGCCGGTGGCGATGCCCTGGACCGCGACCTGGAGGCTGGAGAGCATGTCGTTGCCCTGATAGCTGAACAGCACGTCCAGCCGGACGCCGGTGACCACCGACAGCAGCAGGGCGCCGAGCCCGAGCCAGACCTTGACGCTGTCGCGGCCGGTGAAGTACGCGCCGGTGATGCGCCAGAACTGCCGTCCCCACGTGGTGGTGAGGCCGATGAGGACGAGGACGCCGAGCGTGCACACCGCGGCGATCGCCCAGGCCTTGGCGATCCACAGCAGCGAGATCCAGAGCTCGGAGCTCCAGTCGAGCGTCGGGGTGAACAACTCCATTCCGGAAACGTATACGCACGGAGAGTGACGGGCGCGCGGAAAAGCCCAACTCGCGGCAGGAGTCGCCCAGCCGGTCCTCTGCCGTCACATGTTCTCCGCGCCCTTCCTGATGGCCTGGCGGATGCGGACGTAGGTGCCGCAGCGGCAGATGTTGCGGATGCCGTCGAGGTCGGCGTCGGTGATCGTACGGCCCTCCGCGGCCACCCGGTTGACCAGCGCCACGGCGGCCATGATCTGGCCGGGCTGGCAGTAGCCGCACTGCGCGACGTCGTGCTCCAGCCAGGCCCGCTGCATGGGGTGCAGCTCCTGGCCGACCGTGGCGGGCAGGCCCTCGATGGTGGTGACCTCGTCGGTCGGCCGCAGGTCCTTGACGGGGATGGCGCAGGGGTTGACCGCCTTGCCGTTGAGGTGGCTGGTGCAGGCCTTGCAGACGTTGATGCCGCAGCCGTACTTCGGGCCGGTGATGCCGAGGACGTCGCGCAGCACCCACAGCAGGCGTACGTCGTCGGCGACGTCCACGGTGACCTGCTCGCCGTTGACGCGGAAGGTGTGTTCGGGCACTCCTGGGGCTCCTCGGTTCAGCGGGCGTGGTCGAGGCCGTCGGTCGGGGACGGCGGGACCGGCGGGACGGTGGGCTTGGGGGTGAAGGAGAGCGTGCCGTGGTTGATCGGGAACGTGGTGGGCATCGTGCCGGTCGCGCGGCCGTAGGCGCAGGCGACGGCGGCCATCGACGCGGCCACCCCCAGCTCCCCCGCGCCGCCCGGCTGCTCGGACGTGCTGGGCATGACGATGACCTGGAGGTCGAGCGGGGTGTTCCACTGCCGGGTGTAGAAGTAGTTGTCCCAGCTCGCCTCCAGGAAGTAGCCGTCGCGCAGGTGCAGGCTGGAGGTGAGGGCCAGCGCGATGCCGTCGGAGACGCCGCCCATCATCTGCGCCTCCAGCCCGCGCGGGTTGACGGCGAGCCCGACGTCCACGGCGAAGACGACCTTGGTGACGCGGGGTCCTGTCACGGCGTCGCGGACGGTCCTGTTGACGGTCTCGGGCCGGCAGTCGATCTCCACGAGGCAGGCGCTGACCGATTTGTACTCGGCGTGGAAGGCGATGCCCTGCGCGGTGCCCGGCGCCATCGCGCGGCCCCAGCCGCCCGCCTCGGCCGCCCGCGCCAGCACCGCCCGCGCGCGGTCGTCGCGCAGGAAGGAGTGCCGGAACCGGTACGGGTCCTTGCCCATCCGCGCCGCGAGCTGGTCCACGACGAGCTCGCGGGCGCAGGTGACGTCGGGCGAGTAGACGTTGCGCATGCTGCCGGTGTTGAAGTCCTTGTCGGTCTCGGCGAGCAGGTGGCTGGCGGCGCCGAAGTCGTACGACATGGCCTGGCTGAGGTGGAAGAACGTCTGGGAGAAGCCGACGTCGCCGACGGGGAGCCGGGCGGCCAGGGCCGTGAAGATCTCGCCGAGCCCGTGGCCGAGGTCGGTGGAGACGCTGGTGTGCCGCTGCTTGTAGCTGAGCACCGTCTGGCCGAGGTAGGCGGCCCGGACCCGTGAGGTGGCCATCGGGTGCACGCGGCCCTGGCGGGCGTCGTCGGCGCGGTGCCACATGAGCTTGACCGGCTTGCCGATCTTCTGCGACACCTCGGCGGCCTCCAGCGCGGCGTCGAAGAAGAGCTTGCGGCCGAAGGAGCCGCCGCCCTCGGTGACGTGCACGGTGACCTTGCCGACGGGCAGGCCGAGCTTGGCGGCGATGGCCTGCTGGGCGACGATCGGCGACTTCAGGGCCGACCAGATCTCGGCGCGGCCGGGCCGTACGTCGGCGATCGCGCAGTTGGGCTCCAGCGCGCTGTTGCCGCGGAAGTGGAAGGTGAACGTGGCCTCGACGGTCGGCGTCGGCGGCCTGAGCCCGAGCGGCAGCTCCGCGGCGGCCAGCTCGCGCAGCACGCTCTCGTCGGACTTGCCGGCCGCGGTGCCGGGCTTCCAGGTGACCCGCAGGGCGCGTACGGCGTCGATGCACTGTCCGAACGTCTCGGCGCGCACCGCCACGCCGGTGGCGATGACGACGGCGTCGGTGACGCCCGGCATGGCGCGGACCTCGGCGAGGTTGCTCACGGATGCGACCTTGCCGTTGATGGTCGGCGCGCGGCAGACCATGGTCGGCTTGGCGTCCGGCACGTCGAGGTCCATGGTGAACTTCTTGCGCCCGGTCACCGCGGCCAGCGCGTCGACCCGGTTGTGGGGCCGGCCGATGACGGTGAAGCCGGCGCGCGGCGCGAGCTCCACGCTGACCTGCCGGGTGCGGCTGCTCGCGGCCTTGGCGGCGAGCGCGCCGATGTCGAGCCGGTGGCCGGACGGGCCGACGACCGCTCCGCCCTCCAGTCTCAGCTCGCCGGCGGGCGTCCCGAGCTCGGCCGCCGCGGCCTCCAGCAGCCGCAGCCGGGCGACGGAGGCGGCGACCCGGATCGGCGTGTACGTCGAGACGGTCGTGTTCGAGCCGCCGGTGAGCTGGTTGAACAGCAGCTCCGGCCGGGCGTCGGCGAGCGTGACGCGGACCCGCTCCAGGGGCACGGCCAGCTCCTCGGCGATCAGCATGGCCGTGGAGGTGGTGATGCCCTGCCCGACCTCGGCGCGCGGCAGCGCGAAGGAGACCATGCCGTCCGCGCCGACCTCGACCGAGATCAGGTTCGAGGTCGGCAGGGCGGCCGCGGTCATGACGTCGTTGAGGTCGATGAGCTCGGTGAGGTCGGGCGAGGGCAGCCCGGCCGCCGCCGCGGTCTCCGGGGAGACAGCGGCGGCGGAGGCTGAGGGAACGATCTCGGCGGCGGCCACCAGGGTCGGCGCCGCCACCACGTAGCCGAGGAACCGGCGGCGCCCGATGGCCTCGTCGGCCGGTCCGGTCATGTTCCGGGGCGGTTGGTCGTCGGGATCTCGATCTTGGTCTCCTTGCCCTTGGTGAGGAAGAACAGGATGTACTGCCGTACGGCCTCGTCGATGACCCAGGCGATCGAGGGCACCAGCGGCAGCGGGATGAGCCCTTCGCGGAACCTGACCAGCTTCGGCCAGGCGGAGCTGATCAGCGGGTCCCACACCGGCTCGCGCCGGATGCCGTCCCAGTCGGCCACCTGGTCGCCGACGAGGTAGCGGGCGAGCGCGTTGCACAGCGGCCGGCTGACGCTGCCGGGGCTCGTCTGCTCGGCGAGCTGGCCCAGCAGGATGTCGGTCAGCTCCACGCCCTCGGGCGTCGGGCCCATGTTGCGGGGCAGGATCTGGTCGGACTGGGCGTTGGCGGCGTCCCAGGTCATCGGGATGTACTCGTCCCTGATGCCGAGCATGTGCGCGGTCACCTGCCACACGTGCAGGTACGCCGCCGACTCTGCGGGCTTGATCGGCACCTGCCATTCGAGCATCTTGCGCATGGCGTAGGTCGGCAGGGTGTGCCAGGTGACGAGCATGTCCTCCTGGCTGATGGGGATGTCGCCGCCCCAGTGCGGCGACTGCTGGAGCAGGTGCCGCACCGCCGCGTGCACCAGCCGGGTCTTGACGGACTGGACGATGCACGTGCCGTCGGGCCGGTAGGCGTTGAGCGCCCCGACGGCGAAGCCCAGGAGGCTCGTCTTGGCGACGCGGTCCTCCATGTCGGCCCCGCCCTTGGAGTAGTAGACGGCGCGGGCCTCCTTGGGGATCGCGGTGCTCAGCATGCCGCCGCCGACGCCGTTGAGCAGGTTGAGGTAGAGGCCGCGCGACTTGTTGAAAGTGGCCGCGGTCTCCAGTTTGGCGCGGTCCGCCCACGGCGGCAGTTGCCTGGCCTTCTCGATGAAGGCGACGAGGTCGGCGGGCAGACCGTCGGGCAGGGGCTGGTCGTTGCGGTTCCAGTCCCAGAGCAGCCGGTTGACCTCGGGGACGGCGCCGCGGTCGAGCAGCGAGGCGACGAGCGGGTCGGCCTCCTCGTCCCAGACCCAGCGCGGGTCGAGGCCCGCTCCGGCGCCCGCGACCGAGCCCGCAGGCGACCAGGTCCACGCGTGCGCCGGGCTCGCGATGCTCAGGGCGCCCATCGCCCCGAGGGCGCCACCCGTGATCAGCATCTTGCGCCTGCTCAGATCCGCCATGGGCGGGAGCTCCTTTCCTCGGTCCTCACCTCAGGAGGGGCGGTTGCTGTCCGGGATCTCGATGCTGATCGGCCGCGCCTCGGACAGGAAGAGCAGGGCCGCCTTGCGGAGGAACTCGTCGAAGAGCCAGTACGCCTCGGGCGCCAGCGGGAACGGCAGCAGGCCCTCGCGGACGGCGATGAAGGGCCCCCAGGCGACCTTGAGCAACGGGTCCCAGATGGGCTCGCGGCCGATCTTCAGCCAGCCCGCGATCTGGTCGCCCAGCATGAAGCGGGTGAACGCGCCGAGAATGGGCTTGCTGAGGATGCCCGCGTCGACGGACGAGCCGAGGTTGAGCAGGATGTCGGCGAGCTTGATGCCCTCGGGCGTCGGCGCCAGGATCGGGGTGAGCACCTGCGCGGCCTGGCTGTTGGCCTCGGCCCAGGAGGCGGGGATGTACTCGTCCTTGATGCCGAGCATGTGCGCGCCCACCTGCCAGGAGTGCAGGAACGCCGCGGACTCGTTGGACGGGATGGGCACCTTCCAGGCGACCAGCTTCTGCATGACGGTCGTGGGCAGGCTGTGCCAGGTGACCATCATGTCGCGCTGGCTGATGGGGATCTCCTCGTCGGCGACCTGCGACCAGTAGGGCGACTGCGGCAGCAGGTGCCGCACCGCCGCGTGCACCAGCCGGGTCTTGACGGCCGTGACGATCATCTCGCCGTCGGGGCGGTAGGCGTTGTTGGAGCCGATGTCGTAGCCGAGCTTGGCGGTCTTGGAGATGCGGTCCTTCATGTCGGCGCCGCCCTGCGAGTAGTAGACCGCGCGCGCCTCCTTGGGGATGACCGTGCTCATCATGCCGCTGGCCAGGCCGTACAGGACGCCCAGGTAGAGCCCGCGTTTCTTGTTGAACTCGACGGCGAGGTCGAGTTTGCCCTGGTCCGCCCACGAGGGCAGCTGCCGGGCGCGCTCCATGAAGTCGCGCAGGTCCGCGGGAAGGCCGGCCGGGAGCGGCTGGCCGTTCTTGGTCCAGGTGCGCAGCAGCGTGTTGACCCGGGTGACGTCGCCGCGGTCGAGCAGCGAGGCGACGAGCGGGTCGGCCTCCTCGTCCCAGACCCAGCGCGGGTCGAGGCCCGCTCCGGTGCCGGCCACCGATCCGGTGGGCGACCAGGTCCACGCGTGTGCCGGGCTCGCGATGCTGAGCGCGCCCACCGCGCCGAGCGCGCCACCCGCTTTCAGAATGTTGCGCCGGCTGAGTCCGTCCATTGCCGCTGTTCCTCCTTCTCCCGAGGCCGGGGGGAGTGCCTTCTGATACGGTGAAACAACGTACGATTCTGCGTATCATCAGAGCACACCGTGACGGACATCACAAGACCGCGACCGCGGCTGTTGGCGCGTGAGGCAGAATCAGGACAGGAGGTGATCGTGGAATCTGTGCTGTCCGGCCTCTCGACGCCGTCCGAGTCGGAGTCGTTGCTGGAGCGCGCCTACCTTGATGCGGTCGAGCAGGTCGGCGACACCGACGAGCTGCGCGGGCGCATCCTCGACGCGGCCTACGAGCAGTTCAGCCGCATGGGCATCCGCCGCTCCACGATGGAGGACGTCGCCCGGCGGGCGAAGGTCTCGCGGATCACCGTCTACCGGCGTTTCGCCACCAAGGACGCGCTGGTCGAGGACGTGGTGCGGCGCGAGTTCCGCCGCTACTTCGACCAGTTCCTCATCGACATCGAGCGCGCCGGCACCCCCGCCGAGCGGGTGGTCCTGGGCTTCGTGAGCTCCATGCGCGCGATCCGCGGCAACCCGCTGATCGGCGGGCTGATCGACGTGGAGCCCGACCTGCTGGTCCCCTCCATGGTCAGCGACGGGGGACGGACGCTCGCCGTCGTCCGGCAGTTCGTCGCCGGCCAGCTCCGCCGCGAGCAGCGCGCCGGGAACGTGCGCGCCGACCTCGACATCGATCTCGTGGCCGAGCTCATGGTCCGGGTGTCGGCCTCCTTCCTGGCGATCCCCAGCGAGATCGTCGACCTCGACGACGACGCGCAGCTCGCCTCCGTGGCCCGACGCTTCCTCGTCCCGATGCTGCAACCGCCACCCGACGGGGAGTGACGCGAGCGGCCCCGCCATGAAAGTTGGGTGCACCTCTTCCTTGGACTCGGCTACTCAGCCGGGATTTGACCCCTGAAGATCGATAACTGAAGAAGGTGCCCCAGGTCAGATCTGAAAATCGCACGGAACGGACGAGGCCATCCGCGCCGCCCGCGCCACCGCCCGCGACCGCACCTGGCACCGGCTTTCACCCGATGACCGCCATCGCCGACCAACCGGCTCGCCCTGGCCCAGTTCCCCGAGCACCCGCGCCAGGATGTGCTCATCGGCACCGACTCCGGTGGCGGCACCCGCGAGTTCCTGAACTGGCTCACCCGCCCCGGATGCTGGCTGAAATGCTCCATCGGCTTCACCATCACCGACGACATCGCCGCTGCACGCCGACCGCCGGCGACGCACCGCCGCCGCGCCCGAGCCGAGGACCGCTTCCGCTCCGCCGAGGACACCGGCAAGACGGTGATCGGTCGGCGCTTTCACAGGGCCTGCATGATCCAGGGCGTGCGGAAACTGCTGGCGCGTAACGGCTGGTCCTGGCAGGTCCCGGGCCGACGGGCCGTGGAGCGGGACGACGGGGTGGTGGCCGGGTGGGCCAAGGAGGTGTGGCCCTGCGCGGAAGACTCGCGGCGGCCCGTGGAGCCTGGCTCGTCTTCGAGGACGGAGCCGGATTCTCCATAACGTCGCCGCACGCGAAGACCTGGTCACAGCGCGGCCGGACCCCGGTGGTGCGGGTCCGCGGCCGCTCCCGCAGACGGATCTCCATCGCCGCGCTGACCTGCTACAAACCCCCCTGGCAATCAGACCCACCTGAGCAACCCGGCCACATCACGAGTTCAACGTCAGTAATGCAGGGCGGCCGCGAGTGCCTCGGCCAGGGTCACGGGCGGGCGGCCGATCAGGCGGCGCAAGTCGCCAGAGTCGGTGTACATCTCGCCGCGGCCCATACCGCGGTCAGCGTCAGCGAGGACCTCCGCCAGCTCGGCGGGTAGGCCCGCGGCGTCCAGCACCTGGGCGAAGTCGGCCACCGGGAGGTCAGCGTAGGTAACCTGCTTTCCGGCCGCAGCGGAGATCGCGGCGGCGAGCTCAGTCAGGGTGAAGGATTCGTCG
The DNA here is from genome assembly GCF_041402765.1 of Nonomuraea sp. AD125B. NCBI lineage: Bacteria > Bacillati > Actinomycetota > Actinomycetes > Streptosporangiales > Streptosporangiaceae > Nonomuraea > Nonomuraea sp. AD125B. Next base: position 26,948 of record NZ_JBGLOU010000010.1, on the reverse strand, counting down.
CCGCCGAGCTCGTACACGGCGCCGGTGTGGCCTTCAGCGGTGAGGACGACCGCTGCGGCCTCGGCGTAGTCGGCGCGGGACGCGGCGCTGATCCGCCCCTCGCCTGCGGCGCCGACGACCGCGCCGTTCCGCAGGATCTGCGGCAGTTGGCTGGTGTAGTTCTCCAAGTACCAGCCGTTGCGCAGCAGCACGCTGGGGATTCCGCGGTCCCGCAGATACGCCTCGGTCTCGCTGTGCGTGGCACCGATGACGGTGGTGGCCGTGTCCGCGTGCGTCGTGCTCGTGTACGCCACCAGCGACACGCCTGCGGATGCCGCGGCGTCGATCACGCGGCGATGGTTGGCGACCCGCTCGCCCACGGGGACCGAGGCCGAGATCAGCAGCAGCCTGTCCGCCCCCGCGAATGCCTCGGCCAGGCCGTCCGTGTCCGCGAAGTCGGCGCGGCGTACCGTGATGCCTCGGTCGGCCAAATCCTTGATCCCGGCGATGTCCCGGCCGGTCGCGATGATGTCCGCGGCCGGGATCCCGCGCCGCAGCAGTGCCTCGACGGTGAGCCTGCCCAGCTGGCCAGTGGCTCCAGTGACGACGATCGGCATGATGGTCATTCCTTCCTTCCGCGCGTGCCTCGCACGCCTGCCGCGGTCCGCCCCGCCGCGGGATAGAACACAGAATGACCTGGACACTCTCTGTTGGGGAGTAGCCACTTCTTGGTAGGGTACTTACCGCAGCGAAAGCATTGAGGTGAGCCATATGGCTGCTGTCAAGAATGTGACCGGGCACACGCCGTCATTCGATCCGTACGAGCGCGGCTGCCCGTCGCGGGACCTGCTCGACCACATCGGCAGCAAGTGGGCGGTCCTCGTGCTGGGCGAACTCGGCCGGAACGGGACCTCCCGGTTCGGTCATCTCCGGCAGGCGCTGGCGGGCGTGAGCGAGAAGATGCTCACCCAGACGCTGCGCACCCTCGAACGCGACGGGCTGGTCAGCCGGACCGTCTACCCAGAGGTGCCGCCGCACGTGGAGTATGAGCTGACCGCGCTCGGCCAGACGCTACGAGAACCGCTGAAGGCGCTCACGGAGTGGTCCGTGCTGCACATCGAAGAAGTCATCACCGCCCGCGAAGAGTACGACGACCGCACTGAGCACACCAGGTAATCAGCGGCGGCCAGCGGTCTGGTCATAGACGGCCGCCTCACCGAGACCGGCCCGACGATCAGACCCACCTAAGCCACCCGGCGACATCACGCGTTCAACCTCAGTAACGGCGGATCCGATGATCAAGGAAGAGACGCTCGATGTCCGAGACCGCCGTGGAATCCGGTGGTCATCTCGCGAGCCACCGGTTCGGCTATTTCCGCCCGCAATGAGCCCACCATCACTACCGCGCCACCGAGGGAGAGCCGCATTCATGAAACTTTCGGCCCGCGCGCGGCGGGCCGTACCCGGCGTGACCTGAGGCGAGGGGCCGTCCGGGCGGGGCGGCCGGGTCCGCTGGATTGACCGCGCCCGGCGAGGCTCCTAGCGTCGGCCCTGCCCCCGGACCTCATACAGATGGGTGGAGTCATGAAGACCGCTCAGTCAATCCGGCGCGGAATGTTAGCGCTAACATCGGTGGTGGCGTTGCTGCTCGGGCTCGCCCCGGCCGGGTACGCCGCCGCCTACCCCGGCCCCGGCGTGGTGACCGGCGACATCGGGGTGCACGATCCCTCGGTGGCCCGCCGGCCCGGTGGCGGCTACCTGCTCGCGCACACCGGCGACAACATCGCGCTGAAGACCTCGACCGACCGCACCGCCTGGCGCAACGCCGGGGTCGTGTTCCCGAACGGAGCGCCCTGGACGACCTCCTACACCGGCGGCAGCCGGAACCTGTGGGCGCCGGACATCTCCTACCGCAACGGTAAGTACTACCTGTACTACTCGGCGTCCACCTTCGGCTCGAACAACTCGGCGATCTTCCTGGCCACCAGCACCACCGGCGCGTCCGGCTCGTGGACGAACAACGGGCTGGTCATCTCCACCAGTTCCTCCAGCACCTACAACGCGATCGACCCCAACCTGCTCGTGGACGACCAGGGGCGCTGGTGGCTGAGCTTCGGCTCGTTCTGGACCGGCATCAAGCTGATCCAGCTCGACCCGGCCACCGGCAAACGGCTCGACAACACCGTACGCGGCATCGCCCAGCGGCCCGGCAGCACCGCGATCGAGGCGCCGTACATCTACAAGCACGGCGGCTACTACTACCTGTGGGTGTCCTTCGACGCCTGCTGCCGCGGCGCGGCCAGCACGTACCGGGTCATGGTGGGCCGTTCGACGAGCGTCACCGGGCCCTATCTCGACCGCAACGGCGTGGCGATGACCTCGGGCGGCGGCACCCAGGTGCTGGCCGGGCACGACTCGGTGCACGGGCCTGGCCACCAGGCGGTCTTCGGTGACGTCGACGGCGACATCCTCGTCTACCACTACTACGCCGACAACGGGACGGCGCTGCTCGGCATCAACAAGATCGGCTACGACGCGGCCGGCTGGCCGTACGTCTACTGATTCTGAGGGCAGGCGGGGCGGTTTGTCCCCGTTAGTATTCATTCGTACGCCGATGCCCACGCCTGCCCCCCGGAGAGCCCTCGTTGATGGACCTTGCCATGCGCCGGCGCAGGCACGCCCTGTTCCTGCTGTTCTTCCTGCCGGGCGTCGCGATGGCCTCGTGGGTGACCCGTACCCCCGACATCCGCGACCGGCTGGAGGCGTCCACCGCGCAGATGGGCTGGATCCTGTTCGGCCTGTCGCTGGGCTCCATGATCGGCATCCTGCTCTCCGGGCGCCTCACCTCCCGGTACGGCACGAGGCCCGTCATCGTCACCGGCTCCCTGGCGATCATCGCGAGCCTGGCCGTCATCAGCGCCGGCGTCCTCCTGGCGTCCGTGCCGCTGGTCACGGCCGGCCTGGCCGCGTTCGGCGCGGGCATCGGCGCCGGTGACGTCGCCGCGAACGTGGACGCCACCGACGTCGAACGCGCCACCGGCGTCACGACGATGCCCGCCCTGCACGGCTGCTTCAGCCTCGGCACCGTCGTCGGCGCCTGCGCGGGCATCGCGGCCACCGCCTCCCGCCTCCCCGTCCACTGGCACCTGGCCGCCGTCACCCTGATCTCGCTCGCGATCTTCCTGTACGCCGCCCGCTCCGTCCCCGCGGGCACCGGAGTCGGGACGCCCGGCGAGGCCGGGGAGTCCGGCCCGCGGCCGGCGGTGTGGAAGGACGGCAGGCTGCTGCTGATCGGCGCCATCGTGCTGGCCATGGCGCTCGCCGAGGGCGCGGCCAACGACTGGCTGCCGCTGCTCATGGTGGACGGGCACGGACTCGGCACCGCGGCCGGGTCCCTCGTCTACGCCGGGTTCGCGGCCGCCATGACCGCCGGCCGGTTCGGCGGCGCGTACTTCCTCGGCCGGTTCGGCCGCACGACGGTCATCCGCGCCAGCGCCGTCTCGGGGGCGCTCGGCCTGCTCCTGGTGATCTTCTCCGACAGCGCCCTGCTGGCCGGGGCGGCCGTGCTGCTCTGGGGGCTCGGCGCGGCGCTGGGCTTCCCCGTCGCGCTGTCGGCCGCCGGGGAGAGCGGGCCCGACGAGACCGCCCGCGTCAGCCTGGTGGCCGTCATCGGCTACATCGCCTTCCTCGTCGGCCCGCCCGGCCTCGGCTTCCTCGGCGAGCACTGGGGGCTGCGCACGGCCATGCTCGTGGTGCTCGCCTTCGTCGTCTCCGCCGTCGTCCTCGCTCCCGCCGTGGACACCAGCAGCCGGCGTCCGTCGCCGGGTGACCTGCCTGTTCGGTAACGATCGCCCCGACCCCTGATGCCGGGCGGGACCGCGACCACTACGATGACAGCCATGATCGCGCAGGACGGTGAGAGCGACCGGCCGAGGAGCCTCACCCTGACCTCCAGGGTCGTCGACGACATCACCGTGATCACCGTCGACGGGCTGCTCGACGCCACCACGCGCGAGGAGTTCGCGGAGTTCCTCTCCCAGGCCGGCCCTTCGCTGATCCTCGACCTGGCCGGGGTGACGTTCATGGACTCGCGCGCCCTGGGGCTGATCGTGCACCGCTGGCAGACGGCGCTCTCCTCCGGCGGCGGGTTCGCGCTCATCGGCGTCGACTACGCCCGCGCCCGGGTGATCTGGATCACCGGCCTCGCCGACCGCCTGCCGCTCCACGGCAGCCTGGAGGAGGCGCTGGCCGCCCTCGCCTGACTCACAGCCAGCCGCTCCTGCGCAGCAGCCGGAACACCACGAGCACCGCCACCGCCATCGTGCCCAGGCACAGCGGGTAGCCGTACGCCCAGTGCAGCTCGGGCATGTGGTCGAAGTTCATGCCGTACACACCGGCGATCAGCGTGGGGACGGCGATGAGGGCGGCCCAGGAGGAGATCTTGCGCATGTCGGCGTTCTGCTGCATGGCGACCTTGTTCTGCTCGCTGCCGACCAGCGCCAGGTGGGCGCTGAGCGCGCTGGACAGCAGCTCGTTGTGCTCGTCCACCTTGCCGTCCACCCGCAGCAGGTGGTCCAGGACGTCGCGGAACAGCTCCCGGTTGCTCGCGCACAGCTCCACCCGGCCCTTGACGATCTCCTCCAGGACCGGGATGAGGGGGTCCTGGGCGGTACGGAACTCCAGCACCTCGCGCTTGAGCGAGTAGATGTCCTCGGTCACGTCGGACTGCTCGCCGCTGAACACGCGCCGCTCCAGCGCGATGAGGTCGTGCTCGACCTCGTACGAGACCAAGGAGTAGGTGTCGACGACCGCGTCGCAGATCGCGTACATGACGCCCGCCGGGCCCGCGGCCAGCAGGTCGGGGTCCGACTCCACGCGCCGGCGCACCCCCTTCAGCGGGTTGGCGCCGCCGTGGCGGACGGAGATGACGAAGTCGTGGCCGAGGAACAGGTTGATCTCGCCGACCTCGATGTCGGAGGTCTCCTCGACGTACAGCAGCGTCTTGAGCACCACGAACAGGGTGTCGTCGTAGCGTTCGAGCTTGGGCCGCTGATGGGCCTTGATGGCGTCCTCCACCGCCAGCGGGTGCAGCCTCACCTCGCTGCTGATCAGGTCGAACTCCTCCTGCGTGGGCTCGTGCAGGCCGATCCACAGGAAGCTGCCGCCCCGGGCGCGGGCGGCGCTCCAGGCGTCGCTGATGTCGCCGGTGATGGTCTCGCGCGTGCCGTCGCGGTAGATCGCCTTGTCCACAATCACAGCGAGCATTCTCGCGCGAACCGCCCCGGGTCAGGGGCAGAGGTCCCGCCGGTAGGGGCGGCCGGGGACGCGGGCCGACCATTCGGCGGGCGTGAGGGTGCGGGCCGCCTGCGCGCAGGCCGTGGTGACGGGGTCGGCGGCGAGGGCGGCGGTGTCCCACCGCCACAGGGCGTAGGAGTCGCCGCGCACGTCGGCGCGGTCGGCGGCGGCGGCCAGCAGGGCGCGCCCGTCCGGGGTGAAGGCCAGCGCGGCCACCGCGCCCCGGTGCCCGGCGAGCGGCGGGCCGATCGGGCGGCCGGTGGGCGCGTCCCAGAGCCGGACCGTACGGTCGGCGCCGCCGGTGGCGAGGACGGTCCCGTCCGGCGCGAAGGCCACGGCGTCCACCGGTCCCGCGTGACCGGCGAGAAGCAGGCCGCGCCCGGTTCCCACGTCCCAGAGCCGCGCCGTGCGGTCCGCGCCCCCGGAGACCAGCGTGGGCGGGGTGGAAGGCGCGAAGGCCAGGGCGGTGACGACGCCCGTGTGGCCGGTGAGCTCGGCTCTGCGGCGGCCGGTGGCCACGTCCCACACCAGGACGGGGCCGGCCGGCGTGCCCACCGCGAGCAGCGCGCCGTCGGCGCTGAACGCCGCCGCGACCGGCTCGCCCTCCCCCGCCAGCGTCCGCCCCGGCGCGCTTCCGTCCAGGGTCCAGACGCGTGCCTCGCTGCCGGAGACCGCGGTGGCGAGGAGCCGGCCGTCGGGGCTGAAGGCGAGCGGCCGTCCCCTGACGGGCGGCGCGCCGGCGGGCCCGCCGCGGATCGTGACGTCCCTGCCGTGAGCGGGGTCGTCGAGGCCGGAGGCGGCCAGCGTCCGGCCGTCGCGGCTCAGGGCGAGGGCGTCGACGGGGGTGTCCTTACGGATCGCCAACAGCCCGCCGGGCAGGGGCCCGCCCGGCGCGTCCCAGGACCGTACGGACCCGGTGTTCCAGGACCAGAGCCGGCCGGGGCCCGGGCGGGTGGCGTCGTACGGCTGGACCACCAGCCGCGTCCCGTCGGCGCTCAGCACCGCGCGGGCGCCGGGCCCGGACACGGGCCGGTCGGCGGGGACGGGGCCGGGCAGGGTGAGGAGGCGGGCGCGGGCGCGCGGGAGGCGCCACAGCCGTACGGTGGCGTCCGCGCTCGCGCTGGCCAGCGTGGCGCCGTCCGGGCTGAACGCGACGGCCGTCACCGCGCCGGAGTGGCCGGTCAGGGGGTCGCCGAGCGGCGCGCCGGTGGCGGCGTCCCAGAGGCGGACCGTGCGGTCCCCGGAGGCGGTGGCCAGGATCGCGCCGTCCGGGCTGAAGGCGACCGCGGTGACGGGGCCCGCGTGCCCGGTCAGGTGCCGGGCGGCGGGACGGCGGGTGGCGACGTCCCAGAGCTGGGCCTGCTCGCCGCCGGTGCTCGCGGCGAGCAGCCGGCCGTCGGGGCTGAACGCGAGCGCGGCGGCCTCATCCACTGCTTCATCCGTGGCCGGCAGCGGGTCGCCGGTCAGCAGGCCGGACGCGGCGTCGAAGAGGCGGACGGGGCCGCCGAAGTAGGCGACGGCCAGCAGCGTCCCGTCCGGGCTGAACGCGACCGGCCCCGGTGTGCCCTCCAGCGTGCGCAGGGCGGCGACGGGCGCGGCGGCGGCCGGGTCCCAGAGCCTGGACTCCTCGAAGCGCGTCCGGGTGGTGGCGAGGAGCGCGCCGTCCGGACGGTACGCGGCCCAGGAACGCGACGACTTCCTGGTCTCGCCGCCGATGCGGCGGGCGCGGGTGGCGGTGTCGAAGAAGTGCACCCGCCCCCAGGTGTCGGCCACGGCCAGCTCGCGGCCGTCGGGGCGGTAGGCGAGCGCCGTTCCGCTCGCGCCGTCGTCGCCGGGGATCGGCCAGGTCACGGGGGCGAGGCTCCTGGCGTCCCAGACGCGCAGCAGGTCGTCGCGGCCGGATGCGGCGACGTACGCGCCGTCCGGGCTGAACGTCACGGCGTCCACGTCGGACGGGAAGCCGCGCAGCACCGCCAGCTCGGGCCGGGCCGCGGCGGCGCGGACGGCGGCGCGCGTCCACGGCGACGGCGGCACGATCCTGGCGGCGGCGACGGCGAGCAGCCGGGCGGTCCGAGGGTCGGTCACGGCCAGGCTCGCGCTCTCGGCCATGAGCGCCCGGCTGAGCGCGGCGTCCCGTGCGGCTTCGGCCCGCTCACGCTCGCCCGTGGCGGTCGTGGCCCGTACGAGCAGACCGGCCGTCAGCACCACCAGGACGGCGACCGCCACGCCCAGCACGACGACCTGACGACGGCGGCGGTCCTGTTCCGTGAGCGGGACGCGGGCCATCGCGGACCTCCACCACGCGCCGACGGGAGCCACCCGCCACGGTAGACCAGCCCATCGGAACGCTCCACCCCTCTTAGCCGGACATGGCACCACATGCACTGTTAGCCGGAATCAAGGCGTTCGCAGGCGATTGCTACGGGTCGGCAAGCGGGTTGAAATCGGTCCCGCGCATGCTGTGGTCACCGCCTCCCCAGGAAGGACGCTCCCCATGACCGCCACCCGCGCCCTCGCCGCCCTCGCCGTCACCGCCACCTCCGCAGCCCTCCTGATGACCCCGGCCGCCGCCCAGGCCGCCACCACGCAGCCCACCGCCGCCCAGTCGGCTCCCGTCACCTGGGGCCCGTACTACGCGCCCGGCAAGGCGGCCAAGGCCGCCGGCAAGCTGACCGCCACCGGCGAGGACCACGCCGACCTGCCCACCGCCGACGTCGTCACGATCTCGGGCACGATCCAGGACTCCACGAAGTCCGCCTCCTGCGGCTGGGCCGTCTTCCGCGTCACCTACCGCTCCGGCAGCAACCTGCCGAACAGGAACCACTGGGTGCGCGACTGCTCCTACCGCACGCCGAAGCACTTCTCCGTCAAGCACCACGACGTCTACCAGGTCGAGCTCAAGGTCTGCACCGAGGCCAAGGCCGCCAAGCCGTCGCTGAACTGCCTGTACGCCGGCACCTGGAAGACCCTCTACCTGTCCAAGTGAGGCGTGGGACGGCCACCTCCGGGTAGCCGCAGGAACGTGAATCACGACGGAGAGACACGGCGCTTCGCCTTCGCCTTCGAGGACCGCTACCGGCCGCTGCTGCGCCTGCTGGGCATCAGACCGGACACCTGCGAGCTGACGCTGAGCGCGGACGTGCTGCGGGTCCGGTTCGGGCCGTGGGTGGTGCTGTCGCCGCGCGCGAACGTGGCCGGCGCGGAGCTGTCGGGGCCGTACTCGGCGATCAAGGCGATCGGGCCGCACCTGTCGCTCGCGGACGGCGGCCTCACCTTCGGCAGCAACACCCGGCTGGGGGTGTGCATCCGCTTCCGCCGGTCGGTGTCGGGCAGCGAACCGCTCGGCGTGCTGCGCCACCCCGCGCTGACGGTCACCGTCGAGGAGCCCGCCAAGCTCCTCGACGAACTGCGGGCCACCCAACGGGCCGCCCAATAGACCGCCGCGTGGGCGCCGGGCTTGACCTGGAGCGCGCTCCAGCGGACAGGGTGGTCCCATGCACAACGCCATGAGGACCCGTACCCTCGGAAACCGGCAGGTCGGAGCCATCGGGCTCGGCGCCATGCCGATGTCGGTGGCCGGTCACATGCCGGACGAGGACCAGTCGATCCGTACCATCCACGCGGCCCTGGACGCCGGTGTCACGCTCATCGACACGGCGGACGCCTATACGCCCTCCCACACCGACGTGGGCCACAACGAGCGGCTGGTCGCCCGCGCCCTGTCCCTGTGGCCGGGCGACGCCGCCGCCGTGCTCGTCGCGACCAAGGGCGGCCACACCCGGACGCCCGGCGGGTGGGACGTGGACGGCAGCCCCTCCTATCTCAAGCGGGCCTGCGACCGCTCGCTGAAGGCCCTCGGCGTGGACGCCATCGGCCTCTACCAGCACCACCGGCCCGACCCGAGGGTGCCGTACGAGGAGACGATCGGCGCGCTGAAGGACCTGCACGACGCCGGCAAGATCCAGTTCGCCGGGATCTCGAACGCCGACCCCGCGCAGATCAGGCTCGCCCACGCCATCCTCGGCGACCTGCTGGTGAGCGTGCAGAACGAGTTCTCGCCGCGCTTCCGCTCCAGCGAGCCCGAGATCGACGTGTGCGCCGAGCTCGGCATCGCCTTCCTGCCCTGGTCGCCGCTGGGCGGGATCGGACGCACCGGGGAGCTGAGCGGCCACCCCGCCTTCCACGCGATCGCCGGCGAGCGCGGCGTCTCGCCGCAGCAGGTCTGCCTCGCCTGGGAGCTGGCCCGCAGTCCGGTCGTCATCCCGATCCCGGGGGCGAGCCGCCCGGAGACCATTCTCGACTCGGTCGCGGCGGCGGAGCTGGAGCTCACGGAGGAGGAGCTGGCCCGGCTCAGCGCTTGATCGACTTCGCGCCGGACCGCCGATAGGGTGAGCGCCCGACCTCCGCTCACCCCCCTCGGAAGTGTCCCGTGCCGTCTCGCCGCTCCGCCCTGCCCGCCCTGATCGTGACGGGCGTCTACGTCGCCGCGGTGGCGGTGGCCGTCGTCGTCGCGACGGCCACCGGCGACCTGGCGCCGCTGTGGCGGCTGACGATCATGCGGGATCCCGACGCCGGCGAGACGGGCTCGGACGTGCCGATCGCCGCCCTGACCGCCGTCCCCTGGGCCTGGGCGCTGTGGCAGGTCCTGCGCGGTCCCCTGGAGACGGCGCCCCGCGACGAGGAGGAGCCGAGGGTCCGGCGGGCGCGGTTCTCCCTGTACGCCGCCGCGGCCACCACGCTGCTGCTCCACCCGATCCCGACGCCGTGGCCGGGGTGGGCGGAGGTGATCAGCGCGCTGTCGATGTGGGCGGTCGTCGTGCTGATCCACCCGGTGCTGGTCCGCCCGGTGCTGCGGCCCCGGCTCAAGGGGGCGGAGCTGATCAGGAGCGCGGGCGCGCTGGGGTTCGGGGGCACGACGGTCGTCGCGCTGCTGGACCTGACCGGCCTGCCCGACATCGGCCTGCTCTACCTGGTGATCGCGGTGGCGACCCTGGCCTGGACGGTGCTGGTGCTGCGGGCGCAGCGCGACGACGACGGCCGCTGGCGTCCCGGCACGGTCGCGTACGGCATCGCCGCCCTGGTGACGCCGTGGCTCGGGCTGCTGGTGCCGGCCGTCCTCGCGATGTCGGGCACGCCGGTCGAGTCGGGCTGGACCCTCATCGGCGGCGTCGGGGCGCTCGCCGGGGCGCTGCAGGTGGTCTGGCTGGCCCGCTCCGGCCACGACCTGGCGGCGCCCGTCTCCCGGCCGGTCCCCGTCACAGGATGACCCGGCCGACGAGCTCGCCGCCGTCGGCCCGGACCGCCAGGCAGTACGCGGTCCGGTAACGGGGCCAGTCCGCCTCCTCCGGCACCAGCGCGGCCACGGTGAGCTCCGCCCTGCGCTCGGGCACGTACCGCATCCTGGGCGCGCATCCCTCGCGGGCGAGGAGGTCCACCGCCTTCTCGCCCGGCCATGGCTGGTCGGGCACCACGTACGTGGTGGCGTACTCCGCCGCGTGCGGCTCCGAGCAGGACACGAGCGTCACGACGAAGCTCTCGGGCATCGGCGCGAGGCAGTCGCCGGGCCGCAGTTCGGAGGCGTGCAGCTGCTCCACGCCCGGCTGCGCCGCCCCCGCGGGCGCGGGGACGGCCGAGGGCGGGGGCGCGGGCGCGGCGGCGCAGCCCGCGAGCACACCCGCCAGGAAGGCGGCCACGGTCAGGTGACGGGGGGTCATGCGCCGGATCGTGGCAGGCGCACATCACGAGTTGATCGCCGTCGCGGCTCGGTCGGGCGGCCGTCGGCGCACCGCAGCCCCCGGCGGCTGTGCGCCGGGTTCAGAGGGCGGGCGCGCGCTCGGCGAGGATGCCGGCGCGGGCGAGCTGCACCCCGCGGGCCGTACGGGCGGCGTAACCGAGCAGGGGGCCGAAGGCGGCCCGCAGCCGCAGCTCGTCGGTCACCTCGGTGCCGCCGTCGCGGGCGGTCAGGCCGAACCGGTACGTCATCCGGATCCCGCCGGGGCTGTCCACCTCGCCCTCGACGGCGTCCTCGGTGGGCCGCAGCGTGACCTTGATGAGGTTGTCGTAACGCAGGAAGCCGAGGAAGCGGAAGCGCTCGACGCTGACATAGTGGATCAGACCGGCCTCGCGCCGCACGTCGCGCACCTCGACCACCAGCGGCGACAGGCCGATGTAGCTGGCCGGTTCGCTCAGATGGGCCCGTACCGCGTCGGGCGGGGCGGGAACGTGGAACGTGTTGCGCAGCAGGGTTTCGGGCACCGCTCACCTCGGCTCGGGGGAAGAGGTTCCCAGCTTGGCGGGGTCGCCGCTCCCTGTCCAGACGGCCGCGCCGGACCGGTGGACGAATTTCGGCAACCTGCCCATGCGCGGAAAGAACGGCCGTTACCCTGCTGTCGCGGTGCGCAATCCCCCCGTCACCGAAGGTGAGGAGCAGCCTGTGCGACGGTCCGTCAGAGACAGCAGGAGCCTCGCGCGGCCGTACCGCGACCTGGTGTGGCTCGCCTACCTGGTCCTGCCGCCGTCCGCCGGTGAGGAGCGCAGGCTGGTGCTCGCACACCGGCTCGCCGCCGCCGCGCTGGCCCGCCATCGCGGGCGCGACCAGGCGCGGCTGCGCCGGACAGTGCTGCGGCGGGCGCTGCGGGCCCGGATCCTGCCCTGGTCCGGGCGGCTCGCGCGGCTGGAGGTGGTGCCCGCCACCACCCGGGGCGCCGACGCGGCCGTCACCGAGGAGCTGATGGCGCTGCGGCCGGGGGCGCGGGCGGCGTACGCGCTGCTGCGGCTGGAGGGGCGGCCCGCCGGCGAGGTGGCGACGATCCTGGCCGGGGCGCGGGTGGCCGATCCCGGCGGCGCGCTGGCGGAGGTCGCGGCGCTGGAGGGGCGGTTCGGCGACGGCGCGGCGGCGATGTTCCGTCCCTCGTCCGACCCGACGCTCGCCCGCTGCTACGGCCGGCTGCCCGGCGGCCGGCCGCGGGCCCGGCTGGTCGCCGGCGCGGTCACGGCGGCGCTGGCGGCGGCGGTCACGGTGGCGGTCACGGTGGCGGTGGTGTTCGGCACGCCCGAGGTCGTCGCCGTCGGCGCGGCCGGCGAGCCGCCCGTCCCCGCGGCCGTGTCGGCCGCGCCGGGCGCCTGGCGGCGCGGCACCGAGCTGGACCTGTCCACGTGGGAGCCGCGCGGCGCGCTCACCCGCGACGCCGCGCTCGTCGGCCGCGCCCTGCGCGCCTGGGGGCGGCGCACCGGGCAGCTCCTGTACGCCGGGCGCGTGGACGGCGCGGCCGTGGTGCTGGCGCGCGACGGCGAGCAGGTCGCCCGCTACACCGAGGCGGGCGGGCCGGGCAGGCTGGAGGTGTTCCCCGCGCCGCGCGCCAGGCCCGGCGGCGCTCCCCCGCTCACGCTGCGCGTCACGGCGGCGGGCAGCCGTTACCTGGTGCCGCCGTGGGTGCGCGAGCTGTCGGCCGCGCCGCTGGCCGGCCGGTCCCCGGTGTGGCGTCCGGTCGGGATCGAGGGCGGGGTGACCGCGCCGGTGACTGTGCCGGTGCCGGCGGCGGGCGGGCGGTGTCTGCGGGGGCCGGTGCTGCGGCTGCGGGCGCCGGAGATCGCGCCCGGACTGCCGTACACGATGCTCGATCTCGGCGGGATCTCCCCCGCCGAGGCCCGCTACCGGCCGCCGCAGGGCGGCCCGCTGGACGGGTTCGGCGTCTGGAAGGGGCTCGGCTGCGCGGCCGAGTGGCCGGCCGGCGGCGCCGAGGTGGCGGCGGCGTGGGAGTTCTGGCGCGGCGCGCTGCCCGAGGGGGCGCGCGGGCGCTGGATCTGCCTGCGGCTGGCCGACGCCAGGGGCGGGAGCGTGGTGCGGGGCGTGCTGTTCAGCACCTCTCGCGGGCGTACGTCCGCCCTGCGCACCGGGGGCCGGAGCGGCACCTGGGACTGCAGCCGGCTCCGGCGCGACGTGGTGGCCGGCGCGTGGTGGCGGGCGCCCTCCGGCCGGCACTACTACGTCGCGGCCGGGAGCCGCGGGGTCGCGCGGATCACGCTGGACGGGCGGACGACGCCGGGCCCGTACGCGGTGACGCGCGCCCGCGTCGCCGCCCTGTCGGCGGCGAGCGAGCCGGGCGAGGAGGTCGCCGTCCTCCGCTGACGGCAACGGCCGTGCTCAGTGCTGACGCGCGGCCGGCGCGCGGCGGGGCGCCGGTGCGTGGAGGGCGGACAGCACGGCCTGGGCCGCGCGCCGCCCCGAGACGAGGGCGCCCTGCTGGGAGCCGGTGTCGCGGTGGTCGCCGCAGACGTACACGCCGTTGGGCAGCCGGACGGGGCTGCGCAGCGGGTGCGGCGGCGGCATCGCGGGCAGCGCCTCCGGCACCTGGTACGTGGCCAGGTGCTCCCAGGACGAGGTGTCGCCGTAGATCTCGGTCAGCCGTTCGCGCACCGGCCTTTCGTCGCCGGTGACGCCGAGGACGGACGTGGAGATCAGCGCCCGCCCGTCGGCCGCGTACGTGGGCGCGGCGTCGGTGAGCACGATCGTGTCGGTGATCGCGCCGGTGGCGTCGATGACCTGGACGGGCTCTTTCAGCGGCGAGCGCGGCGCGACGTGGTAGAAGGTGGTGACCGGGCGCATCCGCGGGGTCTCGATCCCCGGCAGCAGCCGGCCGGCCGCGCCGGGATCGGCGGCCACCACCACCGCCGCGCCGTCGTACGTGCCGCCGCTCTCGATCACGACCCCGCCGGAGGCGACGCGGGTGACGCGGGCGCCGAGGGTGACGGTCCCCGGCGGCAGCCGGTCGGCGAGCTGGCGCGGGATCTCGCCCATGCCGAACGCGGGCACGCCGGTCCTGCCGCGCGCGAAGGAGCGCCAGAGCAGGTGGAAGACCCGGCTGGAGGTCTCCAGGCCGCGTTCGAGCAGCACGCCGGCGAGGAACGGGCGCAGCAGGCCGTCGATCATCGCGTCGGACATCCCCCAGGCGTACAGCTCCTCCAGGGTGGTCCGGTCGTGGCCGCGGCGCAGCCGGGAGGCGGGAAAGGTCATGTCACGGGCGGTGATCGCGGCCAGCACGGCCTTGTCGCGCGGGGTGCCGATCCCCGACAGCAGCCCGCTGAACGCGTGCCGGGGATGGCGCCACGGCAGCATCACCCGGGAGCGGACGCCCGCGCCGCAGACGAGCAGTCCCGAGGCGAACGCCCGTATGTCCAGGGCCGAGAGGTCGAGGACGCGGCGCGCCTCGGGGTAGCCGGTGAGCAGCACCTGGAAGCCGCGGTCGAGCCGGAACCCGTCCACGACGTCGGTCCGCACCCGGCCGCCGACGCCGTCGGACGCCTCCAGGACCCGTACCGGGACGCCGGCCTCGTGCAGGTGGACGGCGCAGGCCAGGCCCGCGAGGCCGGCGCCGACGACGATGACGGGCGCTTGTCGTTCGCTCATGGGCTCCGCCTACCCGTGAGCCTCCGGATCAGGCCGCGACGACGGTGGGGCGCCAGCGGAACGCGTCGCCGTGCCGCTCGATCCGGCCGAGGCCGGGGAAGGGCAGGTGGTAGGCGTGCACGAGCAGGTTCTCTGCGGCGGCCAGGGCGAGGAGGCGGCGGCGGCTGCGTACGGATCGGGCGGCGTTCCAGTCCCAGGGGGTGCGCCAGGACGGGTGGCTCAGCTGGAGCGGGTCGTAGAAGGTGTCGCCGAGGCAGAGCAGCCGCTCGCCGCGCGAACGCACCAGGTAGGCGGTGTGCCCGGGCGTGTGCCCGGCGGCCTCGACGGTGTGGAGGCCGGGCAGGATCTCGGCGTCGTACGTGAACGTCCGCAGCCGCTCGCCGAGGACGCGGATGGCCTCGCGCGCCGGCCCCCGCTGCTCGGGGAGCGCGCTCTCGGCGGCCGAGGACCAGAAGGCGAGCTCGGCGGCGTGCACGTGCCCGACGGCGCCGGGGTAGGCGGGCTCGCCGGGCCAGACGGCCCCGCGTACGTGGTCCTCGTGCAGGTGGGTGAGGACGACGGCGGCCGGTTCCGGCAGCCCGGCCGCGCGCAGCCCGTCGGGGAGCCTGCCGACGAGGGGCCGGAAGTAGGGGCCGTAGCCGAGGAAGTCCTTGCCGAGGCCGGTGTCGATCACCGCGAGGCCGTCCGGGGTCTCGACGCAGAGGCAGTTGTAGCCGCAGGTGAGCGTACGCCTGCCGAGGCCCTCCGCGGCGACGGCGGCGGCCAGTTCGGGCTCGGGCACGCCGCTGCCGGGGGTGAAGAACGACGACAGCTCGGGCTCCAGGGGCGGTCCCGGCTGGCCGTCGCTGATCACCGTGCAGGCGAGGTCGCCGACGTGGAAGCGGTGGATGAGCAGGCCGTCGTCGCGCACGTCCGCATTCTGCCCTGTTTCCGTTTCGCAAAAATATATAGACCGGTCTATTATGTCGCCATGACCGAGCAGACCAAGGGCGGCCGGACGAGCGCCCGGCTGGTGGAGTCGATGCTGGAGCTCATCCAGGCACGCGGCTACAGCGGCACCGGCCTCGCCACCGTGACCGAGCACGCCCGCGCCCCCAAGGGGTCGCTGTACTTCCACTTCCCCGAGGGCAAGGAGGCCCTGGGCGAGAAGGCGATCGAGCTGGCCGCCGAGCGGTTCCGCGCCCTGCTGGCCGACGCGCCCGGCGGGCCGCCCGGCGAGGTCGTCGGACAGGTCGTCGAGGTGCTGGCCGGGATGCTCGCCGACAGCGACTTCCAGCTCGGCTGCCCCGTGTCGGTGGTCGCCCTGGAAATGGGCGGGCAGAGCGAACGGCTGCGCGAGGCGTGCGCGCGGGCCTTCGACTCCTGGATCGAGCCGGTCGCCGCCCACCTCGCGGCGCACGGCCGCTCCCCCGCCGAGGCGAGGACGCTGGCCACCGCCGTAGTGAGCACGGTCGAGGGCGCGATGATCGTCTCCCGGGCCCAGCGGTCGGTGGAGCCGATGCGCTGCGCCGCGCACGCCCTCACCGTGCTGCTGGCGGCCTGAGCATGGGCGAGCGGCATGCCCTGGTGTTCGGGGCGGCGGGGTACGTCGGGCGCTCCCTGGTCCTGGAGCTGGGCCGGGCCGGCGCGCGGGTGAGCGTGGCCACCCGGAGTCAGGAGTCGTACGAGCGGCTGGCCCGGTGGCTGGCCGAGCGCGGGCACGACCCGGCGCCGGCCCGCGTACGCGCGGACTTCGCGGCCCCGTCGCTGCTGGCGGACGGGAGCTGGGACGACGTCACGGAGATCTACAACTGCGCCGGGGCCTACCGGTTCGGGATGACGGCCGAGCAGGCCCGCCAGGCCAACGTGGACAGCGTGCGGGCGATCGTCGCCTTCGCGGCGCGGCTGCCCCGGCTGCGGCGGCTGGTCCACGTGTCCGGCTACCGGGTGGGCGGGCAGGACCCGGGGGCGTGGAACGAGGAACGGCGGCGGGCGGCGTACGCGGCGCTCGGCGCGTACGAGGCGTCCAAGGCCGAGGCGGACGCCGTCCTGCAATCGGAGGCGGACGAGCTGGGCGTGCCCTGGTCGATCGTCAACCCGTCCAGCGTGATCGGCGAGGCCGGCCAGTACCTCGGGCTCGCGGCGAGCGTCGCCGACATCTGGCGGGGGCGGCTGGCCGCGCTGCCCGGGAACGGGCGGACGTTCGTGCCCGTGGTCGAGGCCGGTCACCTCGCGCGGTTCATGGTCCTGCTGCCGGAGGATCCGGGGGCGGCGCGGCGGGCGTACTGGGTGCTGGACGAGCGCACACCCGCCCTTCCCGACCTGCTCACGCTCGTCGCCCGCCACTACGAGGTGCCCGCGCCCCGGCTGCGGGTGCCGGTGGCGCTGATCAGGCGGCTGCCTCCGCGCCTCACCAGGACCGATCCCGAGACGCTGACGTTCCTGTCGGAGGAGCGCTATCCCACGGGGCCGGCGGACGAGTTCGCCGCCCGGCACGGGCTCGACCGGCCGGACACCGCCGGCGCGATCCGCCGGTGGGCCGACGAGCTGGCGGCGCATCGGTTCGGGGAGGCGCCGGAGGACGGGCGGCGGCGGTTCACGACGGTGGGCGGGGTGCGGACGTTCGAGCTCGGCCCGGCGGGCGCGCCGGCCGTGGTGCTGCCCGGCCTGCCGGTCAACGCCGACACGTGGGCGGGGGTGGCGGCCGCGCTGGGGGACGTACGGGTCGCCGACCTGCCGGGGCTCGGGCTGAGCGGCGGCGGGCCCGGCGACTGGGGGTCGTGGGTGGCCGCGCTGGTGTCCGGGGGCGTGGACCACGTGGTGGCCCACTCGATCGGCGCGGCGGCGGCGGCGCTGGAGGCAGGGGTCTCACCGGGTCGGCTCACGCTGGTCGCGCCGTTCTTCCTGCAGCGGCGTACGGCGTCGTGGGCGCCCGCCACCCGCCTGTACCTGAAGCAGGCGGGCCCCGGGACACTGGCCCGGCGCCTCACGGGGGACCCCGCGCACGCGGACGCCCTCCGGACCAGCGCCGCCGACCTACGCCGTCCCGGCGTCGCGTCCCGCGTCGCCCACGCCCTGGCGGCGGCCGGCAACCGCCGATGGCGCGCCGACCTGCGAGAGCGGCTGCGCGAGTACGAGGGGCGGCTGCACGTCGTCATCGGCGACCGCGACCCGCTCACCCCGGAGGGACGGCAACTCCTGGACGCCCTCCCCCGAGCCACCGTCACCGTCATCCCGGGCGCGGGCCACCACCCGCAGCTCACCCATCCGAAGGAGCTCGCCCACGCCATCGGAGGGTGACGGCCGGACCGGAGGCGGGCGTCCGCCGCGCCAGGCGAACGCGCGTCAGTGGTGAGCGTCCCTCGCTCTGGGCGGACCCGGGTCAGGGGTGGGCGTCCGCCTGTTCCAGGCGGACGAATGTGGCGCCCGCTGAGACGGCGCGTGCGCCGAGGACGTGGCCGTCGCACATCCGCGTCTCCGCGCCGGCGCCGTCGATGACCTTCCAGGTCACCGGCTCCTCGCACGGGCGGCCGAAGCGGTCGTGGGGCCACTCGCGGCGGCAGACCCGGCAGGTGGAGATGCCCGCGCGGGTGGAGAGCGTGTTGCCGTGCTCCGGGCAGACGCCCCACGGCATGCCGCACGGCCGGGCCTGGAGCGCGGCGAGGTCGCCGGCCGCGCGCCCCAGGTCGTCGGCGCCGGCCGACAGCCGCTCGACGGCCTGCCAGGCCGCCCCGAGGTGGTCGCGCTCGGGCGTCCCTGCGGGAGCGCTCAGGCAGAGCTCGCGCACCTCGGCGGCGAGCGCGTCGGCGCGGCTCGCGAGGGCGCGCAGCTGCGCGGGGGTCACGGTCATGCGGGCTCCCCTCCCGACGACGGAACGGCTCTGCGGACGCGGTCCCGACGTCGGGACGGCGCTCCGGACGCAGATCCTACGTCCGCGGGGCCGTGCCCGTGCGCCGTTCACGATCATGCCCTTCCACGCCCCCGCCGGGCGTCCTGACCTGGAAAACGCCTAGGCGCCCCGTTACGGGGAACTTCGTTGGTCTTCCAACGCATGACCGGAGGATTGTATGAGCGAGACGGAGACCCTGGCGCGACGGGCGACCGACAGCCCGGCCGTGGACAGGCTTGCGCGCGTCGGCCTGGTTTGCCGTGCGGTGCTGTACGCGCTGATCGGCGTGCTGGCGATCCAGATCGCCTTCGGCGGCAACGGTGGCCGCGAGGCCGACAAGAACGGCGCGATCAGCGAGGTGGCGTCGCTGCCGTTCGGCTCGGTCATTCTGTGGATCATGGTGGTGGGGTTCGCCGCCCTGATCGTCTGGCAGGTCGGTGAGGCCATCAAGGCCCGCAAAGTGAAGGACCGGGTCGAGGCGATCAGCCGGGTCGCGGTGTACGCGTTCATCTGCGTCGCGCTGCTGACCATGCTGCTGACCGGCGAGACGAACTCCGACGACGAGAAGTCCAGGGACATCACGGGCAAGCTGCTCGACCTTCCCGGCGGCCCGCTCCTGGTCGGCGCGGTCGGGCTCGGCATCATCGCGCTGGGCGTCTACTGGATGCACTACGGCTTCAAGAAGAAGTTCCGCGAGAACCTCAAGCCGATGCCGGCGAAGGCGAGCGCCATGATGGACCGGCTCGGCCTGGCCGGCTACCTGGCCCGCGGGCTGATCGCGGCCGGCGCCGGCGTGTTCGTCATCCAGGCGGCCGTCACCCACGACGCCGACAAGGCGGGCGGCATCGACGCCACGCTCAGGGCGTTCGCCGACACCCCGGTCGGCCCGTGGCTGCTCGTGGTGGTGGCGCTGGGCCTGCTGCTGTTCGGCGTGTACTGCCTGGGCGAGGCCCGCTGGCGCCGTACCTGACCGGAACGCCAGGATCGGGTGTCCCGCGGGCGGAGCTCCCCCGCGGGACACCGTGCTGTACGGGACCGGCCGCGCCGCTAAGTTGATCGTTTTCGCACGTGCGCTTGATCCACTGTTGAGGCCGCAGGCCGTAGGTTCCGAACATGCGTGCAGACATCACCTGGACGGACACGGCCGCCCCCTGGGGCGCCGCCGGGATCTCGGCGGCGGGCATCCCGGTGGCGGCCGTCGTGGCGCTGGCCGTGTGCACGGCGGCGACGTTCGCGATCGGCTGGCGGACCAGAGTGCACGCGGTGCGCCAGGAGCACGCCCGCCGGGCGATCCAGGACCTCATCGCCGCCGTCGGCGACCTGCGCGCCGACCTCCAGGCGGCCGGCACGAGCGCCGAACGCGGCCTCGCCGTCGCCCGCTGGCGCTCGCGGTGGATGCTCGGCGCCGCCCTGCTCGACCTCGTGGACCCCGGCTACGCCGAGATGGTGCGGGTCAAGGGCCGCCGCCTGTACGCCGACCTCATGGCCGCGGGGAAGGACGCCCCGCCGCGCGGGCTGCCGCGTACGAACATCGTCAGGGAGCTGGCCGCCCACCGCGCCCGCCGCATCCGCCCGACGGCCCGCCCGCTGGTCCCCCGGTAATCCGGCGCCCCGGAACGCAACCGTTCCCGCCCCCGCACCCGAAGAAGAGAGCAGCAGGACAGGGTCAGCGGGAGCGGGGCGCCGAGCGCAGCACGGCGAGCTCCTCGTTCATGGCGTCGAGGAAGGCGGCCACGGTGCGGAGCTCGTCGGGACCGAAGCGGGCCAGCGCGTTGCCGGTGCTGCGCCCCAGCGGCCGGAAGAACGCGGCGGCGAACTCCTGCGCGGTGGCGAGGTAGTGCAGGTGGACCACGCGGCGGTCGTGCGCGTCGCGCACCCGGCGGATGTGCCCGGCCCGCTCCAGCCGGTCGAGGCAGGCCGTGACGGCGCCGGAGGTGAGGTTGAGCTCGTCGCGCAGCCGGCTCGGGGTGATCGGCGTCGGCGCGTCGTAGATCATGATGAGCGCCTGGACGTCGGTCGTGTGCAGCCCGTGCTCGTTGGCGAACTCGTGGGCGATGCGGTTGAACTCGGCCGTCATGCGGCGCAGCCGCGCCGCGAACGCCTGGAGCCCGAGATCCCCGCCCCCTGCGGTGTCGCCGTTCATGCGCCCATGCTACATTAACTCAATAATTGAGAGACTCAGTGATTGAGTTATCGGTCGTGACGGAGAGGTGATCACGATGGCGCGGCGGCATGTCCGCTGGCTCGTCCCGGCGCTGCTGGTGCTGGTATGGCTGGCGGTGGGCGGCGGCCTCGGGCCGTTCGCCGGCAAGCTCGGCGAGGTGTCCACGAACGACCAGGCCGCCTTCCTCCCCCAGAGCGCGGAGTCCACGCGGGTGCTGGAGGAGCAGGAGAAGTTCCGGCAGGGCGAGGCGCAGCCGGTCATCGTGGTGTGGACGGCCGACGGGGGCGAGGCCGCCCTCACCGAGGCGCAGCAGGCCGCCGCCACCCGGGCGATCGCCGCGCTGAAGGGCGCGCGGGACGTCGCCGGCACGCCCTCCCCCGCCTTCCCCTCCGACGACGAGCGCGCCCTGCAGGGCGTCGTCCCGCTCAACCCCGAGCTCTCCGGCTCCGACCTCCGTGACGCCCTCGACCGGATCGGCGACGCGGTGGCCGTGGACGGGCTGCGGGCGCAGCTCGCCGGCCCCGCCGCCTCCCGCGCCGACCTGGCCGGCGCCTTCGCCGGCATCGACGGGCTGCTGCTCCTGGTGGCGCTGGTGACCGTGCTGGTCATCCTGCTCGCGGTGTACCGGAGCGTGCTGCTGCCGCTGGTCATCATCGTCGGCGCGGTCTTCGCGCTCGGCCTGGCCTGCGCCGTCGTGTACGTCCTGGCCGACCGCGACATCGTCCGCGTCGACGGCCAGGTCCAGGGCATCCTGTCCATCCTCGTGATCGGCGCGGCCACCGACTACGCGCTGCTGCTGACCGCCCGCTTCCGCGAGGAGCTGGCCGCCGGCCGCGACCGCTACGCCGCCGGCCGGGTGGCGCTGCGCCGCTCGGTCGAGCCGATCCTCGCCAGCGCCGCCACCGTGGCCCTGGGCCTGCTGGCGCTGCTGCTCAGCAACCTGACCAACAACAAGGCACTCGGCCCGGTCGGCGCGATCGGCATCGCCTGCGCCGCGCTGAGCGCCCTGACGTTCCTGCCCGCCGCCCTCGTCCTGCTGGGCCGGGCCGCCCTGTGGCCGGCCAGGCCGCGCTCGGCGGAGGCCGGGGCGAGCGGGATCTGGAGCCGCGTCGCCGGCTGGGTGGACCGCCGCCCGCGCCGGCTCTGGGTCGCCACCGTCCTGCCACTGGCCGCGCTCGCCCTGCTCGCACCGCAGCTGGAGGCGCGGGGCGTGCCCCTCGACGAGACCTTCGTCGGCGAGACCCCCTCGGTGGCCGCCCAGGCGACGCTCGGCGAGCACTTCCCCGGCGGCTCGGGCCAGCCGGCCGTCATCGTCGCCCCGGCAGAGCGGGTGGAGGACGTGGTGGCCGCGGCCGAGGCCGTCAGAGGCGTCTCGGAGGCGGCGGCGGTCAGCGCGGGCGGCCGGCCGGGCGGCGCCCCCACGGTCGTGGACGGCAAGGTGCTCGTCGAGGCCACGCTGCGCGACGCGCCGGACAGCGACGCCGCCCTCGACACGGTCGCCCGCCTGCGCGCCGCCCTCGACCGCGAGCAGGGCACCATCGTCGGCGGCTACACCGCGCAGCGCCTGGACACGACCGACACCGCGCGGGAGGACACGCTCATCATCGTCCCGGTGGTGCTGGTGATCATCCTGCTCATCCTGGTCCTCCTGCTGCGCTCGCTGGTGATGCCGCTGCTCCTGGTGGCCACGGTGGCGCTGAACTTCCTGGCCACGCTCGGCGTCTCGGCGCTGGTCTTCACGCACCTGTTCGGCTTCACCGGCAGCGACGCCTCCGTCCCGCTGTACGGGTTCGTCTTCCTGGTCGCGCTGGGCGTGGACTACAACATCTTCCTCATGTCCCGCGTACGCGAGGAGACCGGGCGGCACGGGCCGCGGGAGGGCGTGCTGCGCGGCCTGGTCACCACCGGCGGGGTGATCACCTCGGCGGGCGTGGTGCTGGCCGCCACGTTCGCCGCGCTGGTGGTGATCCCGCTGTCGTTCCTGGTGCAGATCGCGTTCATCGTGGCGTTCGGCGTGCTGCTCGACACCCTGGTGGTGCGGTCGCTGCTGGTCCCGGCGCTGGTGCGGGAGCTCGGCGGCCGGGCCTGGTGGCCGAGCCGCCTCGGCCGCCCGGCCGACGCCGGAGCCGGCGACCCGGCGAAGGTGCCCGCCCTGGCGCGCTCGGACGACGAGCGCCGTCCCTGAGACGCCGCCCTTCTCCAGGGGCGGGAGCGTCCCTATGCTCCCGTTCCATGAGCGACTTGTCGCCGTACCTGGCCGCCACGCCGATCCTCGACCACGGCCATCCGCGGGTGCTCGCGCTCGCCGCCGAGGCCCGCGCGGCCGGGGCGGCGGGACGTGACCTGCTGATCGCCGCGCACCGGCTCGTCGCCGCACGGGTGCGGCCCGTGTACGCCCTGGACGACGAGCAGCCGGCGTCCCGCACCCTGCTCCGCGCCCGGGGGTCGTGCAGCCAGCGCCTGGCGGTGCTGGAGGCCGTCTCCCGGGCCTGCGGCATCCCCACCCGCGTCAGGGGCCTGCTGGTGGACGGCCGTTTCTGGCACGCCCGCTTCCCCCTGCTGCGGCCGGTGGTCCCCGACCTGGTGGTGCTGGCCTGGCCGGAGTTCCGTACGGCGGACGGCTGGCTGCCGGTCTCGGAGCTCTACGGCGACCTGGACACGCTGCGGGAGGCCGCGCCGTTCACCAACACGGGCGCGGAGACGCTGTTCGACGCCGTGGCGCGCACCGCCGTCGACTGGGACGGCGGCGGCTGCGCGGCCTGCGACCTGTCCGGGCACGTACGCGCCGACCTCGGCCGGTTCGTCGCGCGGGACGTGCTGTTCCGGGAGCACGGGCAGACGGTGTGCCGGCCGGTCCGGGTCGCCGTGGACCCGGTCATGAGCCGTTACGCCGCTTCCGCCGGGAAAGCGAACTAGATTCGTCTCATGGACGTGCGCCGGGTCGCCGTCGTCGGCTACGACGGCGCCGAGCTGATCGACATCGCCTGCGTCACCACGAGCCTCGGCATGGTCAGCGAGTACGGCCGCGCCCGCGTCCCCTACCGCACCCAGCTGCTGACGCCGGGCGGCCACCCCATCAGCCTGCCCACCGGGCTGAGCCTGCAGGGCGGTCACCCGCTGGAGCGCGCCACCGGCCCGTTCGACACCGTGCTCGTCTCGGGCGGTCTCGGGCACGAGAAGGCCGCGGGCAACCCGCTGATCGTCGCCCACGTACGCCGGCTGGCGCGCGAGAGTCGCCGCATCGCCTCCATCTGCACCGGCGCGGGCATCCTGGCCGCCGCCGGCCTGCTGCACGGGCGGCGCGTCACCACCCACTGGCGCTACGCCGGCGAGCTGGCCGCCCGCCACCCCGAGGTGACCGTGGACGCCGACCCCATCTACATCCGGGACGGCAACCTCATCACCTCGGCCGGGGTGACCAGCGCGCTGGACCTGTCGATCGCGCTGATCGAGGAGGACCACGGCGCCGAGATGGCCCGGCTGATCGCCCGCCACCTGGTGATCTACCTGCAGCGCCCCGGCAACCAGGCGCAGATGAGCATCTTCACGGCCGCGCCGCCGCCCGGCAACGACGTGGTGCGCGGCGTGGTCGAGCACGTCCTCGCCTGCCTGGACGACGACCTGTCCGCCGCCGCGCTGGCCGCCCGCGCGGGGATCAGCGTCCGGCACCTGACCCGGCTGTTCCTCACCCATCTCGGCCGCACGCCCGCGCAGTACGTCAGGCACGCCCGCCTGGAGGCCGCCGCCCACCTGCTGGCCGGCACGTCCCTGCCGATGCCGGCCGTCGCGGCCCGCTGCGGCTTCGGCTCCGCCGAGACCCTCCGCCAGGCGTTCACCACCAGGTACGGCATCGCGCCCTCCCGCTACCGCCAGGTCCACGGCGGCCACTGAGAAGGGCCCGTAGTGGATCACAAGTCAGTCTCAAGTGCTCATCCCTAACGTTCGGGACGACCGGCGCTCATCGTGGGCGCCGGGAACCCGGAGGGCCGCGGTGACGCGGCCAGGAGAGTGAGTCATGTCGAAGATCACGATCGACGATCTGCCGTTCGAGGGGGCCGAGCTCTCGCAGGCCGAGCTGGGCGAGGTGGCCGGCGGCCGGCGCAAGGAGTGGACCGCCAGCGCCTGGACCCTCGACGACGTGCCCTACGAGTGGTGGCTGATCTGAGATCCGGCGAGAGCCGATAGCTGAACCGCGCGGTGGGACGGCGACGTCCCACCGCGCTCTTTCGTGAGGACGTTCTGGACGGGACCGGCAGTGATAATGATCATGAGCGCGCGCGGGGACGGCGCCGCCGAGAAGGTGCTGGGCGCGCTGCTGCGGCGCGGCGCCCGGCTGCTCGGCGACGACGGGCCCGGCGTACCCGTGCTCTGGTGGGACAACGGCGACTTCCCCGGCGCGAGCCGGATCACCGCGGAGCTCGCCGGCGACCGGCGGCGGCTGCTCCTCGACACCGGCGAGCACACCGTGGACCTGTCGGAGGTCACCGCGGTGTGGCGCAGCCGGCCGAGCGGGCCGCGCGCGGCCGCGGAGGTGAGCGAGGACAGCCACCGGGAGCACGCCCGGCTGCAGGCCGAGGTCATGCTCGACGGCGTGTGGAGCCTGCTCGGCGCCCGCTGGCTGCCCGGCACCCGCGCCGACGAGCTGCGCGCGCACAACAAGGTCTTCCACCTGGCGCGCGCCGCCGCGCTCGGCTTCACCGTGCCCGACACGATCTACACCAACGACCCGGCGCGGCTCGCGCCCGCGTACGAGGCCGCGGGCGGACGCCTGGTGGCCAAGCAGATCGCGGCCGAGCGGTTCAGGATCGACGGCGAGCCGCACCGGGCGTACACGACCGTGGTCGAGCGGCGGCACCTGACCTCGCGGCACCGGCTGCGGCACGAGCCCGTCATCCTGCAGCCGTACGTGGACAAGGCCGTCGAGCTGCGCGTCATCGTGGTCGGTGAGCGGGCGCTCGCGGCCGAGATCGACGTCTCCGCCTCCGCCACGGCCCGGGACGACTGGCGGCACTACGACAACGACCGCGTCCGGTACGGCCCGCACGAGCTGCCCGAGGACGTGGCGCGGCGCTGTGCCCGGCTGGTCGCCGACGTCGGCCTCACCTACGCCGCCCTGGACCTCATCGTCACGCCCGGCGGCGAGTACGTGTTCCTGGAGCTGAACTCCAACGGCGCGTGGGGGTTCGTCGAACTGTGGGCCGGGCTGCCGGTCAGCGACACGATCGCGGCCTGGTTGATGGATGGGCTGATGGATGGAGGGAAACCGTGACGGGAAGCGCGTTCGCGCAGGCCCTGGAGTCGGGGGTGGAGCTGCTGCGCTCGCTGCCGCGCCGCCGCTCCGCCGTGCCCGCCGCGCGGGCGGCCGCCCGCGACTGGGCGGCGCGGCATCCGGCGGTCGCGGCGCAGCTCGTCGTGGACGAGCGGCCGGGGACGCCGGTGGTGGACTACGACCTGCTCCTCGACCACCCCGGCGGCGGGACCGTGGCGGTGACCGCGCCCGCCGAGGACGGGGTGCCGTGGCTGGTCGACCACTCGACGCACTGGGCGGCCGGGCAGCTCGTCAGCGTGGACGGGGTGCACGTGTCGGTGTCGCAGGCGCTGACCATGCTGCGGACGCTGTCGAGGGGCGACGCCTCGCCGTACCAGGAGATCGTGGACCAGTGCCTGCTGGCGGCGGCCCTGGACGAGGCCGGCGGCGACGACGCGCCCGTGAGCGCGGCGGACCTGCAGGCGACGGCGGACGCGTTCCGCCGGGGGCGCGGGCTGCACGACCGGGCGGCCACGCTGGCCTGGATGGCGGCGGCGGGCATGTCGGGCGAGCAGTTCGAGTCCTACCTCGCCGGGATCGCCCGGCGGCGGCGCTTCCGCGCGGACAAGGAGGCCGAGCTGGCCCCGCGGCACCTGGCCGCGCACCGGGCGGACTTCGCGCGGGTGCGGGCCGTCTGGGTGACCGGGCCGGCGCAGGTCGTCGCGGCCGATGCCGGCGAACTGGCCGGCGCGGCAACGGCGCACGAGGAGGCGGTGGTGACGGTGGGCGCCCGCTGGGAGCACGAGCTTCCCGAGGCGCTGCGCGGCGCGGCCCCCGGCGACGTGGTGGGACCGGTGCCCCTGGCTTCCAGGGAGTTCCTGACCGGGGCCGTGCTGTCCAGGACCGCCGCGGGCGACGACCCGGAGACGCTGGCGGCGGCCGGGCGGGCGGCGTTCGGGCGGTGGCTGGCGGAGCGGCGCGCGGCCGC